>NZ_JBHSQW010000017.1:0-29396 GCF_042658695.1 Pseudonocardia hispaniensis | reverse complement strand
GGTGGAGCGCAAGGTACGTCTTCCCACCTTGCGCTCCACCCCTCGGGCAGGCTGCCCTTGGGCTCGCCGTGAGGAGATCACCACCGCCTCCGCACTTCCCCTGATCTCCGAGCGGTGCCGGGTCCGGGCGGAGCCCGGGTTTATGGTCCGTCGACCAGAGGGCGCGACAGCAGTAGTGTCATGCGTGCTATAGGCAGAGGGCGAGCCAAGGCGAAGGCACGGCGGGGCGACGGCCCGGATGACGGGTGCGCCGGCGTTCGTGAGCCACGGGTCCTGCTGCCGTCTGATCTCAACGGTGGCGGACAGAGGTCGCTGCCCGACGAGGATGTCTCGCATGGTGAGGATGCTGACGGCGTCGGCTTGTGGCGGTTCGGGTAGCCGTGCCCGCCGCCGGCCGCGCACGGGCGCTCCCTGGTCATCTGCGCGTAGCCTCGGGCTCATGAGGCTGGCGACGCTGCGTATTCGTCGGAAGCGGCCGTGGGCTGTCCCCTTGACGCGCTGTTCGTTCTGCGGGCAGAGGGCGGAGCAAGCTGGGAGGCTCTTCCCGGGACCCGGTGTCTTCATCTGCGCTGGCTGTGCGCAGCGCGCTGCAGATGCACTTGTCCACGCATAGGAACGAGCAGAGCGGACGGAATCCCACATAGGGCGCCCATACGGAGCTGACACGTTCGGGCGCGGCGGAACGCCGTATCAGACCACCTCGTGGAGGTGATCGTTAAGCGGTGCCGGGTGCGGGCGGAGCCCGAGAGGCCGACTCAGCCGAGTTGGGGCGTCACCTCTTCGAGGACGGTCCGCTCCAGCGACTCCGTCTCGTCGTCGACTGGCCGCTCCAGCGACTGCCTCACCTGGCCGATCGCGAAGTTCCAGTCCGCCGTGGACAGACGAATCGTCAGAATCTGCTCCATGGGCGGCCATTGGCCGTCAACCCACGGAACCTGCTCTTGCCCGGCCTGGCGGATTGCCAAGGCGACATCCTCGGTCGCGTAGTCGAGGCCGTTTCGGGCGTTGGCGGCGGTGTTGTCCATCGTCGCGTCGATGACGGACCACGACCGGGCCGTGAGCTGGACAGCGACTGTGGCGTCGGCGGCACTCATGCGGCGATCATGGCGCGTCTGCCGGTGTGTGAGCACAGGGCGCTCCTTCGTGGCAGGGCCGGGTAGCCGGTTCCGCCGGCCGCGCGCGGGCCGGAGGCAGGAGGGCGCGAGCCGAGCGGGGGCGGCGTGGCCGGCCCGCGCCGCCGCAGGCGGCGCCTTGATCTCATGGAGCCGAATTCGGCAGCCTCGGCGCGGGACACGGGTGGGAGCTGTGACGGGCCACGCGTCGAATCCTGACCGATGGAGGCCTACGGCGCCGCGGTCGTGCGGTATACCGAGGACTCGTAGGCGTGGGGTCGGCGGGCCGCGAGCATGGCTGAAAGCGCGGCGAACGCGTCGAGGCTGGTGGCGCCGAGCAGTTCGGACAGGCGTCGGACGCTGATGTAGTCGGCGTCACGCTGTCGGGCTTCGGCAGCGTGCCGGTCGACCTGGGCGAGGTCGGCCACATCGGGGTGGCGAGCATGACGTCGGCCGAGTCGATCCGCCTTGCGGGTCTCGTACGCGATCTCGGATATCCCGGTCACGTTTCGGATGATCTGCTCGGCCTCGTCGAGCGATGTGGTGTGTTCCAGGTGGCGGGCGGGAGTGAGCGTGGATGCGCGTTTGGCGTCGACCACGCGTAGGTCCGTTGTCGCGGTGGTCAGCTCGACCTGGT
Organism: Pseudonocardia hispaniensis; assembly: GCF_042658695.1. NCBI lineage: Bacteria > Bacillati > Actinomycetota > Actinomycetes > Pseudonocardiales > Pseudonocardiaceae > Pseudonocardia > Pseudonocardia hispaniensis. The sequence goes on along the minus strand of NZ_JBHSQW010000017.1, from coordinate 27,647 downwards.
CGCCGGCGTCGCGCACCTCGACCCGGCCGCGGAGTCCGCTCGCCGCGGCGGCCAGGAGCCCGGAGGCTTCGGAGGGATGCCACGTGAAGACGTGGCGGACGCGGCGGATATCGGCTGCGGTGAGGCTCGGAAGTGACTGAGCGTCGAGCTGCGCGAGTCGCTCAGCCAGCGCCTCGCACGAAACCTCGCCGTCGAGTCCAGGGCCGGCGATCACCAGGCGGGTCGGGAGGCCGGTGCGGAGGCAGGCGGCGAGCGCCAGCTGGTCGGCGAGCGGGCTGCGCAGGCCCGGGTCGTGGCCAGTGGTGAGGGCGTCCCCGCCGACATCGACAAGCGCGATGTGGTCGACCTGGAAGTGTGCAGCGGCGGCGCTGATCTGGTCGGCGAGACCGGCGGCGCCGTGGGCCGGGTCGAGCAGCAGGAGCCGAGCCGGGAGGTCGGCGGCGAGGTACGGCAGGGACGAGCCGGCCGGCGCGACCGGGCGCGTGCTCGCGACGATCTCCAGCACACTCGGCGCCAGCTCGTGTAGACCGGTGAAGTCCTTGGCGGTGCGGGGCCCGGGCAGCGGGTCGACCATCAGTCGATCCCACGAGTACGTCATGACGACGGGAGGATCGGCCAGGCGCAGCGGCCTGACGAGTGCGGCGCTGGTGATCGCATCGCCCCCGCCACCCGCGGCCACGATGAGTGTCCGCACTCACCGGACCCTACAGACAGCAAGCGCCAACCACAGGCCTACGCTGGCTAGTGGCATAGGACAGTGAGATCCCGGCGAGGGGCAGATGCCCGAGATTCAGAAGGTGCTCCCGAAGTACCTGCAGATCGCAGGTCATATCCGGGACCAGATCGTGCGCGGCGACCTCCGCCCGGGCGACGAGGTGTCCTCGGAGCGCGAGCTTGCCGCGGCGTGGTCGGTGGCGCGGCCGACCGCGGCGCGTGCGTTGGAGTCGCTGCGAGTTCAGGGCCTCGTGGAGTCCCGGCAGGGATCGGGCACGTACGTGCGGGCCCAGCCGGGAGTGCCGCGCGCACGGGAGCGCTACGAGCGGGCCCGCGACCACGGCACGATGTACGGCGCTGCGGAGTCCGTGGAGTTCATCGCGACGGGGATTGTCAACGGTCCCGACCACGTCACCGAGGCTCTGCAGGTCCCGGCCGGGAGCCGGGTGGCCCGGCGGACGCGGCTGCTACGGGGTGAGGGCGGACGGCCGATCGAACTGTCGACATCATGGTTCACTGCGCAGGTGGCCGAACAAGCCCCGCGCCTGCTGGAGCCGGAGCGGCTGCTCGGGGGGACCGGCAGGTACCTCGCCGAGGTCACCGGTCGCGAGTCCGAGTACGCCCGCGACCAGGTCGCCGCTCGGCTCGCGACCGCAGAGGAGCGTCGACTCCTTGACCTCCCCCGACCGTCGGCAGTGCTCGTCTACCGACTGACCGCGTACGACCCGGCCGATCAGCCGGTCCAGTTCGACGAGGCCACCTATCCCCCGGATCGCTGGGAGTTCCGGCAGGAGTATCCGCTGGCCCGCTGACGCGGCCTCAGCCAGACCGGCGCGAGCCCCTTGTCCAAGTGGCATATGCCACTTATAGTGGCTGCTGGCATAGGCCACATGGCCGCCGCAGCCACGAGGAGCAGCAATGGCGATCCCCAGCCGATTCAAGATCAACCACGGCGACGTGTTCCCGCACGGCGCTTACGTCGTGTCCGAGGTCGAGCCGGTGCGGGACTGGGAGAAGTCCAGCGCGGGCCGTCCGGTGCAGCAGCTGGACAAGGAGTCCGGGCTGCCGGTGTGGGCGGTGTCGGTGCTGGACGCCGACCCGGACGCCCGCAAGGACGCCAAGACGGTGACGGTGAAGATCTCGGCCTCGCATCAGCCGGTGCCGCCGGAGGCCATGACCGGGATGCCGTTTCGGCCGGTGGAGTTCGAGGGCCTGACGGTCACGCCCTATGTGGCGGAGAACGGGAGCCGGCCGCGGGTGGCCTACAGCCTGCGCGCGACTGGGATGCGCGCCCCGCAGACCGGGGCGGCTCGGCCGGCGCCGAAGGCCGCCCGCGCGGATGCGGCCTGACCCGCGCGGGGAGGGGAGCCGCGGCGGCCACCGGGCTCCCCTCCCGATCTTCCTCACAGATGCCCTGACCAGGCTTTAAGTTCGGAAGGACACAAGGGTAGATGACTGCCTCGAACCAGAGCAGGACCGCCGGCGCCGATGTGCCGGCGAAGGTCTCCGCCGCGCTGGCGGAGTGCGATGCGCAACACCGGCAGGCGGCGAGGATGCCCGAGGGCACGCCCGCCGAGCACGCGGCCCGGGCCGCCCGGTTGGCCCTGGTGTGCGCCCGCCGTGCCGGCTGGTGGCGGGTCCTGGAGCGGTGGGCTTACCTCGACGGCGGCCTCCACGTCGTGCACGGCCGGGCGGCCAGGGCCGCTCGGGGCGCCGAGCAGCAGCGGGCGCGCTTCTGGCGGGACACGGCGCGGGACTGGCGGGCTCGCGCCGCCGGTGATCCGCGCGGCTCGGGGATGTGGGCGATGGGAGATCGCCTCGACGTGCCGGGGGTGGCGTGATGATCCGCGAGGTGGCTGGGCAGGACTGGCGCCGCGACGCGGCATGCGCCCGCCCCGGGGTCGACCCGGACGTCTTCTACCCGCTCCACAGCGGCCCGGCCGGGGCCGCCGCCGTCGAGCGCGCCAAGGCGGTGTGCGCGGGCTGTCCGGTCCGCTCGGCGTGTCTGCGCGACGCGATGGCCGCCGAGGAGCCGGGCGAGCGATGGGGCGTGATCGGTGGCATGTCCGCGGAGGAACGGGCCGCGCTACACGCCGGTGACCGGGGGGCCACGCCGGCACCCGACCCGGTGCCGATGACCCCGGCCACTCCGGTGCTCGTGTCGGTGGTGGGGGCGCAACTGTCGCTGTGGGAGCCGGTCAGGGGAGAGGCCGCATGATCATCAAGCGGGGTTCGTTCGGGCAGTGGACCACTGAGTACATCGAGACGCCGGTCGCGCTGACCGGGGCGCAGGCCGCGCGGTGGGCCGAGACCCGGGCCAACGCCGAGCGCCGCCGCGCCCGCAAGCAGGACGAGGACAAGGCAGCGACGGACAAGCGCGTTCGGGGTGGGCGGGAGCGAGGTCGGCGGGGTGGTCGCCGTGCGCGCTGAGCCGATGCCGTCCGTGCCGCTGCGGGCACGGACCGTGGCTACCGAGACCGGGTCGCGGTGGGCTGGCAGGCTGGCCCGCCTGTGGGCGCGACGGGGTGTCCGCGGCGAGGCGCGCATCGACGCGTGGCTGACTGCGCGGACCCGGGTGGACCTGCGGGCCCGCTGGCGCGAGGCGACCGAACGGGCCGGGTTCGGCGAGAAGCTGCTCACCCCGCTGGGCGGGTTCGGCACCGGTGGGCTGCCGCTGCTGACCCACGTCCAGCCCGGCCGGGGTCTGGGCGACCCGGCGTACCTGATCGTGCGGCTGCGCCCCGGCCAGACCCTCGCCGCCCTGGCCGAGGCGGCCGACGAGCTCGCGGCCGGGCTGGGCTGTTGGGGGGTGCGGTTGCGCCCGCGCGGGGTCGATCACGTCCGGGTCGACCTGATCGAGCACGATCCGCTGGCCGCTCCGGTGCCGTTCCTGCCCCCGCATTCGGCCGGCGAGCTGGTGTTCGGCATCGACGAGCACGCCGCCACGGTCACCGTCCCGCTCGACGAGCTGACGCATCTGACCGTGCAGGGCGCCACCCGCTCGGGCAAGTCGGCCTGGACCTACAGCCTGCTGGCCCAGCTGGCCGCCCGCCCGCACGTGGATATAGCTGGGATCGATCCCACCGGGCTGCTGCTGCGCCCGTTCGGGCCGCACCCGCGCGGCTGGCGGGTCACCGGCACCGATCACCCGCAGCGCTACGCCGACGCGATCGCCGCGGTGGTCGCCGAGATGGACCGGCGCATCGCCGCCCTTCCGCCCCGCGCCGACACCGTGCCGCTCGGCCCCGCCTGCCCGCTGCTGGTGGTGGTGCTGGAGGAGTGGGCCGCGGTGGGCCGGCTGGTCGGGCACACCCGGGCCAAACCCTCGGCGGTGCACCGGTCGGTGGCGCGGCTGCTGGCCGAGGGCGCCAAGGCCGGGATCCGGGTCGTGACGATCGTGCAGCGCGCCGAGGCCGACGTGGTCGGCGCGTTCGAACGCGACCAGGCCCTGACCCGACTGTCGTTCGCGGTCAACGACATCAACACCCTCAAGATGTTGCACCCTGAGGTGACCCCGGAGCAGGCCGACGTCCACGCCACCAGCCCCAAGGGGGTAGCCCTGCTGACCGGCCCCGGGCTGCCCCTGCTGCGGCTGCGCGGGCCGTGGATCGGCGGCTACGGCGCCTACTGCGACCACATCGCCGCCACCGACGCCGCCTGTCCGGGCACCCCCACTCATCCGGGCTGGGAGGCCGCAGCATGACCAGCACCCAGATCCCCGCGCCGACCGACGGGCAGCCGCTCGACCAGGAGCGGCTCACCCGCGCGCAGAAGGCGCTCCTGGCGCTGTCCGACGAGGTGGCCCGGCAGCTCGCCGAGGACCACGGCGTGTGCGTCCGGCCGCTGGCGATGCGTCGCATCGACCTCACCTCGGGGCGGGTCGATGTGGTTCCGGTGCCGTGCGGCTCGACCCGGGAGGACCGCTGTCGGCCGTGCGCGGACAAGGCTCGGCGGCTGCGGATGGTCCAGTGCCGACAGGGCTGGCACCTCGAGCACGAGCCCGTCGCCGCCCCGGCCGACCCGACCGCGCGGCAGAAGGAGCTGATGGCCGTCCGGGCGGACCTGCATGCCGCCTACACCGTTGCCCGCGAGCAGGGCGATGAGGACGAGTGCGAGGAGATCCGCGGCGTTGTCGCCGAGATCGACGCCGAACTCCGGGCGCTTGGGGTGCGGGGCCGGCTCGCCCCGCTCGACCCGCCCGACCGGGCCGCGGTCAAGCGCTCGACGCGGCGTCGGCAGGACGCACCGAACCTGCCGCGCCGGCCGGTGGAGAAGCGCACCCTCGGGCAGGTGTTCGGCGGGCGCTATCGGCCCTCGACGTTCCTGACCCTCACCCTCGACTCGTACGGCCGGGTGGACGCCGAGGGGGCCGCGGTCGACCCCGGCACGTACGACTACCGCCGGGCCGCCCGGGACGCGATCCACTTCCCGAAGATCGTGGACCGGTTCTGGCAGAACACGCGGCGCTGCGTCGGCTGGGACGTGCAGTACTTCGGCACCGTCGAACCCCAGAAGCGCGGTGCCCCGCACTTCCACGCCGCCATCCGCGGCACCATCCCCCGCGCCGAACTGCGAGCGATCGCCGCGGCGACCTACCACCAGGTGTGGTGGCCACCCCACGACGAGATCAAATATTCGGGGGATCGGCTGCCGCGCTGGGACGATCGGGCCAAAGCTTTCGTTGACCCGGACACCCGCGAGGCCCTGCCGACCTGGGAGGAGGCCACCGACCCCGAGGTCTTGATCACCCCCGCGCACACGGTGGTGTTCGGGGCGCAGGTGCACGTCAAGGGCATCCTCGGCGGCACCGAGGAAGCCGGCCGCCACATCGGCTACCTCACCAAGTACCTCACCAAGTCCGTCGGACAGGCCGCCGGCCTCGGTGAGGACGCGTCGGCCCGCCAACGCGAGCACGCCCGCCGCCTGGTCGCCGAGTTGCGGATCACGCCGTGCTCGCCGCGCTGCCCGGTCTGGCTGCTCTACGGGGTGCAGCCCAAGGGCGCCCGCCCGTCGACCACGCCGGGGGTGTGCAAGGGCAAGGCGCACCGCCCCGAACACCTCGGCCTCGCCGGCCGCCGCGTCCTGGTCTCCCGCAAATGGTCCAACAAGTCCCTGGCCGACCACCGCGCCGAGCGGTCGGCGTTCGTTCGGCAACTGCTCCACCGCGCGGGCGTGCAGCCGGCCTACGCCGTCGATGACGGTCCGTTCGAATGGGAACGCACCGCTCCCGGCGACCGCGACGTCCCACCCCGGCCGGTGCTGCTGCTGCACGCGATCCACCAACGCCAACGCTGGCGCGCCGACTACGACGCCGCCCTCAAGGCCGCAGGCGACCCACCTGACCAGAACCGTTCGGCAACTGAGGGGGAGGCGGCATGACGGGGCGTCTGGTAACCGATTTGATGACGGTGCGGGAGGTGCTCGCGGAACTGAACGGGGTATCGCGAGACACCTTCTACCGCTGGCGTCAGCTCGGTGTCGCGCCGCCCGCGATCCGGCTCCCCAACGGTGAGCTGCGCATCCGGCGGGCGGATTTCCTGCGATGGCTCGACGAGCTGCCGAGTGCGGCATGACTACCACCTACCAGGTGCGGTTCTGGGAGATCGCGCATTGGAAGAAGAAGGCGCGTCCGTATGGCGTCCGGTGGGTGACGGAGGGCAAGCAGCACTCCGAGTGGTTCGTGACGAAGGCGTTGGCGAACAACCGACGGTCCCAACTCATGCAGGCGGCGCGAGCAGGGGAGGCCTTCGACGTCGAGTCCGGCCTGCCGGCTTCGGAGATGCGTCGGAGGAACTCCGCAACCCTCGTCCAGCTTGCGCAGGAGTACGTGGCGATGAAGTGGCCCGACCAGGCGGCCAACTCCCGGCGAAGCACAGTGGATGCGTTGGCGACCGCCTGCGCTGCCTTCGTCGTCGATGGGCCGGCTCGTCCCAGCGTCGCGGCCTTGCGACGGATGCTGACCGTTCATGTGCTTCCGCCCTCGGACCGCCGGGACGAGATTGGCGATGAAGATCGGCTCGTCGTTGACTGGTTGGCGAAGTCGTCGCGACCTGTTGGTGATCTCGCGGAGGCGAGCGCGGCGCGGGAACTGCTCGATGGCCTGGCCAGGAACCTCGACGGCAAGGTTGCGGCAGCGACGGTGATCGGGCGCAAACGGGCGGTGGTGCACAACCTGCTTGCGTTCGCGGTCGAGCGCGAGCTGTTGGTCTCGAATCCAGTGACGCATCTCCGCTGGAAGCGTCCGAAGCGGGTGGAACAGGTTGACCCTCGCGTGGTGATCAACCCCAGGCAGGCGCGCGAGCTGTTCGTCGTGCTGAGCTACGTCGGGCGACGGAATGCAACTCGGGGTGCTCACCTGGTCGGCTTCTTCGCGGGCATCTACTACTCGGCGGCCCGTCCTGCGGAGATGATCAATATCCGTGAGACCGACTGCAAGCTCCCGGAAACCGGGTGGGGTGAGCTGACGCTGTGGGAGTCGCGTCCCGCAGCCGGGTCGCGCTGGACGGACTCCGGCGAGGTGCACGACCGGCGAGGTCTGAAGCACCGAGCCGCGAGAGAGGCGCGGATCGTGCCCATTCCGCCGGCTCTGGTGCTGTCGCTGCGTGAGCACATCGACCGGTTCGGCGTCGGGGCGGATGGCCGGCTGTTCCGGTCTCCCGGTGGGGGAGTGGTCGGCTCGGCGACGTACACGCGGGTGTGGCATGCGGCCCGGGAGCTTGCGCTCACGCCGGCGCAGGTCGCCTCCCCCTTGGCCGCGCGGCCGTACGACCTGAGGCACGCGGCGGTCTCGACGTGGCTCAACGCCGGGGTGCCTGCGGCCGAGGTGGCCGAGCGCGCGGGGCACTCGGTGGACGTGCTGAACAAGGTCTACGCGAAGTGCCTCGACGGGCAGCGCGATGCGATCAACGAGCGCATCTCCGCGGTACTCGGAAGCAGGCTCGGGTGATCTTCGGGCGGTTCGCGACTGTTTCGCGGACGCGTACAGAGATGCCGGCCCGGCCGCGGATACTGACAGACGGTCGGAGAGCGTCCGGAGTGCTGTCTTCGCAGTTCATGCGGTCGGGGAGGGGGTCCGAGCAGGTCGTCCGTGACGCCTCGGCGGTCGTGATCACGACGTTTAGGAAACCGTTGCTCTATCCCCTGAGCTACGAGGGCGTACCTGGACGATCCTAGCCGTACGCCGCCGGTGCCTGACTGCGGACGGTATCCCCCGGCAACGACTCCTCGCCCCGGCCGCGGACCCGCGCCCGGCCGGGCGCGGGTCGGGCAGACCATGGGGAGCGGACGCTGGGGCGCCTAGCTTGGGAGGTCGGACTTCTTCACACCGATGATCGCCTTGTAGTGCAGCGGGTCACCGGTGGTCGCGATGCGGTGCTGGTAGGTCTCCGACGCGTGCACCTCCAGCGTGCCGTCGCTGATCGCGGACTTGATCAGGGCGCTGAAGCCGGACGGGTCCTGGTCGGAGAGGAAGGTGTCCTTGATCGTGAAGGCGATCCAGCCGCCGTCCTCGACGAGGTTGTACGACTCGCGGAACGCGTCCGGCGGGGCGTCGCCGAAGCCGAGGGCGGCGACGGAGGTCATCCCGGTGAACCGGTAGCGCGCGAGGGCGGCGTGCTCGTCCTCGGTCAGCGCAGCCATGTCGACCACGTGGTAGTCCTCGTAGACGTCGGGGCGGTCGCGCATCGCCGCGTCGCGCGCCTCGGGCAGGATGTCCACGCCCACCACACCGGAGACGCCCGCCTTCACGAGCTCCTCGGCCATGATTCCGTTGCCCGCACCGAAGTCCAGCACGCGCAACCGGCCGATGTCGGCCCCGGCACGCCTCATTGCATCGACAAGCATCGTGCGTACGGTGGACGGCGAGGAACACTGCAGTATCTCGTAGAACACTCGCTCGTAAAGGCCGGTGATGGTATAGAGCTCGGCATAGTCATGGAAGCGGATCTCGCGCCAGCCGTCTTGGCTGTCGATCAGACACCACTCCGAATCCTGCTCATACCGCATTGAGTTCTCTGGGAGCGCGATGCGAATCCGATCCTTCGCAGCAGCGGTCACGAGAGGTCCTCCTCGGCACTCAACTGCACACCGGGACGCCCGGTGCGCAGGCATTGGCGGTGGCACCGACGACGGCCCAACCACCTCGAATTGGGCCGAATCCTGCGATCGCGACGCCACCCTTGGCGGACCTATGATCCCATGACTTGCACGTCACGGACGGGTTCCACGAGTTCGGGGGGCCCGCAAAAGCTGCGTTGACAGGCCCCCGGAACCGGCGCGAACTCCCCAATTGACCAGGCATTTCCTTCGTCTGGTCGAAGGACCGGTCCGGCGGATCAGCATCACGGCATATTCCCCCGTCTGGAGCAACGCGGCGGACGAATCATCGGGGCTCTCAGCCGCCTCTCATGCGTCCGGGCCAGACTGGCGGCATGCGAATCCTCGTCGTCGACGACGACCGGGCGGTGCGCGAGTCGCTTCGCCGCTCGCTCGCCTTCAACGGCTACCAGGTCGACCTGGCCGGTGACGGCCACGCCGCGCTGGAGGCGGTTGCGACGTCGCGTCCCGACGCGATGGTGCTGGACGTGATGATGCCGCGGCTGGACGGGCTGGAGGTGTGCCGACGGCTGCGGGGCAGCGGCGATGAACTGCCGATCCTCGTGCTCACCGCCCGTGACGCGGTGTCCGACCGCGTCGCGGGACTCGACGCGGGAGCCGACGACTACCTGCCCAAACCGTTCGCCCTCGAAGAGTTGCTGGCCCGGTTGCGGGCGTTGCTGCGCAGGCGGAGTCCCGAGGCCGGGTCGGCGACGGCGGCGGGCGCGGTGAAACCGCTGGTGTTCGCCGATCTCTCGCTGAACCCGGACACCCGCGAGGTGCGACGCGGGGATCGCGCGATCAGGCTGACCCGGACCGAGTTCTCGCTGCTGGAGTTGCTGCTCGCGCATCCGCGCCGGGTGCTGACCCGGGCTCAGATCCTCGAACAGGTATGGGGGTACGACTTCCCGACCACGGGCAACGCGCTCGAGGTCTACATCGGCTACCTGCGGCGCAAGACCGAGGCGGAGGGCGAGCCACGGCTGATCCACACCGTGCGCGGCGTCGGATATGTCCTGCGAGAATCTCCGCCGTGATCCGTTCCTGGGTCACCCGTGGGCCTGCCGCGGCGCCGGGGGAGAACCCCGGGACGCACGGCCACGACCAGGTGCTGGGCCGGGTCTCGCTGCGCACCCGGATCGGGATCTTGGCCGCGTTGGTGGCCGCCGTCGCGGTCGTGCTCGTCTCGCTCGCGGCGTTCTTCACCGTGCGGGCCAGCATTCTGGCGACTCTCGACGACAACCTGCTGCAGCGTGCCTACGCGGCCGCGCAGAGCCAGCTGGCCGATCCGGCACAGTTGGCGACCATCCCGCCGGACGTGCTCGGGGCCGGGGACATCCGGATCGCGCTGCTCCAGGCCAACGCCGTGGCCCGGTCGGCGGAGGGAGCCGCGTCCGCGCCGCCGCTGGGTGACACGGAGCTTGCCGTCGCCCGCGGCTACGAGCCGTACTCGACGCGCACCGCCGACTCGCCGGACGGCCCGTACCGGGTGGTCGCGGTCCAGGCCGGGTCCGGACGGGCGCTCGTCATCGGGCAGCGCCTCCAACCGACCCAGAAGGTCCTGACCACCCTCGGGACGGCGTTGCCGATCGTCGGCGGAATCGGCGTGCTCATGGCGGCTCTGGCCGGGCTCGCCGTCGCGCGCGCCGGGCTGCGGCCGGTGCAACGCCTCACGGCGGCGACCGAGCGGATCGCGGCGACCGGTGACCTGCGCCCGATCCCGGTCAGCGGGTCGGACGAGCTGGCGCGCCTCACCTACAGCTTCAACGAGATGCTCGGCGCGCTGGCCGCCTCCCAGGAACAACAGCGGCGCCTGGTCGCTGACGCCGGACACGAGCTGCGCACCCCGCTGACCTCGCTGCGGACCAACATCGAACTGCTCGTCGCGGCCGCCCGGCCGGGCGCGCCGACGCTGCCCGAGTCGGACCGCGCCGAGATCATCGACGATGTGCGGGCGCAGGTCGAGGAGCTGTCGCAGCTCGTCGGGGACCTCGTCGAGCTGGCCCGCGACGACCCCCCGATGGTGCTGCACGAACCGGTGGAGCTCACCGATATCGTCGCGCGCGCCGTCGAGCGGGCCCGGCGGCGGGCCGTGGACGTCGAGTTCGACGTGCAGCTCTTCCCGTGGACGCTCATCGGCGACGCCACGGCGCTGGAACGGGCGGTGCTCAACCTGTTGGACAACGCGGCGAAATGGAGCCCGCCCGGCGGCCGGGTGCGAGTGCAGATGCTCCGGGTCGACGAATGGACGATGGTGCTCGAGGTCGCCGACGCCGGGCCGGGTATCGCCGAGCAGGACCTGCCTCGGGTGTTCGACCGCTTCTACCGGGCGGACGGCGCACGGACCATGCCCGGATCCGGGCTGGGCCTCGCGATCGTCAAGCAGGTGGCGGGGCGGCACGGCGGTGCGGTGTGGGCGGGCCAGGCTCCCGAGGGCGGCGCGCTGCTGGTTCTGCGGCTGCCCGGCAGACGGCCCGTCGGATGAGTGCGGGCGCCCGCGGCGCCCGGCTCCGGACTTCTACCCTCGTATCCACAGCGATCCCTCGGACTCGGTGAGGTCATGGCGAACAACCATCCCGGAGAGCCCCTCCAGCCCCGGCCCGACGGATCCGACGGCCGGCCCCCGGCCTACTACCCCTTTCCGGGGCACCCGGGGGCAGGGGACCAGATGGGCTACGGGCCGCCGCCGATGACCACTCCGCCCACCCCGCCCGGTCCGCCGGGCCGGCGCCGCGCCGGTCCGCTCGTCGCGCTTGCCCTGCTCGCCGGAGTACTCGGCGGCGCGGTCGGCGGTGGGGTCGGTTACTCGCTGGCCGACCGCGGCGGCAGCGGCGGATCGACCGGGGTGCTCAGCCAGCCGCTGCCGCCGGTCGACCCTGCGGCGACGCCGGTCGGCTCGGTCGAGGTCGTGGCGCAGAAGGTTCTGTCCAGCGTCGTGCAGCTGCGGGTCTCGGGCCAGCGGACGGCGGGCGAGGGCTCGGGGATGCTGCTCAGCTCGGACGGTCTGATCCTCACCAACAACCATGTCGTCGAGTCCGCGGCGAACGGCGGAAGCGTCATGGTGGTCTTCCAGGACGGCGACATCGCCCAGGCCCGTCTCGTCGGCCGGGACCCCTCCTCCGACCTGGCCGTGCTCCGCGCCCAGGACGTTTCGGGACTCGTTCCGATCGAGCTCGGCAACTCCGACGGCCTGCGGGTCGGTCAGCAGGTGGTGGCGTTCGGGTCCCCGCTGGGGCTGGGCGGCACGGTGACCACCGGCATCGTCAGCGCGCTCAACCGCGCCGTGAGCGTGGGCGGGGAGTCCGGGGCCAGCGAGGCGACCGTGCTCAACGCCGTGCAAACCGATGCCGCGATCAACCCGGGCAACTCGGGTGGCCCACTGGTCGACATGCAGGGCCGGGTCGTCGGCATCAACTCCGCCATCGCGACGACCGGCGCCCGGGGTGGCTCGATCGGCGTCGGCTTCGCCATCCCGATCACCCAGGCCAAGCGGATCGCCGAGGAACTGGAGCGCACCGGCAAGGCCACCAGGGCCGTGCTGGGCGTCAGTGTGTCGGACGACCCGTCGGCCACCGGCGCCCGAATCCAGAGCGTGGTTCCCGACGGGCCCGCCGCGACCGCGGGCATCCAGCCGGGGGACCTCGTGGTCCGGCTGGGTGGCCAGCGGGTGACCAGCGGGATCGACCTTCAGGCCGCGGTCCGATCGCAGGTCCCCGGCAATGCCGTCACGGTGGAGCTGCGGGGCCGGACGGTCGAGGTCACGCTCGGGACGGCGACCGGGTAGCCGTCGCCCTCCGGGGAGCACGCCGGGAATGTGCTCGTCCCACTACGGTGAGCGCATGGAGATCTCGCCACCCCAGATCGGCCGGGCCCTCGTGGTGATCGTGGACGACCGGGTGAGCCACGGTGAACGTGCGGACACGACGGGCCCGCTGGTCCGGGAGCTCCTCGAGGAAGCCCGCTTCGTCGTCGACGCGGTGGTCGTGGTCCCCGGTGAGACGGTCGCGATCCGCAACGCGCTCAACACCGCCGTGATCGGCGGGGTCGACCTGGTCATCACCGTCGGAGGTACCGGGGTGTCGCCGCGTGACGTCACCGCGGACGCCACGGCGGGTGTTCTCGACCGTCCGATCCCCGGTATCGCCGAAGCCATCAGGGCATCCGGGCTCGCCGCGGGCGCGGTCGACGCCGGGCTGTCCCGCGGACTGGTCGGGGTCTCCGGCAGCACGCTGGTGGTCAACCTCGCGCCGTCGCGCGCCGCCGTGCGCGACGGAATGGCGACGCTGACCCCGCTCGTCTCGCACGTCATCGCCGAGCTGTCCGGGCTGGGCTCGGTCTGAGTCCGGTTCCCGGTTGGCGCCCGGGCCCACGCGGCGTCCGAGCTGCGCCCACCGGCACCGCCGGAACGACATGCGCGACGTGGCACGATGGGGACGTGGCAGATCTGCCCTACGACGTGCGCCGTCGGCTCGACGAGATCTTCGGTGATGTGCTGCCCGCGCTCACCCGCGACGAGCTGCCCGAGGGGGACCGAGCCGCCTACGGCGACGACACCCCGGCCGCCGAGCAGTGGCTCCGGGACAACCGGCCACCGCATCACGAGCGGGGCTGAACCTGCCCCGCAGTGCGGTCCGGGGTGGATGCGGTCGGGAGTGACCCCTAGCGCAGGGTGATCGCGACCGGCTGAGCCAGCGACGCGGCCGCCACCCGGGTCGCGGCCGCGTGCGGCAGCGCGACGAGCACCAGACGCCCGCGTGCGGCGCCCGCCCCGACGCCGGGTGCGGTATCGGCCGGCAGCACTGCCAGCACGACCGCTCCGCCGGCCAGGACCAGCGGTTCATCGGTTGTCGGACCCGTGGTCACAACATCCACGGCACGTCCCGGGGCGAGCAGTCCCGCGACGCCGGGATCGGCCAGCCGCACCGGGACGCTGACGGCATCGTCGCTGCCGACTGCCCGGGCGGCCAGGATCGGACCGGCCAGGCGGAGATCGGTGAGCGGTTCGCCGGCGCGGGCGGCGCCGGCGAGCATGCGGCCGTCGGCGTCGGTCAGGGCCCGCAGCGCGCCCGCGGGGACGAGATCGGTGGGCCACTCCCGCACGGCGAGGTCGGCCGCGGCCAGCGTCGTGCCGGGGGCGAGGTCGCGCGCGGCGACGAGGATCGTGGTCCCGCTCGGGGCGGCCCTCGGGATCAGGGCGAGAACGAGTGCGAACGCGGCGAGCGTGGCGGCCGCGGTGCGCCGCAGCAGGAGCAGGCGCCGCCGGCCCGGGCCGTGGACCAGGTCGGCGATCCGGTGCCGGAGGCGAGGTTCGAGCGCGCGTGAGCCACGGGACGTCCCGCTGGTACCCGGCATGTACGCCTCCCGTCGCCTCCGCGCGTTGCGACGGCGACGGTAGGGGACTCAGCCTGCCTGCGGGTCCGGCCGACGTGGAGCTGTGGATAGCCGAGCGGACATGTGGACAACCGGTGTCCGCCGACCACGGTGCGGATCGGGTGGGTGGCTGCCGACCTGGCCGTCAGGAGGCGGCCGCGGCCGGAGTGCTGCTCGACGAGCTGCTCGAGGAGCTGCCCGACCCCGAGTCGGACGAACTCGACGCGGCGGCGGCCGCGGGCTCCTTGCCACCGTTCGTCGACGGCTTGCCGCCGTTGGAGATCGAGCTGGAACCCGACCGACTGTCGGTCCGGTAGAAGCCGCTGCCCTTGAACACGATCCCGACCGAGGAGAAGACCTTGCGCAGCTTCCCCTGGCATTGCGGGCAATCGGTCAGTGCCGCATCCGAGAAGGACTGGACGGCTTCGAACCGGTGCTCGCAGGCGGTGCAGGCGTACTGGTAGGTCGGCAAGGGGTCCTCCGCAATTGGCACTCCGACACTCTGAGTGCCAGTTTAACGCGCAGCCATCAGCCGTCGCGGCCGAGCAGCGTCACACCGGTCGCCGGACGGACCACGGCGCTGACCCGAACGTCGTGCGGTTCGGTCGGCAGTTCGTCGACGAGCTCATCGTCGTGCAGCATCGCCGCCACCACGACATCGGCCCGGGCCAGGGGAAGTGTGCGGTCGTAGTAGCCGCCGCCGCGACCGAGGCGCACACCTCGTCGATCGACGGCCAGCGCGGGAACGAGCACCAAACGAGCTTTCGTGATTGCCGTCACACCCTGTCGGTCCGTGGTGGGCTCGCGCAGCCCCAGCGGGCCCTCGGTCAGCGAGCCGGGTCCCTCGTAGCGGGCCCACTCCAGCGGCCCGGCGACCTTCGGAACCACCGGCAGCAGCACCTCGTGGCCCGCCGCGCGCAGCGCGTCGAGCCCGGCGACCGAGCCCGGTTCGCTGCCGATGGGCAGGTAGGCGCAGACCGGTCCGCCGGTCTGCGCGGCGAGTTGCCCGGTCGCCACGGCGAGCGCCGCGGCCCATTCGGCGCGCTGCTGCGGCGACGCCGCCCGCCGCGCCGCGCTCAACCTGCGTCGCAGCTCGTTCTTGGCCGCGGTCGGGGTCGGGCCGCAGTCGTCCGAAAGGGGGGGCTCCCCGGTAGCCGTCACACACGCACGCTACCGACGTCGTTAGGCTCGCCCACCATGAGCGCGCCTGCGAGCGAACCCTCGGCACCGCGTGAGCCGCTGCCCTTCCGCTCCGCCGTGGTGCCGGCCGCCGGCCTTGGCACTCGGTTCTTGCCGACGACCAAGACGGTGCCGAAAGAACTCCTTCCGGTGATCGACACTCCCGGTATCGAGTTGGTCGCCGCCGAGGCGGCGCAAGCCGGGGCCCGTCAGCTGCTCATCGTCACCTCGCCCGGCAAGGAGGCGGTGGCCGCTCATTTCGCGCCGCAGCCCGAACTCGAGGCGACGCTCAAGGAACGCGGCAAGGAGGCACTGCTGTCGAAGGTGCGCCGCGCCTCGGAGCTGATCGAGGTGCGGACCGTCACCCAGCCCGAACCCAAAGGGCTCGGTCACGCGGTGGGCTGCGCGGCGGGCGCACTCGGCGCCGACGAGCAGGCGTTCGCCGTGCTGCTGCCGGACGATCTGGTGCTGCCGACCGGAGTGCTGTCGCGGATGGCCGAGGTCCGTGCGGAACGCGGCGGAAGCGTGTTGTGCGCGTTCGACATTCCGGGCCCGGAGATCTCCGCCTACGGTGTGTTCGAGGTCTCCGACACCGAGGATCCCGACGTCAAACGCGTGCACGGGATGGTGGAGAAGCCGCCCGCAGCGGAGGCACCGTCGACCTATGCGGCCGCGGGGCGCTACCTGCTCGACCGGGCGATCTTCGACGCGCTCGACCGCGTCCGTCCCGGCGCGGGCGGCGAGTTGCAGCTCACCGACGCCGTGGCGCTGTTGATCTCCGAGGGGCATCCGGTGCATGTGGTCGTGCACCGTGGCGAGCGGCATGACCTGGGCAATCCCGGTGGCTATGTGCGCGCGTTCGTCGACTTTGCGCTGCGCGACCCCGACTACGGCGACGAGCTGCGCAGCTGGCTGGCCGCGCGGCTGGAGGGCTAGGCGGACGTGCGATCGGTCGACGATCAGCTGGGTCGCGTCCTGGAAGCAGCGGTTCGGCCGGCTCCGGTGCGAGTGGCCCTCTCCGATGCCTATGGTCTGCGCTCCGCAGAGGAGGTCATCGCCTCGCATCCGTTGCCTGCGTTCGACCAGGCGGCGATCGACGGCTACGCGGTACGGAGCGTCGATCTGCTGGGAGCCAGCGAGGGCGAACCGGTCTCGCTGCCGGTCGTCGGCGAGATCCCGGCCGGGTCCAGGCAGCCGCTGCGGCTCCAGCCGGGCCAGGCGGTCGGGGTGGTGGCCGGGGCGCCCCTGCCGACCCTCGCGGACGCGGTCGTCCCCGTCGATCACACCGACGGCGGCGCCGCCCGGCTGCAGGTCAGCCGGGGGGTTCTGTCGGCGGCCTTCGTGCGTCGGGTCGGCGAGGATGTGCAGCCCGGTGATGTCGCGCTGCGCTCCGAGGCCGTGATCGGCGCCGCTCAGATCGGGCTGCTCGCCGCCGTCGGCCGGGACAAGGTGCTGGTGCATCCGCGGCCCCGCGTCTCGGTGGTGTCCGCGGGCGACGAGCTGGTCGACGTCTCCCGCAGCGGTGGCGCAGGGCAGGTCCCCGACGTCTGCACGCACGCGCTCGCCGCCGCCGCCCGCGAGGCAGGCGCGGAGGCGTCCCGCATCCGGTTGGTCCGCGCGGACGCGCGGGAGCTGCGGGCGGCCGTCGAGGATCTGCTGCCGGTCAGCGAGGTCGTCGTGGTCTGCGGAGCGGTCGCGGGCCGGGCCGGAGCGGAGATCCAGGCATCGTTCACCGGTCTCGGTGAGCTCGATGCCACCCGCGTCGCCATGCACCCCGGTTCGTCGCAGGCGTTCGGCAGGATCGGTCCCGACGGCGTGCCGACCTTCCTGTTCCCGTCGCACCCCGGCACCGCGCTGATGCTGTTCGAGGTCCTCGTCCGGCCCCTGATCCGGGTCGGGCTCGGCAAGCCGGACCCGTTCCGGCGGATGCTCACCGCCCGGCTGACCTCGCCGGTGTCGTCGACCAAGGACCGGCGGGGGTACATCCGGGGCCGGCTGCTGCGGGAGCAGGCCACCGGAGATTTCCTGGTTCAGCCGCTCGGCGTGTCCGGAAGGCACCTGCTGTCCTCGGTGGCCGACGCGAACGGGATCATCGTGATCCCCGAGGACGTCACCGACGCGAGCGTCGACGAGCAGGTGGCGGTCGCGTTCCTGCCGACCCGTGCCTGACCGCGCCGCTCAGATGGCCCACGCCTATCCCGCGCGGACCGGTCGTCATCCCGGGTGGCCCGCGCGGTTGGGGGCGCTGCGGGTCTCCGTCGGCGTCGTCGAGCTGCGGCCGGTGCGGCTGCGCGACGGGGCGGCCTGGTCGGAGATCCGGATCCGCGACGAGCGCAACCTCGCGCCCTGGGAGCCCAGCGCGCCGGGCACCTGGGTGCAGCGGCATTCCATCGTCGAGTGGCCTGGACGGTGGGCCGCGCTGCGCGCGGCCGCTCGTCGTGGGGCCGCGCTGCCGTTCGCGATCACCGTCGACCGCAGGCTGGTCGGGCAGGTGCTGATCGGCAACGTCGTGCGCGAACCGCTGCTGTCGGCCTACGTCGGCTACTGGTGCGACTCTCGGGTGAACGGGGCCGGGGTGACGACCGCGGCGGTCGCTCTGGTCCTCGACCACTGCTTCGTCCAGGTGGGGTTACACCGAATCGAGGCGACCGTCCGGCCGGAGAACGGTGCGAGCTTGCGGGTGCTGGAGAAACTCGGGTTCCGCCGGGAGGGTCTGTTCAGCCGGTACCTGGACGTCGACGGGGCGTGGCGCGACCATCTCTGCTTCGCCCTGACCATCGAGGAACTTCCGGTGGGAGGCCTCGCCGCGCAACTGGTGGCGCGTGGCCGCGCCGAGCGGGTCGAAGGGCCGCACGGCGCCTGAACGAACGAACTATCCCGACACGGCGCGTCGATTCGAGCATCCCCGGACCCCGCTGGCTACCGTGAACAGTGGCGCGATCTTGGCGGGGGAGACCGGGGCCGCGCCGGACTGCGCCGTTCGGGGAGGGATGCAGCCGTGCCGAGCTCGTTGATCTTCGCGGGCCTGGTGGCGATCTGGCTGCTGCTCCTCGTCCCCGCGGTCGCTCGGCGCCAGCAGGAGGTCGCTCGGCCTAGTCCGGCGGCGCTCTCCGGCCGGGTTCTCGAGCGGCCGGGCCAGCGGCGCCGGACCCAGGAGGTGAGGCAGGTGGAGCAGGCGGAACAGTCGCGGTCCGCGGCGATCCGGAGCGAGGGTGCCGAGCAGGAGACGCCGGTTGCGGCCGTGCGGACGGCGGAGCCCCTTGTCGAGGAGGAGGTGCCCACCGGGTCCGACGACGCCCACTGGGAACGTCCGCGACCCCGCTACCGGCCGGGCCGCGGTGGGTTCGACCCGGAGGCCGCCGCGCTGGCGGCGCGGGCGCGTTACGTCATCCGGCAGCGCGTCGTGCTCGTGCTGCTCGCGGCCATGGTGACCACCGCGCTCATCGCCGTCTTCACGACGCCGGGGATGTGGTGGCTGCACGCCGTCGTCGACCTGATGCTCGTCGGGTACCTGGTCTACCTGCGCCGACAGGTGCGCCTGGAGGAGGCGATCCGGGAGCGGCGGGCCGCCCGGATGGCCGGTACCCGCCGCCTGTCCGCCGCCGAGGATCCCGAACTGGACGAGTGGGCGCGCCGTGGGCGGGAGGCCGCCCTCGGTGAGACCGAACGGTCTCCCGCGGCCGAGGGCGACGATCTCGCGGAGACCGGGCCGGAGCCGGATGGCCGGCTCGACGCCGCGGCCGATGAGCGCGATCCCGACCCCGAGGACAGCCCGGAGGAGGGCGACCTCGTCGCCGAGGACGAGGATCCCGAGCGGGTCAAGGGCACCGGTGAGCCGCTGGGGGTGCTCCCCGCCAAACCCCGCACGGTGCGTCCGGAGGAGGCCGACGAGCAGGCCGAGCCCGAGTCGGCGCTGCCTCGCCTCGAACCGGCCCCGCCGCCCCCGCTACCTGCGGGAACGACCCTGGTCGAGGTGGACGAGGAGGAGCTCGAGCTCAGCGAACTCGGCACGCCGACCCGTTCCGCCTACCGGCGTGCGGCGGGTCAGTAGCGGGCTGATAAAGTCCCCCTGGTCCGCCGGGGACGGCGGTCTGGGGCTGTAGCGCAGTTGGTAGCGCGTCTCGTTCGCATCGAGAAGGTCAGGGGTTCGATTCCCCTCAGCTCCACCGCACGCACAAGGCTCGAACCCTTGCCAACGGAAACGTTGGTCGAGGTTCGGGCCTTGTTCGCGTCCGCGGCCCAGGTTAGAGCGTTGGCGTTGACCTGCGGATCGAGCAGCATCTCGAAGGGGCGGTTGTGCTGGACGCGCAGTTCGTTGTCCTCGTCGATGAAGACCTTCGTGAAGAACGCCTGGTTGCACAGACGCCGGTTGGTGTCGTCGCAGCGGGTGTAGATGTCGGCGCAGTTGGCGAGCAGGCCGAGGGCGTCGTCGAGGTGGGCTCGGGCGTCGGCGTAGTCGCCGAAGTGGGCGTCGATGCGGCGGGTTACCTGGTCGAGTTCGGCGACGATCCGATCCTGCTCACGCTTGAGCACTGAGAGCGGGATCGCGTCGGCGTAGTGCGCCTGCATGAGCCGGTCCTGCTCGCCTTCGAGCCGATCGCGGTTGGTGCTGAGGCGTTCCAGTTCCTCGGTTTCAGCGGCCATGAGCCGGTCGAACTCATGATGGAGCATCCCTGCGAGGGCATCCTGCTGGGCCGGCGTGATCTGGACGCGGGTGTAGTACTCCTCGACGAGCTTCTCGACGTCTTCGATGAGCATCGCCTGGCGCGTGCAGTCGGTGCGCTTGGAGTGCCGACCGGAGCACACGAAGTAGCAGTAGACATTGCCGTGGCGGTTCTTCGCGTTGGAGACGATGAGCCGGGAGCCGCACTGGCCGCAGTGGATGGTGCCTTTGAGGTAGTGGCCGTGGACTTGGGTTGCTTCGACGGCGCACTGGTGCGCGGTGAGCACGGACTGGACCTGGTACCAGACCTCGGCAGGCACGAGCGCCGGGTGGTTGCCCTTGTAGCGGGTACCTCGGTAGACGACATCGCCCTTGTAGTACGGGTTGGTCAAGAGCCGGTGAATGGTGGACACGGCCAGAGGCTTCGCCGGCCGCTTCGGCGTGGGCAGACTGCGCAGCCCGCGCGAGGTGAGTTCGTCATGGAGCTGGCTGACGCTCCAGTTGCCCGAGGCGTAGGCCTTGAACGCCCACTCGATCATCGGTGCTCGCTCAGGATCGAGCTCGATGGTGCGGACTTCGCGTCCGAGCTCGTCGCGCTTGCGGACGTTCAGATACCCGATGGGCGCGCGCCCGTTCGTACCGCCGCCGATGGCCTTCTGGGTCATGCCCTTGGAGACCTCGGTGGCGAGGTTGCGGGAGTAGAACTCGGCGATGGTCGACATGATGCCGTGCAGCAGCATCCCCGACGGGGTCTCGTCGATGTTCTCCGAAGCGGACACGAGCATGACCCCGCAGACGCTCAAGGCCATCCGAAACGAGCAATGGGCAGAGCTTGAAGGGCTGGCGGAGTCCGTCGATGAGGCAGTCAAGGAGACCCGCGAACTCGACGCCATCACAGACTCTGTCTGGGAGCCCATTGCTCCCAGTGGTCCCAACATCCGCAAGCAGTTGAAGCTATACCGCAAGAACGTGGCGGACCATGTCCAGGAACTCGGGAAGTTGGACGGTCGTGCTCGCCGCCAGTACCTCGAATCCAACGCCGAAGCAATCGTCTTCGATACCTACGCGCTTCTCAGCTCGCTCAAGACTCACGCGGAGTACCAGGCTGTCCGGGCTGCCCTCGCCAGAACACGAAGCACCAACGACGAGAGTGAAGCGCAGCTCTTCGACCGGATCGCCCGGAACACTCCCGTCGAGATCGACGAGTCGCTCTCCGAAATCCGGTCGCTGACCGAGTCGCTCGTGCGTGAGTTGCGGATCATCGCCGAACTCCCCGGCCGCGCTACCGTGCCTCTCACGAAGAAGGGAAAGGACGCAAAGGCTTCTCAACTCACTTGTAGGCAGCTCCTCGAAGCGATCGACCCCTTGGCCAACATGCTCCAGCCAGCAGTCGAGATGCCAGCAGTACCAGCGGCGGTATGCGCACCTGAGGGGCTTGAACTCGATCCGTATCTGCATATCCTTCGGTGGTTCCTTGAGGACGGCGAGACGCTTCGCAGCGTGGCCTTTCCATACGAAATGGGAACTCACAACTTCGCTGGAGTCGTGCCGGCCATTCTCGCCAGAAGGGTTGATGCGACCTGGGACGCGCTCGCGCCAGGAAGAGCCAGTGCCATCGTTGAGAAGTTCGCGTCGAGCACGTTCGTAGCGGTGACTGACCGACGGATCGTCACCGCCAACCCAGGGAACTTCCTAAAGCGAGGCGAGCTCGGCCCGATCTACTCCCTGGATGACGTGCGGAATGTACGCGGTCGCTCGCACCGGGGAGCGGGCGTTCGACCCACTATCGACGTGGCCACAGAGGAGCGCGATCTGCATTGGATGTTCCCCGACGCCGCGGAGCACGAGGACATCGAGAGCCTGGCGGCGGCTCTCTCCGAAAGAACGCCCCGCGCAGTCTCGGCCCCGACAGCGATTGAAGGACTTGCCACAGCAGACTCCGCCATCGACGCCTAGAGATTGCGCGAGTGTAGGCATGAGTGAGCAGGAAGGCTTCCGGCCGACGGGTGGGCGGGCAAAGAGGGGCAAGTGCGCGCTGTGCGGGGCCCGGGCAAGGCTCACCAAGGCACACGTGCCACCGAGAGCTGCGTTCAACAATGGGAGCTTCTCTTGGGGCGGCACGACAGCAGGCAGCCGACTTGCCCACGGGCGTCCACGACTCGGTGGCGCCAGCCTGTACGCGCATTGCGAACCCTGCCGGGCAGCCACATCCCCTTGGGATGACGAGTACATTCGGTGGGCCTACACCTTCGCGGGCAACCTGCTCCACTCCCAGTGGAAGGGCGAGCGGACTCATATTGAAGGAAAGCTCAGCGAGGTTCGCCCGGGCCGATTCATCCGCTCCGCGCTCGCAGGCATGACAGCGTTGACTCCGAAACTCATCGATTCACACCCTGACCTGGTCTGGGCCGTGCGGCATGGAGTCGCAGCCCCAGCGCCCGAGGGCATCCGATTCTTGGCGGGGATCGCGCCTGACGGAGCGGCGGCGGTTCTTGAGGGAGCACACGAGGGCTTGGCCGTAAAGCTGTCGCGGGATGGCGGAAGGGACGATGAGTGGAAGACAACGACCACACCGACAATCTCTGCCGTGATTCACTTCCCTCCGTTCAGCTTGCTGCTTGCGGATCGCCAGCTGGTGAGCGCTTTGCCACACGCCGACTGCACTGACTGGCTAGAACTCGGGGTCGATGACCTCGCAGACGTGTCCTTGGCGCTTCCCGTTGTTGATCTGCCACGAACTCCAGACGCGCCGGTTCCTGTTTCGATGCTTCGGTTCATCGAGGCGCGAGCCTGATCCTCTCTCTGCCGGAACGAAGTTGGGTCACACGGTGTCGGGAGGGGCTTACACCCGTCGGCAGAGCGGAAGTGCGGCGGCGCTGAACGCGGCAGCTTGCTGGCCGACGAGGAGCCGGGTCTCGCAGGATGCTTGGATCGCTGCTTGCTCGATCGCGGCCACGGCGGCATCGAGTTCCTCGACGGTGGGTGTGGAGACGGCGATGAGGCCGGTGTACCGGAGGATGCCGTGTCCGGCGGTGAGGTCGGCTTCTTGCTGGAGCACGTCGTGGTACTCGGCGGTCTGGGAGGCGTCTTCGATCTGGCCGACCTTCGCGCGCTGGGCCTGGTCGGAGATGTGCTCGACCTTCTTCTTGCGGATGTCGCGGGCAGCGGCATCGGAGCGCATCGGGGTGCAGATCAGCGAGAACGACCGTTGGATGCCGGTGGACAGCAACACGGGCGACAGGAACCCCGGATAC
Source organism: Pseudonocardia hispaniensis (assembly GCF_042658695.1). Taxonomy (NCBI): domain Bacteria; kingdom Bacillati; phylum Actinomycetota; class Actinomycetes; order Pseudonocardiales; family Pseudonocardiaceae; genus Pseudonocardia; species Pseudonocardia hispaniensis. The sequence goes on along the minus strand of NZ_JBHSQW010000017.1, from coordinate 4,373 downwards.
ACCAGTGACCGCGGCCACTCGCTGACCCAGAGCACCGCGTGGTGAGCGGAGTCGGTTCGCAGCCTGCCCCAGGTCTCGGTAACGGCGACCGGCCCTGCGGTCGCGAGCGACTGGCCGAGCCTGCCGTGCCGCTCCAGGGTGGCGGCGATCGCGGGGTCGTAGGCGGAGCGCAGCATCACCGCGATCTGCCCCGGCGTGAGCCACCCCGAGGGCGAGAGGTCGGCGGAGCGGAGCGCGGCGACGAGGGTGTTCATTTCCTGTCGCAGCACGGCGGCAGCACCGCGTATCCCGCCGCCGGCGGTTCTGATCTGTCGAGCGCTGGTCTTCATGTCCAGCGACAGCGAGAGCGTGGTTGCGTGGCGTTCACCGGCGGGTCCAGCGCGGTCGATGAGTTCGGCGTATGTGTCGGCCGCCCACGAGCCGTCCGGGGTGCCGTGGGTGGCCCACCATTCGGCGAGTCCGGTGCCGGAGTCTGGGAGGGTCCGTTCGAGGACTTGCAGTGTCGCGATCCGCCCGGAGCGGCACACGGTGGCCAGGACGCGGCCCCAGGAGTTGACGCGGCGTTCCTGTTCGCCGGGATCGAGGAGCACGAACGCGGGATGGGTGACCTCGCACACGACGGTCAAGGTGGCGGCGTGGGGGTCGTGGATCATCCCTGCGCTGGTGTCGGGGTCGGTGTACTCGCGCAGGCGGGCCATGTCGCCGGGCAGTGCTAGGGTTCCGACGGGGCGCGGGGCGATGATCCTGCGCCGGTACAGCAACTGCCCGCCGGTGGTGCGCCACAGCCACCAGCAGGCGATGGGAAGCCACTCCACAATGGGCCGGCCCGCGATGGGTATCCAGGTCAGCGCGGCGGCGAGTACCCAGATAGGGGCGGTGTAGGCGAGCAGCATCCCGCCGCCGGCGTAGAACGCTCCGATGAGCGTGGCTCCGCCGATGGCGAGCGTGATGAGCTGGGTCAGCGACAGGCCGAGGAGGACACCGCGGCGGGTGAGGCGGGAGAACTTCACCGGCACGAGTTCGCCCGCGGTGGGCCGGTCGTTGTTCGTGCTGCTCATCGTCTACTCCTTCGGTGGGCGTGGCGCGAGCGGCGGGGGCTGCTTCGGTGGCGGTGACGGGTCGGTGCTCGGCGGTCGTGGTGCCGGGCTTGATGGCGGTGCCGCAGGCGAGGCTGCGGGCGGTGGGGGTGTCTGCGCTGCGGCGTCGGCGGCGTGCTCGCCCTGGGCTCCCAGCGCGGTTCCGGCCTTCGGCCCGGCGGTCGCTGCACCCTTGGCGACACTTGCCCCGACCACCACCCCTGCTGCGACGGGGCCGGCTGCAGCCGCGCCGCCCCCGCCTGCTGCGGCCCCTCCGCTACCGGCGGCACCTCCGCCGCCCGCTGCGGGTGCCGGTGCCGGGGTCTTCGGCGGTGGCGATGCGCTGCTTCCTCCGCCGGAACCTCCGCCTGGGTTCCCGCCGCCGCTGCTGGTTCCGTCGAGCACCTTCTTCGGCTCGCCGCCGCCTTGTGGCTTGCTCGGGACGGGGATCGGCCGGTTGAGGGCGCTCTTGGCGTCCTGCTCGGAGCCGATCGCGTGGTACATGTCGAACCCGACGAACGCGATGAACTTGTACGTCAGGTAAGGCGCGAACGCGGCCATCGCCATCAGCACGATCCCCGCGATGGGATCGCTGACCGAGGCGAGGTCGGCGTCGATCGGTACGGAGACTTGGGTGATCGCGACGAGGAACATCACGACGAGCACGAGCTTGGAGCAGATCAGCGCGACGACGAACATCGCCCACTTCCCGATCCACCCCCGCGAGGCATCCCAGGAGGCACCCGAGAACGCGAGCGGCGCGAACACGACCGCGACCAGCAGCAGCGCCTTCCTAACGAGGAGGGACAGCCACACGATCGCGGCGGCGGTGATCGCGAGGCCGGCCATGAAGATCGTGATGATCGCTCCGACGCCGGGGGCTGCGATGTTGATGCCGACCAGTCCTGCGGCGAGGAGGGCGATCTTGTCGCCCATCGACTCGGTGGTTTCTCCGGCGGCCTGCACGATCCCGATGCACAACTGATCGACAACTTCCAGCAGCAGCGCCGTCAGCGTGATGACGACGAACGACCCGAGGACGGACTTCGCCAGTCCGAGGGCGGCGCGGGTGAGGGCGGTGGGGTCGCGGCGGATCAGGCCGGTGATGAGTTGGAGGCAGAAGAAGATCAGCATCACGAAGACCGCGATGCCGAACAGTAGGTTCTAGACGGCGATGTAGCCGGGCTTGGTGACATCCACCAGCGTCGTGGTGTCGAAGACCGACCAGACCGCCTCGAACAGCCACCCGGCGGCGGCACCCATCGCCTGGGCGAGCCAGTCAAACGGGGCCGCGACCAGAGAGGCGGCTCCTTCGCCGACGGCATCGCAGACCGCGGAGATCACGGGAACGTCGCACACGCCCATCACGAACACCAGCACTCTCGACGATCGGGCGGGTCAGACGGACTGGCCGACGTTCCAGAAGAAGTTGATGAGCGTCACGCTCGCGCCGCAGATCACCGCAGCGCCGCAGGAGACGAGGACGCCTATCTTCCCGCGCGAGGCGAGGTGCGGGTTGGAGGAGTTCGCGCCGAAGCCCCACACGATCGCGGACACGATCAGCGCGAGCACGGAGAGGATGAGGCCGATGGTCATCACCGCGCCGACGATGGTGCGCAGTTGGTTGATCCCCGGCAGGCCGTTGGTGTTGGGGTCGATGTTGATGTCCATCGGCACCAGCAGCGGCGCGGACATGACGTTGGCGAGCAGATCGAACACGGTAGGTCTCCTTGGCGACGGGCGGCCCGCCCACGAACTCGCAGACGGGGTACACGCGACAGGTGCGCGCTCGTCGCCGTCCCCGTCGGTGGCCGCCCGTAGCCTTGGAGTATCTGTGCGTCGCTCGCTCGCCCGCACGGGACGGCCGGACGAGAGGTGCAAGGAACATGAGTCAGTACGGGGTGGATTACCTCCAGCGATTGCGTGCCGCTGTTGAGAAGTTCGAGGCAGCGTTCGACGCCTGGATGAGCACTCAGGTTGAGTCGGATCACATGTCGGCGCGCGGCCTCTTTCCTACTGTGTGGACAAAGGAAGGCCAGGATCAGAGCGAGGTTCAACGGCTCGAACTCGGTGTCGCGGAGGCTGCTGGCCTGGCGGCGAGCGCTGTGTCAGTGACCGGCGCCTACATTGGGATCGCTGGTCTCGGGGCGATCGACCCGATCTCCAACTGGTCATTCATGTCTGCACCCAAGGCCCCCATCGCGCCTCGGGATATTCGGACTACGACCGCCAACGTCAAGGGCAGGCTCGACGCGATGATCGTCGACGCCGAGTCACGTACGGACTCTGACCTTCCGACCTTCGCTCCCGCACAGTTTCACCCCGTGGTCTGGGCTGGTGCTTCCGCCCATTGGACGACGCATCAGTACCGAGTGGCAGTTCGTGAAGCGGCCGAAGGCCTCACGGTCCACTGGAAGGAACGTCTCGGCCGGAACAATGTCGATGACACGGTCTTCTGGCAGCAGACGTTATCGCCGGGCGCTCCTGAACCGGGCAAGCCGAAGCTCACCTGGCCGGGAGGGTCGGATGACAAGACGGTGAAGAGCATGCGCGGTGGTCTTGAACCGCTCGCTAAGGCCCTCAACGCCCTGGCCACTGGTCTGAACCTCACGGTCCGCAACGTGACGACCCACACACGCACCGAACTGTCCGAGCAGGAAGCGATGGAGCGCCTCGCGGCATACAGCTACCTCGCGCGCCTGCTCGACCAGTGCGAGACAGCGACCGCCGACGCGGAGGAATCGGACCGATGACCGCGACGCCGCAACTACAAACTTGAACCGACTGTGAGTAGCCAGTTCATCCAGGCCACGCCGCCCCCGGCGAGGACGGCGGCACCGACGGAGACGAGGACACCGATTCGGCCTTTGCTGGCTGTCGCGTAGTTACCGTGGGCGGTCGCGATGGCCCAGACGATTGCGGAGACGATCAGCATGAGGACGGCGACGATCAGGACGAACGTCAGGAGCGCGCCGACCACGGCGCGGAGGTCTCCGATGCCGCCGAGCCCGTCGAAGTCGGGGAAGACGCCCATCGGCGATCACCCTGCCTTCACGGTGACGTGGAGGTGGTCGTAGTGGCCTCCGGTGATGGAGGCCGGGTCGTGCATGCCGCCGCCGTTGTAGGGTTGCCAGCCCTCGGCGTCGCGGGCGACGGACCAGATTTGACCTTGCCAGATCAGGTACTCGACGCCGTGAACCGTCCTGGGTCTGCGAGAGGCTGAGGTTCAGGCCACCGCACCCTGTTGGGCGATGGCCGTAGCGTACAGCATTTCCCGTTCGATCGGGGGCATGTAGT
>NZ_JBHSQW010000016.1:5897-141309 GCF_042658695.1 Pseudonocardia hispaniensis | reverse complement strand
GCGGCCCGCGCGGCCGCCGCCTGCTGCGCGGCGCGCTGGCGGGCCGCCTCGGCCTCGGCCTGCTGGCGCTGCCAGTCCTCGAAGCGCCTGCGCTGGGCCCGCAGCCCGGCGTCGGCGGCCTCGGCGGCGTCGAGCCTGCGCTGGACCTCGGCTTGTTCGGCCGCGACCGCCGCGAGCCGCCGGGCCTGCTCCTCGGCCGCCTCCTGGGCCTGCGCGACTGCGGCGTCGGCGGCCTGTTTGGCCTCCTGCGCGGCGGCCCGCCGAGCCTGGGCCTCCTCCTCGGCCGCGCGGGCCCGCGAGTCGGCGTTGGCCTTCTCGACCCGGGCCCGTTCCAGGCCGTCCAGGGCGGCTGCCTGCTGCCGGGTGAGCACATCGGTGAACTGGGCCCGGTCGACGAAGTCCTCCGGCCCCGTCGCGGAGGTGAGCAGACCGAGCGGTCCGAGGTCGATACCCGTCTGGTACGTGCCGGCGACGAACTCGTCGAGCCTGCCGCGGGCGGCCTCGATGGCCTTGCCGGCGGCCTCGGTCTGCGCGCGCGCGGCCTGCGCCCGCTGCGCCGCCGCGGCGGCCTCGGCCTGGGCGGCGTCGAGCGCGTCGCGCGCCGCGTTCGCCGACTCGCGCTGCTCGGCGAGGACGATCTGCAGCTCGTCGGCCTCGGCGTCGAGTTCGGTGAGGCGCCCGGTCAGCCGGGCGACCTCGGCGGCGCGGCCGGCGACGGCGTCGCGGCTGTTCTGCAGGTCCTGGTTGCTCGGGTTCGGTGGGGGTGGCGGCACGGGCGGCTGGGCCAGCGCCGTCGAGGCCCCGGCCAGCATCGCGAGAACGACGAGCACGACGAGGACCCGACCGGACCGCACAGCACCTCCCGCGACGGATCACCAGAGATGATCACTTCAGGGGCCTGACTGTGCCACTTCTCCGCATCCGGTTGCAGCAGCCCCACGGGTATTCGCCCGTAACTTCCACCACATGGAGCATCGAAGGCTGCGACGATCGGGTGACGGCGCCGTACCGCACGCAGTCGACGTCCCGGCGCGCGCCCCGCGCTCGCCCCCCTAGTAGGACAGGCGTACTGTTAGGCGTGTGGGGTCCCGCCGCCGGGCCGGTCGCCGTGCGCGAGACTCCGGTGACCGATCAGTCGCGCCTACCACCGCCAGGAGGACACCCATCGTGGCCAGCACCGATAGTTTCGGATCCAGGGGAACCATCGAGGCCGGTGGCGCCGAGTACGAGATCTTCAGGTTGTCCGCCGTCGCCGGTGCCGAGCGGCTGCCGTTCAGCCTCAAGGTGCTGCTCGAGAACCTGCTTCGCACCGAGGACGGGGTGAGCGTCACCGCCGACCACATCCGGGCGCTGGCGAGCTGGGACCCGGCCGCCGAGCCGGACACCGAGATCCAGTTCACCCCCGCGCGGGTGATCATGCAGGACTTCACCGGCGTCCCGTGCGTCGTCGACCTCGCGACGATGCGCGAGGCCGTCACCGAGTTGGGCGGCGACCCGGCCCGGGTCAACCCACTGGCCCCCGCCGAGCTGGTCATCGACCACTCGGTGATCATCGACATCTTCGGCCGCCCCGATGCCTTCGAACGCAACGTCGAGTTCGAGTACCAGCGCAACCGGGAGCGCTACCAGTTCCTGCGCTGGGGCCAGGGCGCGTTCGACGACTTCAAGGTCGTCCCCCCCGGCACCGGCATCGTGCACCAGGTCAACATCGAGCACCTGGCGCGCGTGGTGATGACCCGGGACGGACAGGCGTATCCGGACACGCTCGTCGGCACCGACAGCCACACCACGATGGTCAACGGGCTCGGCGTGCTGGGCTGGGGGGTGGGCGGGATCGAGGCCGAGGCCGCGATGCTCGGCCAGCCCGTCTCGATGCTCATCCCCCAGGTGGTCGGGTTCAAGCTCACCGGCGAGATCCCGGCCGGCGCCACCGCCACCGACGTGGTGCTCACGATCACCGAGATGCTGCGCCGCCGCGGCGTGGTGGGCAAGTTCGTCGAGTTCTACGGCGAGGGCGTGAGCGCGGTGCCGCTCGCCAACCGGGCCACCATCGGCAACATGAGCCCGGAGTTCGGCTCCACCGCCGCGATCTTCCCGATCGACGCCGAGACCATCCGCTACCTCACGCTCACCGGTCGCCCGAGCGAGCAGGTCGCCCTGGTCGAGGCCTACGCCAAGGAGCAGGGGCTCTGGCACGACCCGGCACGCGAGCCGGTCTACTCCGAGACCCTCGAGCTGGACCTCTCCACGGTCGTCCCGTCGATCGCCGGGCCGAAGCGCCCGCAGGACCGCATCGAGCTGAGCGTGGCCAAGCAGGCGTTCCGCTCCGCGCTCGTCGACTACGCCGACGGCGTGCAGGCCCCGGCGAGCTCCGGGGTCGACGAGTCCATCGAGGAGACCTTCCCGGCCAGCGACCCGGCGAGCCCCGCGGCGCACGGCAACGGCGGCGGCGCGCCCCGGGCCCCGATCTCCGCGGCCTCCGGCGCGCAGGGCCGTCCGAGCAGGCCGACCCAGGTGACCCTGGCGAACGGCACGACGTGCGAGCTCGACCACGGCGCCGTCGTCATCGCCTCGATCACCTCCTGCACCAACACCTCCAACCCGTCGGTGATGCTCGGCGCCGCGCTGCTGGCCAAGAACGCGGTCGACCGGGGCCTGGCGGTCAAGCCGTGGGTGAAGACCTCGATGGCGCCCGGCTCGCAGGTCGTGTCCGCCTACTACGAGAAGGTCGGCCTCTGGCCCTACCTGGAGAAGCTCGGCTACCACCTGGTCGGTTACGGCTGCACCACCTGCATCGGCAACTCCGGCCCGCTCCCGGAGGAGATTTCGGCCGCGGTCAACGAGGCCGACCTGGCCGTCGTCTCGGTGCTGTCGGGCAACCGCAACTTCGAGGGTCGGATCAACCCCGATGTGAAGATGAACTATCTGGCCAGCCCGCCGCTGGTGATCGCCTACGCGCTGGCCGGGACGATGGACTTCGACTTCGAGAACCAGCCGCTGGGCACCGCGAGCGACGGCACCGAGGTGTACCTGCGCGACATCTGGCCCTCGGCGCAGGACGTGCAGGCGACCATCGACGCCGCCATCAACCAGGAGATGTTCTCCCGCGACTACGCCGACGTCTTCCGCGGCGACGAGCGGTGGCGCTCGCTGCCGACCCCGACGGGCGAGACGTTCGCCTGGGACGCGAGCTCGACCTACGTGCGCAAGCCCCCGTACTTCGACGGCATGACCCGCGAGCCCGCCCCGGTGGGCGACATCTCGGGTGCCCGGGTGCTGGCGCTGCTGGGCGACTCGGTCACCACCGACCACATCTCCCCCGCGGGCTCGATCAAGGAGGATTCCCCGGCGGGTGCCTATCTGCGCGCCCACGGGGTGGAGCGCAAGGACTTCAACTCCTACGGCTCGCGCCGCGGCAACCACGAGGTGATGATCCGCGGGACGTTCGCCAACATCCGGCTGCGCAACCTGCTGCTGGACGGGGTGAGCGGCGGCTACACCCGTGACTTCACCCAGGCCGGCGGGCCGCAGGCGACCATCTACGACGCCGCGCAGAGCTACGCCGCGCGGGAGGTCCCGCTGGTCGTCCTGGGCGGCAAGGAGTACGGCTCGGGCTCGTCGCGGGACTGGGCGGCCAAGGGCACGGCCCTGCTGGGGGTCAGGGCGGTGATCGTCGAGTCCTTCGAGCGCATCCACCGTTCCAACCTGATCGGGATGGGCGTGCTGCCGCTGCAGTTCCCGCAGGGTGAGTCGGCATCGTCGCTGGGGTTGGACGGCACCGAGACCTTCGACATCAGCGGGATCACCGCCCTGAACGACGGCTCCACGCCGCGTACGGTGCACGTGACGGCACGCACGGACACCGGCAGGACGATCGAGTTCGACGCCACGGTCCGCATCGACACCCCCGGCGAGGCCGACTACTACCGGCACGGCGGGATCATGCAGTACGTGCTGCGCGGCATGCTCGGCGCCTGACCCTTCCAGCGCATCATGGCTCCATAACGCGCTGCGCACCGGCGTCGGATCGCGTCCTGGAGCCATGATGCCGCCAGCAGCGGGTCGGCACGACGTTATGGAGCCACGACGCGGCCCGCGTTCGGCGGCTGCCTACCGTGGGCGGGTGGAGGTCGTTGCGGCCGGGCTCGTCGTGGCCTTCGGCGCCCTGGTGCAGGGCACGGTCGGGTTCGGGCTCGCGCTGGTCGCGGCCCCGCTGCTGGCGATCATCGACCCGGCGTTCGTGCCGGTCCCGATGATCCTGCTCGCCGCGTCGCACGCGGTGCTGGCCGCCGCGCGCGAGCACCGGGCCACCGACTGGCGCGGGGTGGCCTGGGCGATGGCCGGCCGCGTCCCCGGCGCGGCGCTCGGGGCGCTCGCCGTGGCACTGTTACCGGCCCGCGGGTTCGCGATCCTGGTGGCGGTGTCCGTGCTGGCCTGCGCCGGGATGTCGGTCGTGCACACGCGGCTGCGGCCCACCGCGGCGGCGCTGCTGGCGGCCGGGCTGGTCAGCGGAGCGTCGGGCACGGCGACCTCGATCGGCGGCCCGCCGGTCGCCCTGGTCTACCAGCACGAGACCGGGCCGCGGGTGCGCTCCACGCTGGGCGCCTACTTCGCCCTCGGGGCCGTGCTGTCCCTGCTGTTCCTCGGGATGGCCGGGCAGGTCCAGCCGTCCGCGCTGCGCGACGGTGCGCTGATGCTGCCGTTCATGCTCGGCGGGTTCCTGCTGTCCGGCCCGGCCCGCCGGGTCCTCGACCACGGCTGGACCCGGCCCGCCGTCCTCGCGCTGACGGTGCTCAGCGCGCTGGGGCTGCTCGGGAAGGCCCTGTGGTCCTGACCGCGGCCCCTCACGGGCGCAGCCGTCGCTCCAGCCGGTCGACGTCGGGTTGCTCGCCGGGCAGCCGCGGCCATCCGGTGCGTCCGCGCAGCTCGCGGGCCCGGCGCAGGTGGGCGACGGCGAGTTCGTCGCTCGCCGCGGTGACCGCCCGGCTCTCGGCGACGAAGGCCATCGCCCGGGCGTCACCGCTGGCCGCCGCCGCACGCTCGGCGCGGTCGAGCAGGGCCTCGGCCCGCCCCGCCGGTACGAGCCGGGCCAGCGCCGCGGCGTTGAGCGCGATCCCCGATACGGAACCGGCGTGCTGGTACCAGGCCAGCGCCTCCCGGTGGCCGCGGGCGGCCGGTTCGGTGTCACCGGCCCGGGCGTCGACGAGCGCGAGGTTGGTGCGCACGTAGGCGACCAGCGACGGCGAGTCGACCCGCCGGGCGATCGCGAGTGCCTCGGCGAGCCGCTGTCGTGCCCCGCCGACGTCGCCGAGCAGCGCGGTCACGCCGCCGAGGCGCATCAGCTGCAGACACTGCGCGTGCGGCCAGCCGCCGTGCAGCGCGAGCAGCAGCGAGCGGCGGAAGTGGTCGGCCGCGGCGGGCAGCTCGCCGCGCCCCTGGGCGAGACAGCCCAGCAGCTCGTGGGCGCTCAGCTGGCCCGCGGCGTCGGGGAGCCCCGCGAAGACGCGCAGCGCCTCGGTGGCCAACCGGCCCGCCTCGGCGGGCCGGCCGATGCCCAGCAGGCCCCGGGCCTCGACGAGGGTGGCCAGCCCGCAGGCCCATCGGTCGGTGTCGCCGCCCAGGGCCGGCGCGGCGGCCGTGAGCGCCCGCGCCGCAGCCTCCGGCTCGCCGCGTTCGGTGCGCCGGTCGGCGATGAGCAGCAGGGCGAGGGCCTCGATGGCGGTCGGCGCGATCGGTGCGCGGGCCTGCTCGGCCAGCGCCCGCTCGGCGTCGCCGAGCGCGGCGGGCTCGTCGCGCTCGTGCACCGCCAGCGCCGCCGCCCACAGCCGAGCGGCCGACCGGGAACCGGTCGTGCCGTCGCCGGGCGGCGCGGCGAGCAGCTCGGCCAGCAGTCGTCGCCCCCGGCCGCGCTCCCCGGCGAGCCACCAGCCCCACGCACAGCGCACCGCCAACGCCAGCGCGGCCTCGGCGTGACCGTTGCGGGCCAGCCAGCGGATCATGTCCGGCGGGTGCAGCACCCCCGGCCCCGCCGACTCGCTGCGCACCGCGGTGTGCTCGCTGGCGAGGATCTCGGCGTGGGCGGCCCGCAGCAGCGGGGCGGGCTCCAGACCCGCGACGTCGGCGAGCGTGCGCCGGGCGTCCTCGAACACCGCCAGCGCCTCCGCGCGCCTGCCCTGGCGGTCGAGGGCGTGCATGAGCACGACCCGGGCGTCCTGACGCGCCGGCTCGGCGACGACGAGGGCGCGCGCGAGCGCGGCGGCCCGGACGTGGTCGCCGGCGTCGAGCACCGCACGGGCGTACAGCTCCCGGGCCGACCACACGAGGTCCTGCGCGCGGGCCGCGGCGGCGACCACGAGCGGCTCGTCCTCGCACGGCGCGTACGGCGTGCCACGCACCAACGCCAGCGCCGTCTCCAGCAGCTGGGCCGCCTCAGCGGCGCCGCCCCCGCCGAGCAGCGCCTGCGCCCGGCCGAGCGCCTCGACCAGCACATCCTCGTCGCAGTCACCGGTGGGGACCCGCAGCAGGTAGCCCTCGCCCGCGTGCACGAGGCGCTGCGCGCCGAGGAGCCGGCGCAGATGCGAGACGCGCGCCTGCAGGGTGTTCGCGCCGATGCCGGCGTCGGGCCCCCACGCGCCGTCGATGAGGCGCCGCGCGGAGACCGCCTCGTTGCGGTGCGCGAGCAGCCCCGCGAGGAGGGAACGGTCGCGGCGCCCGGTGAGCGCGACGACGCGCCCGTCGTCGCGCCTGACGGCCAGCGGGCCCAGCACGAACAGGCGCGGGTCGCCGTCGGTCACGATTGCCCCCGTTGCTCAGCGGGTCAGCGTGGCTGCGGCACCCCCATCGCGTTCGGGTAGGGCACCGCACCCGCGTCCGCGATGGCCGACGCTACCGGCGCGAGCACGGCGAGCATCTCGCGCAGCGCGGCATCGTCGATCCCGGCGAAGGCCGGGGACGCGGCCCGGTCGGTGCACCGCTCGAGTTCGGCGCGCTCCTCGCGGCCCCGGCCGGTCAGGGCGCCATCGGCGTCCAGCCAGCCGCGCCGCCCCAGCGCGACCGCGGCCTCGGCCCACTCCCGCTCGGTCCAGCCGCGGAACTCGCGCTGCTCGGGCACCAGCCGGCCGGTGGCCGCGGTCCAGACGTTGGCCTGCACGCCGTTCACCCCGGCGGCGACCAGCGCGGCGTTGTGCCCGTCGCCGCGGTACTCCCGCAGCACGGTCGCCGACCGCCACAGCGAGCCGACCGGGTCGGTGTCCGCCGCCAGCTCGGCGTGGGCCGCGGCGAGCGGCCGTCCGGCGAACTCGAGCCCGGCGGTGGCCGCGGCGAGCGACGCCGTGACCGTGCCGAGCCGGTCGGCCCCGGTGACGTGCCGGGCCAGGACGGTCCGGGCCACCTCCGCCCGCGCCGCCGCGACCCGGTGCGGCTCGGCCAGCTCCCAGGCCCGCGGCAGGGCCCGCTGGACCATCCGCGGGGCGAAGCCGAAGAACACGGCGGTGACCAGCCGCGGCCCCACCGCACCCAGGGCCGCCGCCCGGGAGGCGAAGTAACCCATCCAGAAGCCGCGCAGGCCCAGCCCCGCGTACGCCGCCTTCGCCTCCGGCGCGAAGTACACCACCGCGTGCACCGCCTCCAGGGCCCGCCACAGCTGCCGTTCCCGATCCATCCGATCATCGATCACGACCGCCGGTATAGGTCCGGGCCCACGCAACGGTCAACGCGGGCCGGGACGCACGTCAGCGCCGAGTCAGCGCGTCGCCGTTGCGTGAGAGCGTGCTGCACACCCAGCCCGGCTGCCGGGCGCTCGCACCGGCGGCCGACCTGCGCTACCTCCGCGCGACCACCCATGCCGATTGCGCGGCCGTCGTCGAACTGGTCGGCGCGTGTTCGCCACAGACGCTGGGCCGGCGGTTCCTCCTGCCGGGAATCGACGCGACCCGCGTCCTCGGCGGTTACCTGCGGTTCCTGCTCCCGGCTTCCGGGGGCGAGGCGCTGCTGGCGAGTGTGGACGGCTGCCCGGCGGGGTTGCTCACCGTGTTCCGGTACGGACCGTGCCGGGCGGAGATCGCGCTGCTGGTCCCCGACCGGTGGCAGCGCCGCGGGATCGGAACCCAGCTCGTCCGCTTCGCCCGCGGCGCCCTGGCGGGTCGGCGGATCCACGCGACGGTGCACTCCACCAACGTCGGTTCGCGTGCGCTGCTTCGCCTGCTGGGTCAGCCGCTGCAGGGCGGCGCGAGCGCGCCCGGCCAGCTCGACTACGAGTTCGTGCTCAGCCCTGATGAAGGGGATCGACCCACGGCACGTCCTCGGGTTCGGCGATCCCCTCGATGTCGAGGTTGACCACGATCGGGTCGCGGCCGCTGCGGGTCAGCACGCATTCCAGCGGCTCGTCGTCGAGGGCGTTGATCTCCTGGTGCGGGACGAACGGCGGCACGAAGATGAACCCTCCGGGCCCGGCCTCGGCGGTGAACTCCAGCCGCTCGCCCCAGCGCATCCGGGCCCGCCCGCGGACCACGTAGATCACGCTCTCCAGCTCGCCGTGGTGGTGCGCGCCGGTCCGGGCGCCCGGGTGGATCGTCACCGTGCCCGCCCACAGCTTCTGCGCGCCGGCCCGCTCGTAGGTGATCGCTGCCGCCCGGTTCATCCCGGGGGTCTGCGGGGTGTTGGTGTCGAGCGCGTCGCCGGGAATGACGCGAACGCCGTCGGTGCGCCAGTCGGTCATGCGCCAAGGCTAGCCGCGAACAAGGCAGGCTGCCGCCGGCGGTGGCGCTCCGCCTGCGACGGAGGGACCCGCCCGCGCGTTGTCTCAGTATGAGACTCCGAGCTGCCGCGCGGTGCGCATGGCCTGTGTCACAGTCGACCGACAGCGGCAGCGAGAACGCAACGACGCGTCCCACGGAGGTTTGGAGGATGAGCGAGCAGACCCGGCTCTCGGAACGGGAGCGGATCGCCAGGTCGCGAGGCGGGCCGGGGGCCACGACGACCGCGCCGAGACTCAGCGCGTCCTGGCGGCGCAGCGCGCACTACGGGATCTCCCTCGATTCGGTGAACCCGATGTTCACCGGCGGTGTCGATGACAGTTCGCTCTTCTACGAGTGCGGACAGGAGGTCCTGCGCGGCCTGCACGCGACGCTGGCGAACGAGCCGGTGAGCCTGATGCTCACCGACAGCGAGGGCCTGGTGCTGAGCCGTACCTGCGGCGAGCGCTCGCTGCTGCGCGCACTCGACACGGTGTACCTCGCCCCGGGGTTCGGCTACTCCGAGCGCGAAACGGGCACGACCGGGCTCGGCCTCGCGCTGGCGGACCGCGCTCCATCACTGGTCAGGGCGGACGAGCACTATTGCACGGCGCTGTGGGGCTACACCTGCGCCGCCGTCCCGGTGACGGATCCGGCGACCGGGGAGCTCGTCGGCAGCGTCAACCTGACCACCTGGGCCCGGCAGTCGGACAAGCTCCTGCTGGCGTTGGCGCAGATGGCGGCGGGCAACACGGCCGCCCTCATGCTCGCCCGCGGGCGCGGCCGGACGCCTCGCCCGGCATCCCGTGGGGAAGTGTTCCGCGTTCGGCTCCCGCGCGCCGGGGACGACCCGCCCCCGCCGGAGCTGTCCGGGGCCTGGCAGGCCTCGCTCGCGCAGGTCGAGGCCGCGCTGGCGGAGGACCGGGCGGTCGCCGTCGTCGGCGAGCCCGGGGTGGGCAAGACGGCGTTGCTCGCCGCGGCACACCGCAGCATGCGCCCGCAGGACCGCGTTCTCACCGCACGCCCGCCGGAGCCCACCGATGCTCAGGCGTGGCTCGCCCTGTGGAGTCCGGAGCTCGGCAAGGAACACACCAGCGTCATCGTGGGCCGGGTCGACGCACTACCCTCGTGGACCGCCGCGGAGCTCGCCCGGATCTTCGAGACGGTCGGCGGGGAGGCGGACAACCATCGGGCCCGCCGGCCGTTCGCGGTGACCGCGCAGGAACCCGCCCGGATCCCGGAGGCGCTGATCGGGCTGTTCGGCTCGGTCGTCGAGGTTCCGGCGCTGCGGCACCGCCTCGACGACGTGCTGCCCTTGGCCGGCTACTTCGGCAGGCAGGCCCGCGGCCGGACCGTGCGGTTCACCTCCGCCGCGGCACACGCGCTGACCTCCTACCACTGGCCCGGAAACGTCGCGCAGCTGCGCGAGGTGATCCGCACCGCGGTGTCCCGGGCCGACGTCGTCGACGCCCGCCACCTGCCGGAGGAGGTGTTCAGCGGGGCGAACCACCGACTCACCCGGCTGGAGGCCGTCGAGCGCGACGAGATCGTCGGGTGTCTCGCCGAGCCGGGAACGACCGTCGCCGAGGCGGCCGCGAAGCTGGGGATCAGCCGGGCGACGCTCTACCGCCGTATCGCCCAGTACGGCATCCGGACAGCCGGCCGCCGGCTGCGGACCGCGGCCCCCTGTCCCCCCGACACCCCGGCGAACTCGTCCGCGAAGGAGTGACCTGCCGTGCCGTCGTCGAAGGACCCCCTCCGCGAGCCCAGCGGGCTGATCGGATCGGCGCGGCGCGCGCTGCGGGTGCTGGAGGTGGTCGCCACCGAGGGGGACGGAATCGCCGCGAAGGCGGTGGCCCGGCGCACCGGGTGCTCACTCGGCACCACCTACCACCTGCTGAACACCCTCGTGCACGAGGGCTATCTCGTCCACCTCGGTCACGGTCAGGGCTTCGCACTGGGTCACAAGATCGGCCGCCTGTGCGCCCTGCCGCACCACGAGGCCGACGCCGGCGACCGGGTGCGCGCCGACCCCACCGCACGATGAGGCCCGCCCCTGTTCCCACCCCGTCCTCGGGTGGCTGATCGGTCGGAATACCGTGTCCGGCCCACCGGACCCGAATTCCATTTCCCGCTCGGGAAACTCGGACGGCGCGGCCTCCCGCCCGAAGGACACCAGCGCGTGAGCGATGTCATTCAGAGTTCCTCGGTTCATTTTCCGACACGCTGAAATATCCGGCCTTGCGCCGCTCCAGAGCGATTGGAAGATTGCTCTCACGGAGCACGAAGCCGAAGGGCTGCATGGAATCGACGTCGATCCGGTGGCACGCTCGCGGATCGCCTTCTTGCCGAACGCATTTTTGGGGCGGACCGGAGTCGACTCATCCATCGCGAGGAAGGACGGATTGAATGAACGGACTGTTATCCGATCAGCAGCGTCGAACATTGGTCGACCTGTTGCGCACGGCATTTCCGCACGACGGGTTCCCGGTCGGGGCCTATCAGCGCACCGCCGACGCGGTGCTGGCCAAAGCGGCCGATGCCCCCCGGCTACTCGCCCAGCTGGTCCAGGGCCTGTCCGATGTGGACCAACTGCGTGGGGTCGCGTTCTCGCAGCTGGACGCCGAGACCGCCACCGCGGTGGTGCGCGGGATCGCCGACACCCCGTTCTTCGCCGGGATCGTCGAGGTGGCCGTGGTCGCGCTCTACGACGACCGCGAGGTCTGGGACGTGCTGGGCTACGAGGGGCCGTCCTTCGACAAGGGTGGCTATCTCAACCGCGGGTTCAACGACCTGGACTGGCTGCCCGAGCCGCGCATCGAGGAGGCAGAGGGGGTATCGGCATGACTCGGTTCGACTACGACGACTCCGACGTGGTGGTCATCGTCGGATCCGGGGCCGGTGGTGGCACGCTCGCCAACGAGCTCTGCCAGCGCGGGATCAAGACCGTGGTGCTCGAGGCCGGGCCGCACCTGACCGGCGAGGACTACCACAACGACGAGTGGCAGGCGTTCGCCCAGATGGCCTGGACCGACCCGCGCACCACCTCGGGCAGCTGGCGGGTCGCGACCGACTTCCCGAGCCTGCCGGCCTGGATCGTCAAGGCGGTCGGTGGGACCACGACGCACTGGGCCGGGGCGTGCCCACGGTTCAAGGCCCACGAGCTCGCCACCCGCAGCGTCTACGGCGACCTCGACGGCGCCACGCTGCTGGACTGGCCGATCACCCTGTCCGAACTCGAGCCGTACTACGACCAGGCCGAGATCAAGATGGGGGTCAGCCACCGCCACGGCCGCCCGCCGCTGCCGGCGAACAACAACTACAAGGTCTTCGCCAACGGCGCGGCAAAGGTCGGCTACCAGCAGTACGCCACGGGTCCCTACGCGACGAACGCCGAGCCCTACGACGGCCGCCCGGGCACGATCCAGGACGGGTTCAACTTCCAGGGCGACAAGAACGGGTCGAAGTGGTCCACGTTGGTCGCCGAGCTGCCGAAGGCGGCCCGGACCGGACGGCTCGACCTGCGCCCGGACAGCCACGCCATCCAGATCCTGCACGACTCGCGCGGTCGGGCCACCGGGGTTCTCTACGTCGATCGCAACGGCACGGTCCGCCGCCAGCGAGCCGCCGTGGTGTGCGTGGCCGGGAACTCCATCGAGTCGGCCCGGCTGCTGCTGCTCTCGGCGTCGGCGCAGTTCCCCGACGGGCTGGCGAACTCCTCGGGCCAGGTCGGACGCAACTACATGCGCCACACCACCGGAACCGTGTGGGGCCAGTTCGACAAGCCGGTGCGGATGTACCGCGGGGAGACGATGGCCGGGATCATCGCCGACGAGTCCCGGCTGGACACCGACCGCGGCTTCGCCGGCGGCTACTACCTGCAGACGCTCGCCCTCGGGCCGGCGTTCTTCGCGACGTTCGTCGCCCCGGGGACGTGGGGATCCGCGCTCACCGAGATCGTCGACGGCTACCTGGGGACCGCGGGCATGTGGATCGTCGGGGAGGACATGCCCCAGGCCGACAACCGGGTCACGCTCTCCCGCGACACCGTCGACGCCCATGGGCTCCCGGTGGCCAACGTGCACTTCGACGACCACCCCAACGACGTCGCGATGCGCAACCACGCCTACCGGCAGGGCGCGGCCGTCTACCGGTCGGTCGGCGCGCACCGGGTCATCGAGACCCCGCCCTACCCGTCGACCCACAACCTGGGCACCTGCCGGATGAGCCAGCGCCCCGGCGACGGGGTGGTCGACCGCTTCGGCCGCGCGCACGACGTGCCGAACCTGTTCGTCTCCGACGGCAGCGTCTTCACCACCGGCGCGGCGGCCAACCCGACCCTGACGATCGTCGCGCTGGCGATCCGCCAGGCCGAGTACATCGCCACCGAGTTCGGCGCGACGCTCGCCTGAACCACCCGCACCGAACCCCTGGAGAAACACATGGTCACCTCGCATGCGGCGACGTCCGCCCCACCCGACCCCTACGCCTTCCTGCCCGAGGTCCCCACCTTCACCCTCACCAGCACCGATATCGCCGACGGTGTCCCACTCGCGTCCGCCCAGGTCAGCGGGATCTTCGGGGCCGGAGGACAGGACCGCTCACCGCAGCTGAGCTGGCGGGACTTCCCGACCGCCACCCGTAGCTTCGCGGTGACCTGCTACGACCCGGATGCCCCCACCGGCAGCGGGTTCTGGCACTGGGCGGTCGCCGACATCCCCGCGGAGGTCACCGGACTGCCGTCCGGGGCGAGCGGCCCCGACGGCGCCGGTCTCCCCCAGGGCGCGATCTGCCTGGCCAACGACGCCGGGTTGCATCACTACCTCGGCGCCGCGCCGCCCCAGGGCCACGGGGTGCATCGCTACTTCTTCGTCGTGCACGCGGTGGACGTGCCCCGGCTGGGCGTCGCCCGCACCGCCAGCCCCGCCTTCCTGGGTTTCCTCCTGTTCACCCACACCCTCGCCCGAGCCGCGATCACCCCCGTCTACGAGCGCTGAACGCGGCCACCCGGCCCGGGGCCGGCCGGTCCCGGGCCCCTCCGCGATCCCGCGGTGCCGGTCCTGTTCCGGGCGATCGCCCCGGCGCGTCGCCGACGTCCCGGGGCGGGTCCGGCGCCGTGGTCAGCGGGCGATGGCCAGGCTCAGCCCGAAGCGGTCGTCGGCGTCGGCCCACCAGCGGCTGAGTTCGAAACCGGCCTCGCCGAGCATCGCGCGCACGCCGTCGCGCCGGAACTTCGCCGAGATCTCGGTGCGCATCTCCTCCCCCGCCGCGAACCGCACCACCAGGTCGAGCGCGGCGAGGGTGACGGTCATGTCCCGTTCGGCGCGCAGCCGCATCTCGATCCACTCGTGTTCGGCGTCCCAGGCCGCGACGTGCGCGAAGGACTCCGGCGTGAAGTCCGCCCCGAGCTGGCGGTTGAGCACGTGCAGCACGTTGCGATTGAACTCCGCGGTCACCCCGGCGGCGTCGTCGTAGGCGGGTACGACGATCGACGGATCGACGACGAGCCCGGTGCCCAGCAGCAGCTGCTCGCCGGGCTCCAGGACGGAGCGGACATGCGTGAGGAACGCGGCGCGCTCGTCGGGCAGCAGGTTGCCGATCGTCCCACCCAGAAACGCGATCATGCGACGGCCGCCGCGGGGCAGCCCACCCAGGTCGTGGGTGAAGTCGCCGACCACCCCGTGCAGGTCCAGCCCCGGGTACTCGTCGGCCAGCGCGTTCAGCGCCAGCCGCAGCGCGGGTTCGCTGACGTCCTGCGGCACGTAGCGGCGCAGCGTGCCGGCGCGGGTGAAGGCGTCGAGCACCAGCCGGGTCTTGGCCGACGATCCGGACCCCAGCTCGACGACGGTGTCCGCGCCGGAGGCGGCGGCGATGTCGTCCACGCTGGCCCGCAGGAGCGCCCGTTCGGTCCGGGTCGGGTAGTACTCCGGCAGCTCGGTGATCTTCTCGAACAGCTCGCTGCCCCGCCCGTCGTAGAACCATTTGGGCGGCAGCTGCTTGGGTTGGGCGGTGAGGCCGGCGCGGGCGTCGGCGTGCAGGGCGGCCTCGGCATCGGACTCGGTCAGGTGGACGTCGAGCAACACGGAACTCATCGGACTCCTTGGGCGTGCGTGGACTGCAGGGCCGTGAGGATTGCCAGGCGGTGCCGGCCGGGGCGTGCCACCACCAGGTGCCGGTCGGGCACCCCGGTCCATCCCGGCGACGGGTCGAGCGGTTCGGAGGCGACGGTGGTCGAATCCGGTGTCGTGCAGACGGACAGCGCGTGGCCCCAGGTCGTGGCCCAGATCGTCGAGCCGTCGGTGAGCAGCAGGTTCAGCCGCGATCCGGGAGCCGCCGCCTGCACCGCGACGACGATCTCGGCGAGCACCGTGCCCGGGTTCGCGCCGTCGCGCAGCCGATGCCGCACCAGCGCCCACAGCAGGGCCGAATCGCTGGGCGCGTCGAGGGTCATCAGATCGGTCACCGGCAATCCGGACGCGAGCGCGGCGACGCTGCCGGGCCAGCCGCGCACCACGCCGTTGTGGCTGAACAGCCAGCGGCCCTCGGCGAACGGCGCGACCGCGGTGCTGACCACGGGCATCCCCGGAGTGGCGGAGCGCACCGCCGCGAGCACCACCGAGCTGCGGGTCGCCCCGGCGAGCGCGTGGAACGAGGTATCCGACCACAGCGGCTGGGCGCTGCGGTACCGCACCGGTCCGGGCCCGGCCGGACCGGCTTCCCCCGCGCTGTTCGCGCCGGCTCCCGAACCGGGGTCCGCCGCGGTCTCCGCCGGTGCATACCAGCCCGCGCCGAATCCGTCCGCGTTCACGGTTCCCCCGCCGCGCATGTCCGCCGGCGCGTAGGACTGGCGCAGCAGCCCGTGCGGCGGATCCAGCAGCAGCGCCGACAGGGTCGTCGGCGGGCCGAGGTACGCCAGGTGGCGGCACACCCCGTTACCGCTCGCCCGCCGTGCCCGCCGCGGCCTCGAGCGGGCTCGGGTCGCGCGCGCACCGGAACCCCGCGAAGATCTGCCGGCGGATCGGATGGTCCCAGTTGCGGAAGGTGCCGCGGATCGCGGAGGGATCGGTGCCGAAGGATCCGCCGCGCAGCACCTTGTAGTCACCGCCGAAGAACACCTGCGAGTACTCCGGGTAGGGGAAGGCCTCGAAACCCGGGTAGGGCTGCCAGCCGGAGTCGCACCACTCCCAGACATCGCCGATCAACTGCTGCACCCCCAGGGGCGAGGCTCCCGCCGGGAAGGCCCCGATCGGGGCGGGCTGCAGGTGGCGCTGCCCGAGGTTGGCATGCGCGGGCGTCGGGTCGGCATCACCCCACGGATAGCGCCGGGACCGGCCCGTGGACGGGTCGTGGCGGGCCGCCTTCTCCCACTCCGCCTCGGTGGGCAGCCGCTTGCCGGCCCACGTCGCGTAGGCGACCGCCTCGTGGAAACACACATGCACCACCGGCTCCCGGTCCGGGACCGGTTCGAGCACTCCGAACCGGCGCCGCCACCAGGTGCCGTCGTCGTCGCGCTCCCAGAACCGTGGGGCGGCCAGGCCGGCGTCGTGCCGGTGCCGCCAGCCGGTCTCGGTCCACCAGCGCGGGTCGTCGTAGCCACCGTCGCCGATGAACGCGGCGTACTCGCCGTTCGTGACCGGATAGGTGTCGATCACGAAGGCGGGCAGGTCGACCAGGTGGGCCGGGCGCTCGTTGTCCAGCGCCCAGGGCTCGGTCGAGGTGCCCTGCACGAACCGGCCCGCCGGGACGAGAACCTCCCGGGGGCCGTGGATCGGCGCGGCCGCGGGCGGGGGCCCAGCGTGCAGTACCGGGGCGCCCGACCGCAGCTGGTGGGTGGCGAGCATGGTCTCGTCGTGCTGCTGCTCGTGCTGCACGATCATGCCGAAGGCGAACCCGTTCTCCACGAGCCTGCGCCCGGTGAGTGGGCTGCGCTCCAGCGCGTCCAGGGCCTTGTCCCGGACCTGACCGAGATAGGCGTGGGTCTCGGCCGGGGTCAGCAGCGGCAGATCGACCCGGCTGGCGCGGGAGTGCCGGAAGGCGTCGTAGAGCCCGTCGATCTCCGGGCGCAGCGGGGCGCGACCACCGACGTCGCGGACCAGCCAGAGCTCCTCCTGGCTGCCGACGTGCGCGAGGTCCCAGACCAGGGGGGACATCAACGGCGAGTGCTGGGCAACGAGATCGGCGTCGTCGACGGCGTCGGTGAGCGCCAGGCTGCGGGCGCGCGATCGGGCCAGCAACTCCGCGACGTGGGTGCGGAGCTCCTCGGCGCCGAGTTCGGGCAGCGGTGCGCGGTGGCTCATCGTCGCTCTCCGTCCGGGCTGTCCGGTTCGCCGGGGATCGGTTCAGGACATGGGGGGCCGTCGCGCAGGGCGACCGACGGCCAGGTGGGAGCGGAGTTCTCGCGGGTGGCGGGCTCCCCCGGGATCTCCTCGTCGGCCGGACATCGACCCGAGCGCACCCGGCGCTCGGTCACGTCCTCCAGCTCGGCCAGGTACTCCGGTGGTCCGCCCAGCGCCCGCAGGGCGGTACACGCGAGCTCGAAGACCCCGATCGCGGCGGCGGCCAGCACCCGGTCGTCCAGACCGTGCCGGGCCGCCGAGATCCACCGCCCCTGCGCGGGCTCGCACAGCTCCAGCGTCCGGTCGGTGACGACCGGGTCCGACAGCAGCGCGACGAGCATCGCCATCGGCAGCTTCCAGTGCCGACCCGGCTGCCCGTCCACGTAGCGCACCTCGAGATGTCCGCGCGGGCGGACCGGCGGGAACAACGTCGACACGTGATAGTCGAGGTCGGCGGTGGTGGGCAGGGTGGGTAGCGCGCCGCCGATCCAGTCGGCGAACGTGACCCGGCCCGGCACCTCCCAGGAGCCGGTCGGCCGGCGCACGCACAGCAGCGGGGTGTGCAGCACCCGTTCGGCCCAGGCAGCGGCCGGGTCACCGGTGCGGGGTGGCGGCGGTGCGGTGCGGTCCGGGTCGGCCGCGAGCCAGCAGGCCATCCGGGAGGACTTCCACCCGGTGCGCCTGCCGTGCAGCAGGGGTGAGTTCGCGAACGCGGCCAGCAGCACCGGCCCGAGCGCGTGCAGGGCGTCCCACCGGCGCGGGATGTCGGCGGCCTCGCCGGCGTCGAGGCAGACCTGTACGGCCGCGGTGGAGCACATGCCGCTGCGCCCGTGTGGGCCGATCCGGTCGAAGGCGCTCTCCATCGCCCGGTAGCGCGGCACATCGAGAATGCGGATGGGAGGCCGGATCGGGTCGGAGGCGCGAGGCTCGATGCGCAGGCCATGCGCGGCGAGGCGCCGGTGCAACTCGGCGGCGTCGGCCTCGACGGTGCGGTCCAGAGCGGACAGGCCGGCCAACGGGGGGCTTGCCAGCTCGACCTGCCCGCCGGGTTCGACGGTGACGATCGAGCCGCCCGGCAACGGGATGGCCGGGGAGCCGGGGCGGAGGGTGGTGGGAGTGTGCGGACCGAGTGCGGCCGCGAGGGTGGCCGCATCGGGAGGCTGTCGGGGGGCGATGGTGGAGTACACCAACCACTCCAGCTCGACTCCGGCCAACCGCGGTGGCCCGTGCTTGAAGCACACCGAGGCCACATAGGCCTCCGCCTCGGCGCGACTGCGCAGCACCGTGATCGTCGGTGGCGCGGCGGGAGGCGGGACGAATGTCGGCACGAAACGGTTCGTTGCGGTCGGCGGCTGGACGCCCGTCGCCTCCTGCATCACGGAGGCGACGCTACTCGTCCGGACCGGCAGCCGCAGGCGGTCGCGAGCGGAGCGGAAGGCGGCCGATCACCCGGTCCGGGTATCTCCTCACCGGTCTGGCCCGAGCCCGGCGCCGGGTTCACTACGCCGAACAGGGCTCGATCGTTGGTCCGTTCGGACCCATCAGGCCATCGGACGTTACGTCGATCGGGTATCTCTGGGTCAGGCCGACACGCCGGGGGACTCGCCGCGGCGGTGCTGCGGCCGCCGGACGCAGCTGCCGGTCCTGCGCGTGGACGATCATGCGGGAGCGGCCCGGCAGGCAACAATCCGTACGTACGGAATACTGTGGGAATGCCCCGGGTCAGTTCCGATCGGCTTGCCGCACGGCGCCAGCAGATACTCGACGGCGCGCGGTCCTGCTTCGCGCGCTACGGGTACGAGGGAGCGACCGTGCGCAGGCTCGAGCAGACCACAGGTCTGTCCCGTGGGGCGATCTTTCACTACTTCCGCGACAAGGAGTCGCTGTTCCTGGCGCTGGCCGAGCAGGACGCCCGACGGATGGCCGACATCGTCGCCGACCAGGGGCTGGTGCAGGTCATGCGCGAGCTGCTGGCCGGCGACGACGGCGACGACCGCAGCTGGCTCGGCACCCGGCTCGAGGTATCCCGGCGGCTGCGCACGGATCCGGAGTTCCGGCAGCGCTGGCAGGCGCATTCAGCGGCGCTGACCGCGGCCACCCGCGACCGCCTCGAGCGTCAGCTGGCCGCCGGCGCGCTGCGCGCCGACATCCCGGTGCCCGTGCTGGCCCAGTACCTGGAGCTGGTGTGGGAGGGCCTGGTCTCGCACCTGGCGATGGGGCTGCCCGCGGGAGACCTTGCCGGCGTCCTCGACGTCGTCGAGCAGACCGTCCGGCGCACGTCGCCACCTCGGTGAGTCACCCACGAACCGGGTGTCGGAGAAGGCCGGGGCATTCCCGGGCTCCGCGAAGGCGAACGAGGTGACCGCAGCCGGTCGCCGCGGCGGTCGGGGTCAGGCCACCCGGTCGGTGTCCGTCTGGTCGGCGAACTGGGTGCGGTAGAGCAGCGCGTAGCGGCCGCCCGCGGTCAGCAGCTCCTCGTGCGTTCCGCGCTCGACGATCCGGCCCGCCTCCACGACCGCGATCTCGTCGGCCGCCCGGATCGTGGAGAGCCGGTGGGCGATGACGATCGCGGTCCGCCCGTCGAGCGCCTCGGCCAGCGCGGCCTGCACGGCCGCCTCCGACTCGGAGTCCAGGTGCGCGGTGGCCTCGTCGAGAATCACCACCCGCGGCCTGGCCAGCAGCAACCGGGCGATGGTCAGCCGCTGCCGCTCGCCGCCGGAGAGCCGGTAGCCCCGCTCGCCGACCACGGTCTGCAACCCGTCGGGCAACGCGTCGACCAGCTCGGACAGCCGCGCCCGGGCGATCGCCGCGCGCAGTTCGTCGTCGGTGGCCCGTGGTGCGGCGTACCGCAGGTTGGCCGCGATCGTGTCGTGGAACAGGTGCCCGTCCTGGGTGACGACGCCGACGGCGCCCCGCAGCGCGGCGAACGAGAGCTCGCGCACGTCGATGCCGGACAGCTCGACCGCGCCGGAGTCGACGTCGTAGAGCCGCGGCACGAGCGAGGCGATCGTCGACTTCCCGGCACCGGACGAGCCGACCAGCGCCACCAGCCTGCCGGGGCCGACCTCGAGATCGATCCCGTGCAGGACCGTTCCCCCGGGTCTGCGGTCGAGCACGGCGACCTCCTCGAGCGAGGCCAACGACACCCGATCGGCGCTGGGGTAGCCGAAGTGCACGTCGCGCAGCCGCACGCCGACCGGCCCGTCCGGCAGCTCCCGGGGGTCCGGCTTCTCGGTGATCATCGGCTCGAGGTCCAGCACCTCGAAGACCCGCTCGAACGCCACGAGCGCGCTCATGACGTCGACCCGGGCGTTGGCCAGCGCCGTCATCGGCGAGTAGAGGCGGGTGAGCAGCAGCGCGAGGGTGACGACCGTGCCGGGGGCGATGCGGCCGGTGACCGCAAGCCAGCCCCCGAGCCCGTACACCAACGCCTGCGCCAGCGCCGAGACCAGCGACAGCGCGGTGACGAAGACCCGGGAGACCATGGCGGTGCGCACGCCGATGTCGCGGACCCGCTGGGCGCGCTCGGCGAACTCGCGCGCCTCCGCGCCGGGGTCGCCGAAGAGCTTGACCAGCGTCGCGCCCGGCGCGGAGAACCGCTCGGTCATCTGGTTGCTCATCGCGGCGTTGAGGTTCGCCGACTCGCGTCGCAGGTCGGCGATGGTGTGTCCCATCCGCCGGGCCGGCAGCACGAAGATCGGCAACAGCACGAGGGCGAGGAGCGTGACCTGCCAGGCCAGCCCGATCATGACCCCGAGCACCAGCGCGAGCTGGATGACGTTGGACAGCAGGCTCGCCAGCGTCGAGGTGATGGCCGACTGGGCGCCGATGACATCGTTGTTGAGCCTGCTGACCAACGCCCCGGTGCGGGTGCGGGTGAAGAACGCGATCGGCATCGCCTGAACGTGGATGAACACGGCCCGGCGAAGGTCCACGATGAGGTCCTCGCCGATACGCGCCGAGAACCAGCGGGAGATCAACCCGATCGCGGCGTCCAGCACCGCAAGGCCGGCGATCCCGCCGGCCAGCCCGATGATCGTCGCGGTCGCGGCGGAGGTCGTGCCTGCCGACACGATCGCGTCGACGACGCGCCCGGCGAGGATCGGGGTCAGCACGCCGATGACCGCCGACCCCACGGTGAACAACAGGAATGCGAGCAGCCTGCGCCGGTGTGGACGGGCGAACGCCCAGATCCGGCGGACCGTCCCCTTCGCGATTCTGCGCGGAGCGTCGGCGCCCCGTACGACTCCGCGCATCAGCTGCCAGCTGTGGTCCATCCGCGCCCCCAGTGCGATTACAACGTTGCAATCTGGAGCCAACGCTCAGGCACAGCGGCGTCTTCCCGCTCGGGCGACCGAGCGTGTGACAGACCTCGACGACCGTCGGCGCCCGGCCTGGGTTCGGTGGTGCGCATCGCCTCCGACCTTCCCCGACGGCGATCAGCGCGAGCGGCTGCGGGCGTACGCGTCCTGATGCCGCCCCCGCAGGGGCGGCTCAGGGGTTGACCGGTGCGGTCGCTACTTCTTCTTGGTGCGGGTCGCTCCCCCGCGTCCGCGCAGCGTCACCCCGGTCTCGCTGAGCACCCGGTGCACGAACCCGTAGGAACGACCGGTCTGCTCGGCAAGGGCCCGGATGCTGGCGCCCTTCTCGTACTTCTTCTTCAGGTCAGTGGCGAGTTTGTCCCGCTGGGCTCCGGTGATCCGGGCGCCCTTCTTCAGGTCGGCCACGTCGGTTGACCTCCTCTGCCCCACCGCGGCAGTTCGTGGACCGTAAGCCGGATTGGCTCGTCGGTGCGGCAATGATCGTCCAACCTCGGCCGTTGGGCCAGGAGATCCACTCAAAGATCGGTGAACGGTTCGCCCGAATGGATCACGCGTACGGGTGATCATCGGTTCGGACCGCAACCTCGAGGTCACCGAGACGTCGGAGGCACCGTGCCCCTTCCCCCCTCACGCGAGCTGCACCAGCTCCAGGTACTCGGCCGACCAGTGATCCTCGGTGCCGTCGGGCAGCACGATGACCTTGTCCGGGTCGAGCGCTTCGACCGCACCCGGATCGTGTGTCACCAGGACGACGGCGCCGGTGAAGCGACGCAGCGCGTCCAGGACCTGTTCCCGGCTGGCCGGGTCCAGGTTGTTCGTCGGCTCGTCGAGCAGCAGCACATTGGCGGCGCTGGAGACCAGACCGGCGAGCGCCAGCCGCGTCTTCTCCCCACCGGACAACGTCCCGGCGGGCTGTTCGAGTTGCTCCCCGGAGAACATGAACGTGCCCAGCAGGGTCCGCAGCTGCTGCTCGGGTGTGTCCGGCGCGGCGTGGCGGATGTTCTCCCAGACGGTGGCGTCGGGATCGAGGGTCTCGTGTTCCTGCGCGTAGTAGCCGGTGCGCAGTCCGTGGCCGGGAACCACCTGCCCCGCATCAGGGGTCTCGGTGCCGGCCAGCAGCCGAAGCAGGGTGGTCTTGCCCGCGCCGTTGAGCCCGAGCACGACGACCTTGGTGCCACGGTCCACGGCCAGGTCCACCCCGCTGAACACCTCCAGCGAGCCGAAGGCCTTGCTCAGCCCCTCGGCGGTGAGCGGGGTGCGCCCACACGGCGCCGGTTCCGGGAAGCGGATCTTCGCGACCCGCTCGGCCTGGCGCTGCGGCTCGAGTCCGGCCAGCATCTGGTCGGCCCGGCGGGCCATGTTCTTCGCCGCGACCGCCTTGGTGGCCTTGGCCCCCATCTTCGCTGCCTGAGCATGCAGGGCGGCCGCCTTCTTCTCGGCGTTGGCACGCTCTCGGCGACGGCGCTTCTCGTCGGTGGCCCGCGCCTCGAGGTACCGGCGCCAGTCCATGTTGTAGACGTCCACCTCGCCCCGGGTCGCGTCGAGGAACCAGACCTTGTTGACGACCGAGGCGAGCAGGTCGGTGTCGTGGCTGATCACCACCAGCCCGCCCGTGTGCGCGGACAGGAACGAACGCAGCCAGGTGATCGAGTCGGCATCGAGATGGTTGGTGGGCTCGTCGAGCAGCAGCGTCGTGGCGCTCTGGCCGCCGGTGGCGCCGTTCTCGGACGCGGCGAACAGGATGCGGGCCAGCTCGACGCGGCGACGCTGCCCACCGGACAGCGTCGCGACCGGTTGGGTGAGGACGCGCTCGGGCAGCCCCAGGTGCGTGCAGATCCGAGCCGCCTCGCTCTCCGCGGCGTAGCCACCCAGCGCCGCGAAGCGCTCCTCGAGACGCCCGTACTCGCGTACCGCCTTGGCGTTCTGGGCACCGTCGACGAGCTCGGCCATCGCCGTCTGCGCCTTCTCCATCTTGCGCAGCAGGGTGTCGAGCCCGCGGGCGGAGAGCACCCGGTCCTTCGCCACGACCGAGAGGTCACCCTCGCGAGGGTCCTGGGGCAGGTAGCCGACGGGCCCGGCCGATCCGACCGAGCCCGCATACGGCTCGCCCTCACCGGCGAGCACCCGCATCGAGGTCGTCTTACCGGCGCCGTTGCGCCCGACGAGCCCGATTCGGTCGCCCGGCTGCACCCGAAGGGTGGCCCCGGACAACAGAATGCGGGATCCGGCACGCAGTTCCAGGTCGGTTGCGGTGATCACGAGGAAAGCTCCAGGGGTCCGGATGGAAGACAGTAGGGATACGGGGAGCCGCGTTACCCGATCCGGATCACCCCCAGAGTACCGACCGGTGCGAGCCCTTTCCCCGACGTAGGGTCGCGCCATGACCGACATCACCGGCTCGTTGCCGGACCTGCGCGGCCAGGCCGGGCTCGTCACCGGCGCCAGCCGGGGCATCGGCTACGCGATCGCGGCCGAGTTGCTGCGCCGCGGCGCCTCGGTGGTGATCACCGCGCGCAGGCCCGCGGAGCTCGACGCCGCCGTCGACCGGCTCACCGGCGAGGCCGCCGACGGGCAGCAGGGGCGGGTGCTCGGCATCGTGGGCAATGCCGGGCACGACGAGTCGCGCCAACAGACCGTGCAGCGGGCCATGGACACGTTCGGCAGGCTCGACATCCTGGTCAACAACGTCGGGATCAACCCCGTCCACGGCCCGCTGATGAGCGCCGACCTCGACGCCGTCCGCAAGATCTTCGACGTGAACGTCGTCGCGGCGCTCGGGTTCACCCAGCTCGCGTATCGGGCCTGGCTGGGCGAGCACGGCGGATCGGTCGTGAACGTCGCCTCGCTCGGGGGACTGCGCACCACACGGGTGATCGCGGCCTACGGCGCGTCCAAGGCGGCGCTGATCCGGCTCACCGCCGAGCTGGCCACGGAGCTCGGCCCGCGGATCCGGGTCAACGCCGTCGCCCCGGCGGTGGTGAGGACCCGCTTCGCCACGGCGCTCTATGAGCACGACGAAGCGGGCACGGCGGCGTCCTATCCGATGAAGCGCCTCGGGGCTCCCGAGGACGTCGCCGCGGTGGTCGGCTTCCTGGTCTCCCCGGCCGCGAGCTGGGTGACCGGCGAGACCATCGTCGTCGACGGCGGCGCGTTGGCCGGTGGCCGATGAACGCCGCCCGTGAGTGCGTAACAGTGTGAGAACACTGTTACGCACTCACAGGGTGGGGTGAGCATGGACGATGTGCTGATCGTCGGCGGCGGCCCGGCCGGCCGGGCGCTCGCGGCGGAGTGCGGGGCACGCGGGTTACGCACCGTGCTGCTCGACCCCGCACCCGCCCGTGTCTGGCGCGCCACCTACGCCGCCTGGTCCGGTGAGCTGCCGGCCGGGCTCCCCGCCGGCCTCGTTGCGGCGACGGCCGAGGGCCGGGCGATCGCGCTGAGCGTGCACCGGCTGGGCTGGGACTACGCCGTCCTGGACGTCCCCGCCCTGCGCCGCCACCTGGACGCCGAGCTGCACCGCCACGGGGTCGACGTCCGCGCCGGGCGGGCCGTCGGCGTCCCGGAGCCGCATACCGTCGCCCTCGCCGACGGACGGCTCGCCCGGGCCCGGATCATCGTCGACGCGGGCGGGCACCGTCAGCCATTGCGCTCCCCCCGCCGGCAGAGCCGTCCTGCCGCCGAGCAGACCGCCTACGGACTGGTCGTGCCCGCTGAACGGGCCGCGTCGCTCGTCCCACCCGGCACGGCACTGTTCATGGACTGGCGTCGCGACCACGGCGAGCGAGGCTGGCCGACGTTCCTCTACGGGGTGCCGCTCGGCGGCGGCGAGGTGCTGCTCGAGGAGACCTCGCTGGCCCGGCGTCCCGGGCTGCCGATCCCGCAGCTGCGCCGCAGGTTGCTGGCCCGGCTGGCCCACCATGGCGTGGTGGCCGCCGCGGGTGCCCGGCAGGAGCGGGTGCGCTTCCCCCTCGATCGCGCCCGGCACCGCTCCCGCGACGTCCTGGGCTTCGGCTCGGCCGCCCCCCTCATCCACCCCAGCACCGGGTTCAGCGTGGCCACCGCGCTGTCGCTGGCGCCCCGGCTGGCCGACGCGCTCATCCGCTCGCCCGCGACGGCGGACACGGTCCTCTGGTCGCCCGCCGCGCGAGCCGTCCACCTGCTGCGCCGCCGCGGACTCGAGGCGTTGCTGCGGCTGCCGCCCGAGGAGGTGCCCGCGTTCTTCGAGGTCTTCCTCGGCCTCCCGCACCGGCACCGCTGGGCCTACCTGACCGGCCGCGACGACCTCACCGGCATGATCGCGGCGATGGCCGCGCTGTTCGGGCGGTCGGGGTGGGCGTTGCGCGGGCGGCTCGTCGGGCACGCGCTGGATCCCGGGCTCAGCGGGCGCACGAGATGAGGGCTGGCAATCTGGACGGATGACGCGGCGATTCCAGTACCGGGTGCTCCAGCTACGGGAGAGCCTGGTCGGCGGGAAGCTCTCGGCGGACAAGCTGGAGAAGCTCCTCAACGACGAGGCCGCCCAGGGCTGGCAGCTCAAGGCGATCACCAGCACCGAGGTGAAGGGCCGGATCGGGCCCGGTGGTGTGGAGGGTTTGCTGATCACCCTGGAGCGACCGGTCGGCTGAGCCATCCGGCTCCTCGACGATCCGAGCGCCGCATCCGCGCCTGGAGCGGTTGTCTGCTCGTCGTCACACCACCCGAGCCATGACCTCGGTGAGTACGGCGGACGGACCCCGTCGGCTCGGCCCTTACGCCGCGTTCTCCCAGAGCCCGACCACGTTGCCCTCGGGATCCTGGAAGTACGCCACGAACCCCATCTCCCCGAC
Organism: Pseudonocardia hispaniensis; assembly: GCF_042658695.1. NCBI lineage: Bacteria > Bacillati > Actinomycetota > Actinomycetes > Pseudonocardiales > Pseudonocardiaceae > Pseudonocardia > Pseudonocardia hispaniensis. Next base: position 115,093 of record NZ_JBHSQW010000016.1, on the reverse strand, counting down.
CGGCTGCCGCGGGACGACCGTCGTCCCACCGAGCTCCTCGATGCGCGTCAGGGCCGCGTCGATGCGCTCGACGTCGACGACGATCACCGGGCCGCGCAGCGGGCCGGCCGCACGCCGGAACAGGCCACCGTTGATATATCCCGGCTCGCTGGGCATCCCCTGGTCCGTGGTCGGGCCGGACGAGGCCATCGTGTAGGCCATCTCGGGGATCTCCTGGAGGTTCCAGCCGAAGGCCTCCCGATAGAAGCCGCGCGCCCGCTCGCCGTCGTCGAAGGGGATCTCGAAGTGCACCACGCGCCCACTCATCGCGGCTCCTCCTCGCTGGGCCGTCCGACCCGGGCGCGTGCCGTCCTACCCCTGCGGACCGAGGCGGGTCAAGGCCGACGGGCGATCAGACGCGGAAGCCGAGGGCGCGCAGCTGCTCGCGCCCGTCCTCGGTGATCTTCTCCGGGCCCCACGGCGGCATCCACACCCAGTTGATCTTCACGTCGTCCACCAGCCCGCCGCCCGGCCCCTGGGTCAGCGCGGACCTGGCCTGGTCCTCGATGACGTCGGTCAACGGGCAGGCCGCCGAGGTGAGCGTCATGTCGATGATCGCGGTGCCGGACTCCACGGAGATGCCGTAGACCAGCCCGAGGTCGACCACGTTGATGCCGAGCTCGGGGTCGACGACATCGCGCATGGCTTCCTCGAGGTCGTCGATCGACGGGTCCTCGGCGCGCGGCGGGGGCGGCTCGGGCAGGCCGGCCGCACCGCGGACGAGAGTCTCGTCGGTGTTGGTCTCGCTCATGCCGTCTCCTTCTCCGCGCTGCCCCGGACAATGGCGTCCTTGAACGCCATCCATCCGAGCAGCGCACACTTCACCCGGGCCGGGTACTTGGCCACCCCGGCAAAGGCCACGCCGTCACCGAGGATCTCCTCGTCGGGCTCGACCGTCCCCCGGCCCTGCGCCATCTGCTGGAACGCCGCGAGCACCCGCATCGACTCCGCGACGCTCTGCCCGACGACGAGGTCGGTCAGCACCGAGGTCGAGGCCTGGCTGATCGAGCAGCCGAGCGTCTCGTAGGAGACGTCCTCGACCTTCTCCCGGGCCTCGTCCAGCTTCACCCGCAACGTCACCTCGTCCCCGCAGGTCGGGTTGATCTGGAAGGACTCGGCGTCGAACGGTTCACGCAGCCCCGCTCGGTGCGGCGAACGGTAGTGGTCCAGGATGATCTCCTGGTACATCTGCTCGAGCTGCATCAGGCGACTCCGAAGAACTCGCGCGCGGCCTGCACGCCCTCGACCAGCGCGGCGACCTCGTCCACGGTGTTGTAGACGTGGAAGGAGGCCCGGACCGTCGCGGCCACACCGAACCGCCGATGCAGCGGCCAGGCGCAGTGGTGCCCGACCCGCACCGCGATCCCGCGGTCGTCGAGCACCTGGCCGACGTCGTGCGCGTGCACCCCTTCGACCACGAACGATACCGCGCCGCCCCGCTCGTCGACCGAATCCGGACCGATGATCCGCACCCCGGGGATCTGGCGCAGACCGTCGATCGCGGCCCTGGTCAGGTCGAGCTCGTGCGCGTGCACCCGCGCCATGCCGATCTCGGTGAGGTAGTCCACCGCGGCCGCCAGTCCCACGGCCTGCGACACCATCGGCACACCCGCCTCGAACCGCTGCGGCGGCGGGGCGTAGGTCGAACCCTCCATCCGCACGAGCTCGATCATCGACCCACCGGTCAGGAACGGCGGCATCGCATCGAGCAGGTCGGCCTTGCCGTAGAGCACACCGATCCCGGACGGCCCGAGCATCTTGTGCCCCGAGAAGACCGCGAAGTCGACGTCGAGCGAGGTCAGGTGCACCGGCATATGCGGGACCGACTGGCAGGCGTCGAGCAGCACCAACGCCCCGACCTCCCGGGCCCGGCCGACCAGCTCCGTGACCGGGGCGATCGAGCCGAGCACGTTGGACTGGTGAGCGAACGCGACGACCTTCGTCCGGTCCGTCAGGACGAGCCCGTCCAGGTCGATCCGGCCCTGCTCGGTGACCGGGTACCAGCGCAGGGTGGCACCGGTGCGCCGGCACAGCTCCTGCCACGGCACCAGGTTCGCGTGGTGCTCCAGCTCGGTGACGACGATCTCGTCGCCGGGACCGACCGCGAACCGCTCGGTCTCCGGTCCGAGCCCGGTCCGGATCGAGGAGTTGCCCATCGCGTACGCGACGAGGTTGATCCCCTCGGTCGCGTTCTTGGTGAACACCAGCTCCCCGGCGTCGGCCCCGACGAACGCGGCGATGCGGGCCCTGGCCGACTCGTAGGCGTCGGTGGCTTCCTCCGCCAGCTGGTGGGCGCCACGGTGCACGGCCGCGTTGTGCTGCTCCAGGAACAGCCGCTCGGCGTCGAGCACCTGGCGGGGCCGCTGCGCGGTGGCCCCGGAGTCCAGGTACACCAGCGGACGTCCGTCGCGCACGGTCCGCGACAGGATCGGGAAGTCGGCGCGCAGCGTGGTCGTCTCGATCCGGTCCAGCCCCAGGCCGTGCGGGGCCTGCGCTGTTGTCACGACCCGACCTCGACTCCAGACCCCGTCTCGGCGTACTTCTCGTAGCCGTGCTCCTCGAGCTCGTTCGCGAGCTCGGCGCCACCGGACTCGACGATCCGCCCGCCCGCGAAGACGTGCACCACATCCGGGGTGATGTGCTTGAGGATCCGCGTGTAGTGCGTGATCAGCAGGACCCCGACGTCGCCACCGGCCTTGTACCGGTTGACCCCGTCGGAGACGACCCGCAGCGCGTCGACGTCGAGACCCGAGTCGGTCTCGTCGAGGATCGCGATCTTCGGCTTGAGCAGCGAGAGCTGCAGCACCTCGTGGCGCTTCTTCTCGCCGCCGGAGAAGCCCTCGTTGACGCTGCGGTCGGCGAACGCGGGGTCGATGCCCAGGTCGTTCATCGCCGTCCTGACCTCTTTGACCCAGGTCCGCAGCTTGGGTGCCTCGCCGCGGACCGCGGTGGCCGCGCTGCGCAGGAAGTTCGCCATCGAGACCCCGGGGACCTCGACCGGATACTGCATCGCGAGGAACAGCCCGGCACGGGCCCGCTCGTCGACGCTCATCTCGAGCACGTCGGCGCCGTCGAGCGTGACGGTGCCGGAGGTGACCTCGTAGCGCGGGTGCCCGGCGATCGCGTAGGCGAGCGTGGACTTGCCCGAGCCGTTCGGACCCATGATCGCGTGGGTCTCGCCGCCGCGCACCGTGAGGTCGACGCCGTGCAGCAGCTCCTTGGGGCCGTCGTCGGTGATCACCGAGACGTGCAGGTCCGTGATCTGCAGGATGGACATGTAGGTGTGAACTCCGTCGGTTGTGGTGGGGCGCGGCTCAGACGCCGCTGATCGCGAGCTCGGACTCGATGGCCGCCTCGAGGCGCTCACGCAGCTCGGGGAGGGTGATCGCATTGAGGATCTCGCCGAAGAACCCGCGGACCACCAGGCGGCGGGCCACGTCCTCCGGGATGCCGCGGCTGGACAGGTAGAACAGCTGCTCGTCGTCGAACCGGCCGGTGGCGCTGGCGTGACCGGCGCCGGCGATCTCGCCGGTCTCGATCTCGAGGTTGGGCACCGAGTCGGCCCTGGCGTGTTCGGTGAGCACGAGGTTGCGGTTGAACTCGAAGGTCTCGGTGTTCTCCGCGGCGGCGCGGATCAGCACGTCACCGACCCACACCGTATGCGCGTCCGGTGAGCCCGCCACACCCTGCAGGGCGTTCTTGTACAGCACGTTCGACTTGCAGGCGGGAACCGCGTGGTCGACGAACAACCGCTGCTCGAGGTGCTGCCCGGCGTCGGCGTAGCCCAGCCCCAGCAGCTCGGCGTCGCCGCCGGGGCCGCGGTAGGACACCGTCGGGCTGATCCGCACCAGGTCCCCGCCCAGCATCACCGAGGTGGCCTTGAGCGTGGCGTCGCGGCCCACCGAGAAGTGCTGGGCACCGACGTGCACGGCGTCCTCGGACCACTCCTCGGTGACGACGAGGGTCAGCCGGGAACCGTCCCCGAGCACGACCTCGAGGTTGTCGGCCACGGTGCCCGAGCCCTGGTAGGCGATCACCACGGTCGCCTCGGTGTGCGGCGTCGTGCGCAGCTGCAGGTGCGCGGCGGCGCTGGCCTCGCTCCCCGGCCCGGTGACGGCGATCGACACCGGCTCCGGTGTGCCGTCCAGGGTCACGACCGTCGCCTCGCGAAACGCGGTCCAGGCCGCGGCCGCAACCCGATCGGCCGGGACGCCGCCGTCACCGAGCCGGGCGTCGTCGCGCCCGACCGTCTCCACGGTCACCCCGCCGCCCGTCTCGGGCAGGCCGATCGTGACGGTGCCGTCGAGGGCGGCGGTGCCGTCGTGCAGCCCGCGCAGCCGTTTGAGGGGGGTGAACCGCCAGTTCTCCTCGCGGCCGCCGGGGACCTCGAAGGCCTCGACGTCGAAGGAGGTGAACCGCTCACCCGCGCTCGCGATGGGGACCTCGCCGGTCCCCTTCCTGGCTCCGGTCAGCTCGGGAGCCAGCCCGGCAACTTCTGCCGTCATCCGACGGAACCCTCCATCTGCAGCTCGATCAGCCGGTTCAGCTCCAGCGCGTACTCCATGGGCAGCTCGCGCGCGATCGGCTCGACGAACCCGCGCACGACCATGGCCATCGCCTCGTCCTCGGTCAGCCCGCGGCTCATCAGGTAGAACAGCTGGTTGTCGCTGACCTTGGAGACCGTGGCCTCGTGCCCCATCGAGACGTCGTCGGTGCGCACGTCCACGTACGGATAGGTGTCGCTGCGGCTGATCGTGTCGACCAGCAGCGCGTCACACTTCACGGTCGAGCGTGCGTTGCGTGCCTTCGGGTTGACCCGGACCAGTCCGCGGTAGGAGGTCCGGCCGCCGCCGCGGGCCACCGACTTGGAGATGATCGTCGACGACGTGTTCGGCGCCAGGTGCGTCATCTTCGCGCCGGCGTCCTGGTGCTGGCCCTCGCCGGCGAACGCGATCGAGAGCACCTCGCCCTTGGCGTGTTCACCCATGAGCAGCACGGCCGGGTACTTCATCGTGACCTTCGAGCCGAGGTTGCCGTCGACCCACTCCATGGTCGCGCCCGCCTCGGCCTTGGCCCGCTTGGTGACCAGGTTGTAGACGTTGTTCGACCAGTTCTGGATGGTGGTGTACCGGCACCGGCCACCCTTCTTCACGATGATCTCGACGACCGCCGAGTGCAGGGAGTCGGACTTGTAGATCGGCGCCGTGCAGCCCTCGACGTAATGCACGTAGGCACCCTCGTCCACGATGATCAGGGTGCGCTCGAACTGGCCCATGTTCTCGGTGTTGATCCGGAAGTAGGCCTGCAGGGGAATGTCGACGTGCACGCCCGGCGGCACGTAGATGAACGAGCCGCCCGACCACACCGCGGAGTTCAGCGCGGAGAACTTGTTGTCCCCGCTGGGAATGACCGAGCCGAAGTACTCCCGGAACAGCTCGGGATGCTCGCGCAGCCCGGTGTCGGTGTCCAGGAAGATGACGCCCTGGGCCTCCAGGTCCTCCCGGATCTGGTGGTAGACGACCTCGGACTCGTACTGAGCGGCGACACCGGCGACGAGGCGGGCCTTCTCGGCCTCGGGGATGCCCAGCTTGTCGTAGGTGTTCTTGATGTCCGGGGGCAGCTCGTCCCAGGACGTCGCCTGCTTCTCGGTGGACCGTACGAAGTACTTGATGTTGTCGAAGTCGATTCCGGAGAGGTCGGATCCCCACCGCGGCATCGGCTTGCGCTCGAACAGGTTGAGCGCCTTGAGCCGGAAGTCGAGCATCCACTGGGGTTCGTTCTTCAGCCGGGAGATGTCGGCGACGACGTCAGCGGACAGGCCGCGACGTGCGGAAGCGCCGGCGACGTCCGGGTCGCTCCAACCGAAGTCGTAACGGCCGAGCGTGGCGAGCGTCTCCTCCTGGGTGAGCGTCGTGCTCGCTTCAGGAGCGGTCGTCATTCGGGCTGCCTCCCTCTGGGGGCTGTGGTGGGCGGGTGGTACGGGGCTTTCCTGAGCCGTTTGAGAAGCTCGGGACTGTCCAGGGGGACGTGCGTGGTGCACATCGAGTCACCCCGCGCGATGGTGGCCAGCTGCTGTACGTGGGTGCCGAGCAGTTCCGCGAACGCGCGCGTCTCGGCCTCGCAGAGCTCGGGGAACTCCGCCGCGACATGGGCCACCGGACAGTGGTGCAGGCACAGCTGGACTCCGTGGCCTGCCTCCCGGGCCTGGGCCCGGGCAGCATAGCCGCGCGCGCTGAGGACCCGGGCGAGGGCATCGGCGCGCGCGTCCGGGGTGTCGGCCGCGCTGATCTCGGCCGCCTGCGGCCCGATCAGCTCGGCGACCCGGTTGTCGGCGAACGCGCTGACCGCGCCCGCCCCGGCCCGCTGTGCCAGGAACCGCAGCGCCGAGGTCGCGAGGTCGTCGTAACCGTGTCCGAAGCGGGCCCGGCCCGCGTCGGTGAGCAGGTACTGCCTGGCCGGGCGGCCCCGGCCGCGCGGCACCCGGCGCGACGCCTCCCGGGTCTGGGCTTCCCCCTCGGCGATGAGCGCGTCGAGGTGACGCCGCACCGCGGCGGCGGAGAGCTCCAACTCAGCGGCGATCCCAGCAGCCGTCACCGGGCCCTGCTCCAACAGGAGCCGGGCGACGGCCAGACGGGTACCGCCGTCGAGGGACGACGGCATCTCATGCCCACGCCCCTCGACCACGTCGCCGTCTCCGACTGTTTTCACAACACGAGTCTTGCGTATTTCGGGGCAGCTGGCAAAGGCCGCCCGCCGATATGGTGAGCGCGGTCACGACGGCGCTGCTCGCTACCCTGCCCCCATGGCCGCCGCGGGGCTCGATCCCACCGGAGTCGGCGCCGTGCCACCGGCCCGGACCGACCCGGCCCTCGGCTCATCGCTTCGCCCGCACGATCCCAGTAGGCACGCGCGCCGGCTGGGACTGACCGGCGCGCTGCTGATGGGGGTGGGTGCGCTGGGCGCGGGCGCCCTGCCGGTGCCCAACCCGTTCAACGGACTGCGGCTGCTCGGCCTCCCCGCCCGCAACGCAACGGTTGCCATCGCGGTGACCTACGCGGGCATGGCGATGCTCGTGCTGGGCTGGCTGTGGATCGGACGGATGCTGAGTGCCCGAGGGGCCGTCCCGCCGGCGCCCGACCGCGGGCAGCTCGCCCGGGCCGGTCTGCTCTGGGCGCTGCCGCTGGCGCTGGCCCCGCCCCTGTTCTCCCGGGACGTCTACAGCTACCTCGCGCAGAGCGCCATCACCGCCCGCGGGCTGGACCCCTATGTGCTCGGGCCCGCGCAGGCACTCGGTGTCGACGATCCGCTGACCCGGACCATCCCCACGATCTGGCGCGACACCCCGGCGCCGTACGGGCCGCTGTTCCTCCAGCTCGGCCGCGGCATCACCGCACTGACCGGTGAGAACGTCGTGCTCGGCGTGTTCGCCCATCGCCTGCTGGCCCTCACCGGAGTCGCGTTGATCATCTGGGCGCTGCCCCGGCTGGCCCAGCGCTGCGGGATCGAGCCCGGGCTGGCCCTGTGGCTGGGCGCGGCCAACCCGCTCGTGTTGTTCCACCTGGTCAGCGGAATCCACAACGAGGCGTTGATGGTCGGTGCGATGCTCGCGGGCCTGGAGCTGGGGCTGCGCGCGCGGACGCCGCTGGGCTGGCTGTCCGGCGCCGTGCTCATCACGGCCGGGGCCGCGGTGAAGATCCCGGCCATCCTCGCCCTCGGGTTCCTCGGTATGCACGTGGCCCGTCGCCGCGGCGGCAGGCCCCGCGACGTCGCCATCATGGCGGGCGTCCTCGGGGCGGTCGCGGCGGGCGTGTTCGCCGCGCTCGGGTACGGCACCGGTCTGGGCTTCGGCTGGATCGGGACGCAGGGCACCGCCAACACGATCCGCAGCTGGATGTCGCTGTCCACCGACCTCGGGCAGCTCTCCGGGCAGATCGGCATCCTCGCCGGGCTCGGTGACCACACCGACACCACGCTGACGCTCACCCGCCTGCTCGGCGGGGCGGCCGCGGCCGCGGCCTGCGGCTGGCTGCTGCTCGCCACGCTCCGTGGCCGGGTGGAGCCGGTCACCGGCCTCGGCGCGGGGCTCGGCGCGGTCGTGCTGCTCGGTCCGGTGGTTCATCCGTGGTACCTGCTGTGGGCCGCGATCCCGCTCGCCGCGACCCGGGGACTGCCGCGCTATCGCAGGGCGGCGCTGGCCGCGTCGGCCCTGCTCGCGCTCATGGTCCCGCCCACCGGTTCCGATTTCGACTTCCGCGCCTACCAGCTGCCGATGTCGATCCTCGCCGGGCTGTTCCTGTTCGTGGTGATGATGATCGTGGTGCGGCGCCGGGTACTCGCCGACGGCGGGCGCGCACCGGTCAGATCCGGCGCCCTCGACCCTCCGTAGAATCGACAGCCGTGAGTCTTCCTGCGGCGGCGCCGCTCGACCTGGCCGTCTCGGTCCGCGGGCTGGTCAAACGGTTCGGTCGCACCACCGCGGTGGACGGCATCGACCTGGACCTGCCCGCGGCGAGCGTGCTCGCCCTGCTCGGGCCCAACGGCGCGGGGAAGACGACCACCGTCGAGATCTGCGAGGGCTTCCAGCGCGCCGACGCGGGCACGGTCCGGGTGCTCGGCGTCGATCCGGCCGGATCACCCGAGGCGCTGCGCAGCCGGATCGGGATCATGCCCCAGGGCGGTGGCGCCTACCCCGGGGTACGCGCCGAGGAGATGCTGCGGGTGGTCGCCGCCTGCGCCGCGCACCCGCTGGACGTCGCCTGGCTGACCGACGTGCTGGGTCTGGACACCTGCGCCCGGACCCCGTACAAGCGCCTCTCCGGCGGGCAGCAGCAGCGACTCGCCCTGGCCTGCGCGGTCGTCGGGCGCCCCGAGCTGGTGTTCCTCGACGAGCCGACCGCCGGGATGGACCCGCAGGGCCGCCGGCTGGTCTGGGAGCTCATCGACGCCCTGCGCCGCGACGGAGTGGCCGTGCTGCTCACCACGCACCTGATGGAGGAGGCGGAGGCGCTGGCCGACCACGTCGTCATCGTCGACCGGGGCCGGGTGGTGGCCCAGGGCACCCCGGCTGAGCTCACCGCGGGCGGCGAGCAGCAGGAGCTGCGGTTCCGGGCCCGGCCCGGGATGGACCTCGACGATCTCATGGCCGCCCTGCCCACCGGCTACCGCGCCGTCGAAACCCTTGCCGGACGCTATCTCGTCCAGGGCCGGATCGACCCGTCGGTCCTCTCGGTGATCACCGCGTGGTGCGCCGGGCAGGGTGCGCTCGCCGATGACGTGCGGATCGCGCGGCGCAGCCTGGAGGACGTCTTCCTCGACCTCACCGGAAGGGAGCTGCGGTCGTGACCGCCGCCACCGGGCGGTTCGCCGCCGGAACCTTCACCCCCCGTCCCGGCCGGGGCTCGCTGGTGCGCATGCTCGCGGCCCAGTCGAGCACCGAGCTGCGGCTCGCCCTGCGCAACGGCGAACAACTCCTGCTCGCGCTGCTCATCCCGATCGCGCTGCTCGTCGGGCTGACGCTGCTCGAGGTGGTTCCGCTGCCCGAACCGCGGGTGGCCTCCGTGGTCCCCGCCGTCCTCGCGTTGGCCGTGATGTCCGCCGCCTTCACCGGCCAGGCGATCGCGTTCGGCTTCGACCGCCGCTACGGAGTGGTGCGCAGGCTGGCCGCCACCGCGCTGCCCCGCTGGTTGCTCGTGGCCGGGCGGCTGGCCGCGGTGCTGGGGCTGGTGGCCGTGCAGACCGCGGTGCTGTGCGCGCTGGCCGTCGCGCTGGACTGGCGGCCGCCCGCCGCCGGCCTCGGCTGGGCCGTGCTGCTCGTGCTGCTCGGTTGCGCCGCGTTCGGCAGCCTGGGAATCCTGCTCGGTGGTTCGGTCCGCGCGGAGGTCGTGCTCGCGGTGGCCAACCTGCTGTGGTTCGTGCTGCTGTTCGCCGGGGGCATCGTCATCCCCGCCGCCCAACTCCCCGGCCCGTTGGGCACCATCGCGACCTCGCTGCCCTCCGGGGCGCTCGCCGAGGGGCTGCGCACCGCGCTCGTGGACGGCCGGGCACCTGGGCTGCACCCGGTCCTGGTGCTGGTGATCTGGGCCGTGCTGGCGGCCCTCGTCTCGGTGCGCACGGTCCGGCTCCGCTGACCCGGCCGGTGCCACGGGCTGCGGACCGGGCACGAACGGCGGCGCCTACGATCGGGGCGTGGCTCGACCGTCGTTGCTGGACCGGCTCCCCGCGATCCCACCCGTGCTGATGCGCAGGCTGGCGATCGCCGCCGTCGTGGCCCAGGCCGGGATCGCCGTGACCGGGTCCGTCGTGCGGGTGACCGGATCCGGCCTCGGCTGCCCCACCTGGCCCCAGTGCTTCCCCGGCAGCCTGGTCCCGGTCGCGCACCCCGGGATCGCCGCGGTGACCCAATGGGTCGAGTTCGGCAACCGGCTGCTGACGTTCGTCGTCATCACCGTGTCCGGGCTGTGCCTGCTCGCCGCGTTGGGCACCCGGCCGCGCCGACGCAGGCTGACGTGGCTGGCCGCGTCGATGCCCCTGGGTGTCGTGGCGCAGGCCGTGATCGGCGGTATCACCGTGCTCACCGGTCTGACGTGGTGGAGCGTCATGCCGCACTTCCTGGTCTCGATGGTGCTGGTGTGGCTCGCGGTCCTGCTCGTCGCGGCCGCCACCGACGGCGACGGCCCGGTCCGGCTGCTGGTTCCCCGCCCGCTGCGCGCGCTGATCGCGACGAGCAGCGCCGTCCTGGCGGCCCTGCTCGTCGCCGGCAGCCTCGTCACCAGCGCGGGCCCGCATGCGGGGGACGCCTCGACACCGCGCCTCGACGCCAATGTCGCCGATCTCGCCCAGCTGCACGCCGACCTGCTCTTCGGCTATCTCGGCATGCTCGTCGCGCTCGGTTTCGCCCTGTGGGCCACCGGCGCCGGGGCCGCGGTGCGCCGTCGCTACGGGGTCCTCGTCCTCGCCGTCGTGGGGCAGGGTGTGCTGGGTGGGGTTCAGTACGCACTCGGCGTGCCCGAGGTGCTGGTCGCGCTGCACGTGCTCGGGGCCGCCGTCGTCACCGCCGCGGCGGCCGCGCTGTGGGCCGGCACCGCACAGCGACCCGTGCGACACACCGCCCCGCAGGCGGACGACACGTCGGTCGTCGTGCGGCCGGAGGTACCGAGCGACGCCGACGCCGTCAGCGCATGATCCACACGTGACCGAGGAAAGGACGCCCATGCGCGCAGTTCGGGTTGCCGAGCCCGGAGGTCCGGAGGTCCTGACCGTGACCGACCTGCCCGAGCCGGAGCCGGGTCCCGGCGAGGTGCTCGTCGACGTCGCGGCGGCGGGCGTCAACTACATCGATACGTACCAGCGACAGGGCATCTACCCGATGCCGCTGCCGTTGCGGCCCGGGCTGGAGGGCTGCGGCCGGGTCCGCGTGGTCGGTGCGGGGGTGACCGGGGTCGCCGTCGGTGACCGGGTCGCCTGGGCGGAGTCGCTGGGCAGCTACGCGCAGGCCGTCGCGGTACCGGTGGAGAAGACCGTCACGGTGCCCGACGGAGTGTCCGACGAACAGGCCGCGGCGGCGCTGCTTCAGGGCATGACCGCGCATTTCCTGGTCAACGACGCCTGCCCGGTCGCCGACGGCGACCCGATCCTGGTGCACGCCGCGGCCGGCGGGGTCGGGCTGCTGCTCACCCAGCTGGCCACCGCGCGCGGAGCCCGGGTGATCGCCACCGTGTCGACCCCGGAGAAGGAGAAGCTGGCCCGGGCCGCGGGCGCTGCCGAGGTGATCCGCTACACCGAGGTCGACGACCTGGCGGGCGCGGTCCGCGAGCTCACCGGGGGGCGCGGGGTCGCCGCGGCGTTCGACAGCGTCGGGAAGGCGACGTTCGACGCGAGCCTTGCGAGTCTGCGCCGCCGCGGCATGCTCGTGCTGTTCGGGGCGTCGAGCGGACCGGTGCCACCGGTGGATCCGCAGCGGCTCAACGCGGCGGGTTCGGCGTACCTGACCCGGCCCAAGCTCTTCGACTACGTCGCCGAACGCGCGGAGCTGACGGCCAGGGCCGCCGCCGTGTACGCCGCGGTCGCCGACGGCTCCTTGCAGGTGCGGATCGGGCACCGGTACCCGCTGGACGAGGTCCGCCAGGCCCACGAGGACCTGCAGGCACGCAAGACCACCGGCAAGCTGCTGCTGTTCCCCTGAACACCCAGCTCAGCGAGACCTGTGAGTGGGTAACGGTGCCTGAACGCCGTTACCCACTCACAGGGGCCAGGGGAGCACGGGCAGGCCGATCGCGGCGTCGACGGCGATCGCGGCGAACAGCACGCACAGGTACAGGTTCGACAGGTGGAACATGCGCATCGGCGCCACCTCGCGCTGCGCCCGGACCCCGGCGTGGAGTCGGTGGGCCCGGAACACGAAGTACCCCCCGCCGAGCAGGGCGACCGCGGCGTAGATCCAGGAGGTGACCGGCAGCAGCAGCAGCGTCCACGCCGCCATCGCCCACGAGTAGACGACGATCCTGCGGGACACCTGGGCCGGGGAGGCGACGACCGGGAGCATCGGGATGCCCGCGGCCGCGTAGTCGTCCTTGTAGCGCATCGCCAGCGCCCAGAAGTGCGGCGGCGTCCAGAAGAAGATCACGCCGAACATCACCAGGGCGGGCCATTCCACCGTCCCGGTGACGGCCGCCCAGCCGATGACCACCGGCATGCAGCCCGCGGCGCCGCCCCAGACGATGTTCTGCGCCGTCCGCCGCTTGAGCAGCAGCGTGTAGACCAGCACGTAGAACGCGATGGCGACCAGCGACAGCGCCGCGGCGAGCCAGTTGGTGGTCAGCCCCAGCCAGACCGAGCTGACCGCGGCCAGCGCGAGCCCGAAGACGAGCGCGTTGCGGCGCGGAACCTGACCCTTGACCAACGGGCGTCGCGATGTGCGCTTCATCACGGCGTCGATATCGGCGTCGACCACACAGTTGAGCGCGTGTGCACCCGCGGCGGCCATCGCCCCGCCGATCAGGGTCGCCGCAATCAGCCAGACCGACGGAATGCCTCGCTCGGCCAGGATCATGGCCGGCACGGTCACCACGAGCAGCTGCTCGATGATGCGAGTCTTGGTCAACCCGAGATAGGCCCGGACGGCGTCCCTGGCCCGCTGGAGGCGGGCCGACCCACCGACCCGCCGCGCGCGGCCGGGCGTAATGTCCGTCGATCCCGGATGGAACACCGGCGCGCTCACCAGTTGATACCTCGCTCGGGTGGTCAGGGAGACGCCTCGGGTTGTCACGTGCCCGAGTACGCGGACCGCGTCGCACTCCAACGTCTCACTACAGCAGTTCTCCTACGTCTTTCTACAGCGCGTCGATGGTAACCGGGCGAATATGACAGCAGGTGCTGGGGTAGTCGCTCGGCGAAGGCCGCTCGGTGTGACCACGCCGCCGGCCCCACCCGACTAGGGTGGTTGGAGAGCAGGCCCACCGTGCCGCGCCGACCATCACGAGCATCCCGCGACAATTGGCAGGAGCCCATCAGTGTCCGTGACCGACGACGTCACCACCCTCACCCGCGCAGACGTGCCGGCCGATTGGTCGGAGCTCGACCGCCGGGCGGTCGACACGATCCGTGTCCTCGCGGCTGATGCCGTGCAGAAGGTCGGTAACGGCCACCCCGGCACCGCGATGAGCCTCGCCCCGCTGGCCTACGCGCTGTTCCAGCGGGTGCTGCGGCACGACCCGGCGGACGCCGGCTGGATCGGTCGCGATCGCTTCGTGCTCTCCGCGGGACATTCCAGCCTCACCCTGTACCTGCAGCTGTTCCTGTCCGGCTACGGCCTGGAGATCGACGACATCGCCGCGCTTCGCACCTGGGGCTCCAAGACGCCCGGCCACCCCGAGTACGGGCACACCACGGGTGTCGAGACGACCACCGGACCGCTGGGCCAGGGCCTGGCCAACGCGGTCGGGATGGCGATGGCGGCCCGCCGCGAGCGCGGCCTGTTCGACCCGGACGCACCGGCCGGCCAGAGCCCGTTCGACCACCACATCTACGTCATCGCCTCCGACGGCGACATCGAGGAGGGGATCACCTCGGAGGCGTCCTCGCTGGCCGGGCACCAGCAGCTCGGCAACCTCACGGTGATCTACGACGACAACAAGATCTCCATCGAGGACGACACGGCGATCGCGCTGTCCGAGGACACGGCCGGGCGCTACGAGTCGTATGGCTGGCACGTGCAGGTGGTCGAGGGCGGCGAGAACGTCACCGGGATCCTCGCGGCGCTCGAGGCGGCCCGGGCCGAGACGACCCGCCCGTCGTTCATCCTGCTGCGCACGATCATCGGCTATCCCGCACCGAACAAGATGAACACGGGCACGGCGCACGGTGCCGCGCTGGGCGCCGACGAGGTCGCCGAGGTCAAGAAGATCCTCGGCTTCGACCCCGAGCGGCAGTTCCAGGTCGAGCCGGAGGTGCTCGCGCACGCCCGCCGGGTCGTCGAGCGCGGCCGCGCCGCGCGCGAGCAATGGCAGCGCTCCTTCGACGCCTGGGCCGACCGCGAGCCCGAGCGCAAGGCCCTGCTCGACCGGATGCTCGACCGTGGGCTGCCCGCAGGCTGGGCGGACGCGCTGCCGGCCTGGGAGCCCGGTCCCACGGGCGGCACCGCCATCGCCACCCGCAAGGCCTCCGGGGCGGTGCTCACCGCGCTGGCCCCGGTGTTGCCGGAGCTGTGGGGTGGTTCGGCCGATCTGGCCGAGAGCAACAACACGACGATGGAGGGGGCCGACTCGTTCGGCCCGCCGCAGGCCTCGACCAAGCTGTGGCAGACCAGCCCGTACGGCCGCACGCTGCATTTCGGGGTCCGCGAGCACGCGATGGGCGCGATCCTCAACGGGATCGCGCTGCACGGCCCGACCCGCCCCTACGGGGGTACGTTCCTGGTCTTCTCCGACTACATGCGTCCGGCGGTGCGGCTGGCCGCGCTGATGCGCACGCCGGTCATCTACGTCTGGACCCACGACTCGATCGGCCTCGGCGAGGACGGGCCCACCCACCAGCCCATCGAGCATCTGGCCGCGCTGCGCGCCATCCCCGGACTCGACGTGATCCGCCCGGGCGACGCCAACGAGACCGCCGGGGCGTGGAAGGCCACCCTGGAGCGCCCGGATGGCCCCAAGGCGCTGGCGCTGACCCGGCAGAACCTGCCGGTTCTCGCCGGGACCTCGCACGAGGGCGTCGCCCGCGGCGGTTACGTCCTCACGGAGGCCTCAACCGGCGACCCCGCGGTGATCCTCATCGGCACCGGCTCCGAACTGCAGATCGCCGTGCAGGCGCGGGAGGTGCTGGAGGCCGAGGGCGTCCCCACCCGGGTGGTGTCGATGCCGTGCGTCGAGTGGTTCGACGCCCAGGACGAGGCCTACCGGGAGTCCGTACTGCCGGCGGGGGTGAGGGCCCGGGTGTCGGTCGAGGCCGGCATCGCCCAGCCGTGGCACCGGTTCGTCGGGGACGCGGGCCAGATCGTCTCGATCGAGCATTTCGGGGCCAGCGCCGACCACCAGACCCTGTTCCGGGAGTTCGGGTTCACCACCGAGGCCGTCGTCGACGCCGCACGGCGGAGCCTGGCGATGGTCTGATCCCCGTCCCGCTCGGACCACCATGCGAAAGGAGAACCATGAGCATGAGCATTCATGAGCGGCTCGACGCCCTGTCCGCGGCGGGTGTGTCCGTCTGGCTCGACGATCTGTCCCGGGAGCGGTTGCGCAACGGCAGTCTGCGCGAGCTCATCGCCGAGTGGCGGGTCGTCGGGGTCACCACCAACCCGACGATCTTCGCAACGGCGCTGGCCGGAGGCGAGGCCTACGCCGGGCAGATCCGCGAACTCGCCGCGCGCGGCGCCGCGGTCACCGACGTCGTCCGCGAGATCACGGTCGCCGACGTGCAGCAGGCGTGCGACCTGTTCCGCGGCACCTGGGAGGCCACCGACGGGACCGACGGGCGGGTCTCGCTGGAGGTCGACCCGGGCCTGGCCCGCGACACCGAGGCCACCGTGGCCGAGGCGCTGGAGCTGTGGAAGGCGGTGGACCGCCCCAACCTGCTGGTCAAGATCCCGGCCACCGAGCCGGGGCTGCCCGCGATCACCCGGGCGCTGGCCGAGGGTGTCAGCGTGAATGTGACGCTGATCTTCTCCGTCGAGCGCTACCGCGCGGTGATGGCCGCCTTCCTCGCCGGGCTGGAGCAGGCCGCGGCGAACGGCCACCCGCTGTCCCAGATCGCCTCGGTGGCCTCCTTCTTCGTGTCCCGGGTGGACACCGAGATCGACAAGCGGCTGGAGGCCATCGGCACCGAGGCGGCGCTGGCGCTGCGCGGCCGGGCAGGGGTGGCCAACTCGCGGCTGGCCTACGCCGCGTACCAGGAGGTGTTCGCCGGCGAGCGGTGGACGGCGCTGCAGGCCCAGGGTGCTCGGGTGCAGCGACCGCTGTGGGCCTCCACCGGGGTGAAGAACCCGGCCTATCCCGACACCCTGTACGTCACCGAGCTCGTCGTGGCCGGCACGGTCAACACCATGCCGGAGCACACGCTGCGGGCGTTCGCCGAGCACGGCCAGGTGCACGGGGATCGGGTCACCGGCACCGCGGACGAGGCCCGGCAGGTCTTCGCCGAGCTGGAGCGGGTCGGCGTCGACCTGCCCGACGTGTTCGCCGTCCTGGAGCACGAGGGCGTGCAGAAGTTCGACGCCTCCTGGGACGAGCTCGCCACGACGGTGCGCAGGCAGCTCGACGCGGCCCGCTGAGCCGGGCGAGGCGGCGCCGCGAGGTCGGCCACGGCCCACGCCGGCACGACGCAGGCCCGGCCGCCCGCGCCCGCCTCTCCTCGATCGCCTGACCTCCCTGCACCGGGAGTACCGACGGCGGTGGGAAATGCAACCTCACAGCGAGAATGTTGGACCCGACGAGGACTGGGGTGACGGGAGATGTCCGCGAGCACGGAGGTACCGGCCACCGGCGAGCGAGGTGCTGACGGCTGGGTCAATCCGCTGCGCGATCCGCAGGACCGACGCCTGCCGCGGATCGCAGGCCCGTGCGGCCTGGTGATCTTCGGGGTCACCGGTGACCTGTCCCGCAAGAAGCTCATGCCCGCGATCTACGACCTGGCCAACCGCGGTCTGCTGCCACCGGGTTTCGCGCTCGTCGGGTTCGCCCGCCGGGACTGGGCCGACGAGGACTTCAGCGAGGTCGTCCACGACGCGGTCCGGGCACATTCGCGCACACCGTTCCGCCAGGAGGTCTGGAACAAGCTCGCGCAGGGGTTCCGGTTCGTGCAGGGCAGTTTCGACGACGACGCCGCGTTCGACCGGCTCGAGCAGACCGTCGCCGACCTGGACCGGGTCCGCGGCACGAACGGCAACCACGCCTTCTACCTGTCCATCCCGCCGGGAGCCTTCCCGGTGGTGTGCAAACAGCTGGCCCGGTCCGGGCTGTCGGCGCAGCACGGCGAGCAGTGGCGCCGGGTGGTCATCGAGAAGCCGTTCGGCCACGACCTGCGGTCCGCGATGGAGCTCAACGCGATCGTCAACGAGGTCTTCCCCGAGGAGTCGGTGTTCCGCATCGACCACTACCTGGGCAAGGAAACGGTCCAGAACGTGCTGGCGCTGCGGTTCGCCAACCAGTTGTTCGAGCCGATCTGGAACAGTCACTACGTCGACCACGTGCAGATCACGATGGCCGAGGACATCGGGTTGGGCGGTCGCGCCGGGTACTACGACGGCATCGGCGCGGCGCGCGACGTCATCCAGAACCATCTGCTGCAGTTGCTCGCGTTCACCGCGATGGAGGAACCCACGTCCTTCTCCGCCGCGGAGCTCCGAACCGAGAAGATCAAGATCCTCAACGCCGTCACGCTCACCGGCCCGTTCGAGGAGACCACCGCACGCGGCCAGTACACCGGCGGCTGGCAGGGTGGGCAGCTGGTCCGAGGGCTCAAGGAGGAGGCGGGCTTCGACCCGAGCTCCAAGACCGAGACCTTCGCCGCGATCACCTGCGAGGTGAACACCCGGCGCTGGGCGGGCGTGCCGTTCTACCTGCGCACCGGCAAACGGCTCGGCCGCCGGGTCACCGAGATCGCGGTGATCTTCAAACGGGCTCCGCACCTGCCCTTCGACGCCACGATGACCGAGGAGCTGGGACAGAACGCACTGGTGGTGCGGGTGCAACCGGACGAGGGTGTGACCATGCGGTTCGGCTCGAAGGTGCCGGGCAGCCAGATGGAGGTCCGCGACGTCACGATGGACTTCGGCTACGGCACGGCCTTCACCGAAGCCTCCCCGGAGGCCTACGAACGGCTCATCCTCGACATGCTGCTCGGCGAACCCTCCCTGTTCCCGGTGAACCGGGAGGTCGAGCTGGCCTGGCGGATCCTTGACCCGGTGCTCGCGCACTGGGCGGCCCAGGAGGACGGGCCCGATCCGTACCACGCCGGCACCTGGGGGCCCGACTCGGCCAACCGGATGATGGCCCGCACCGGTCGCGTCTGGCGGCGGCCGTGAACCCCCGGTCCCCGTCGCCGACGACGGTGTGGTGTTCGCCGGCCAGCGGAGCCGGCCACAGCCTCGTCCTCGACCGAACCCTCGGGAGCGGAGCATGATCGTCGATCTGCCGTCGAGCAACAGCGCGGCGGTCAACCGCAAGCTCGTGGAACTACGGGCCCGCGGCGGGGTGCTGGCACTCGGCCGGGTGCTGACGCTGGTGATCGTCACCGAGGACGGCGGCCAGGTCGAGGACGCCATCGCGGCGGCCAACGAGGCCAGCCGGGAGCATCCGTGCCGAGTCATCGTGCTGGCCCGCGGGCAGCGGCGGGCCGCGGCCCGGCTCGACGCCCAGATCCGGGTCGGCGGGGACGCCGGCGCGAGCGAAGTCGTTGTGCTGCGCGGATACGGCCCCCTGGCGACCGACGAGCCCGGCGCCGGAATGGTCATGCCGCTGCTGCTGCCCGACGCGCCCGTCGTCGCGTGGTGGCCGAACGAGGCACCGGCGGTCCCGGCGGAGGACGCCATTGGAAGCCTCGCCCAGCGCCGAATCACCGATGCACTGTCCTCGCGCAACCCGACCCGCGCGTTCGAGCACCGCCGCGCCCACTACGTCGCCGGCGACACCGACCTGACGTGGACCCGGTTGACCAGGTGGCGCGCCCTGCTCGCCGCCGCGCTGGACCATCCCCCGCACGAGCCGGTGACCAGCGCGGTCGTGGCCGGTGAAGCGGTGTCTCCGTCGACGGACCTGCTGGCGGGCTGGCTGGCGGTGCGGCTGCAGACCCGGGTCAAGCGCTCACCGTCGTCCGGTGGCGGGGGCGGGATGGCATCGGTGCAGCTCAACCGCCGGTCCGGGCCTATCGAGCTGGTCCGCCCGGACGGCCGGACCGCCACGCTGCGCCAGCCCGGGCAACCCGACCGTATGATCTCCCTGACCCGGCGCAGCGTGCCCGACTGCCTGGCCGAGGAGCTGCGCAGGCTCGATCCCGACGAGGTCTACGGCGCCGCGTTGGCGGGCATCAGCGAGGTGGCCCGTGGACGCACCCCAGTGAAGGCGGAACTGTAGATGGCAAGGGAACCCGACATCGTCGTCCACGCGAACCCGGACATCCTCGCCGCAGCCGCGGCGGCCCGGCTGGTCACCCGCCTGGTCGACCTGCAGTCCGCCGGGTTTGCGCCGAAGATCGGCCTCACCGGTGGGGGAATCGGCATCGCGTTGCTCGAGCAGCTGCGGGCCGGGCCGGCCCGGGACGCCGTGGACTGGTCCCGGATCGAGTTCTACTGGGGCGACGAGCGGTTCCTGCCGGCCGGCGACCCCAACCGCAACGAGACTCAGGCCCGCGAGGCGCTCCTCGATCACGTCCGGATCGACCCGGCGAAGGTCTTCCCGATGGGCGTCGACACCGGGGCCGGGCCGGGCGGCGCGGAGGCGGCCGCGCAGGCCTACGCCGATCTGCTGAGCCGCAAGGCCGCGCCCGAGGACCACGGCCCCATGCCCATGCTCGACATTCTGTTGCTGGGCATGGGTCCGGAAGGGCACGCCGCATCGATCTTCCCGCACTCCCCCGCCGTCTACGAGGGCGAGCGGACCGTCGTGGCCGTCCACGGCTGTCCGAAGCCCCCGCCGACGCGGATCACCCTGACCCTGCCGGCGATCCGCGCCGCCGCCGAGGTGTGGATCCTCGCCACCGGAGAGGCCAAGTCCGCCGCGGTCGCGATGGCCTTGACGGGGGCCGGTGAGGTCGCGATCCCGGTCGCGGGTGCCCGCGGCCGCCGCCGGACCCGCTGGCTGCTCGACCGTGCGGCCGCGGCCAAACTCCCCCGCGACTACCTCCCCCCCATTGCCTGACACCCTGTGAGTGCGTAACAGTGTTCTAACACTGTTACGCACTCACAGGTCACGGCGAGCAGGGACGATGACGCTCACGATGATCGTCGACGGCGCGAATGTCGTCGGCTCCCGGCCGGATGGCTGGTGGCGCGACCGCGCCGGCGCCGCAACCCGGCTGGCCCAGCGGCTCGACGGCGCGCTGGTCGCCGCTCCCGAGCTGCTCGCTCGTGCCGTCGGCGTCGCCGACGGCACCCCGCTGAACGTGGTCCTCGTGCTGGAGGGCGCGGCGCGATCGGCCACCCCGAGTGCCACCGACCCACGGTTGCGGATCGTGCGCGCGCAGGCCGACGGGGATACCACCATCGCCCGGCTGACCGGCGAGCTGAGCATGTCCGGCGCACAGATCGTCGTGGTGACGGCCGACCGCGGGTTGCGCGCACGGATCCACGCATCCGGCGCGCGCACGGTCGGCCCGGGGGTGCTGTTGCGCACGCTCGATGCGATGGACCCGCCGTAGCTCCCGTCACCCGTGTCGGGTGCGCAGGGCCGGGTCCCGCCGAATCATGGGGCTGCGGCCCGGGACCACGGTCCGGCCCGGCTCAGCCCTGCTCGTCGAGCAGCCTGCCGTGCAGGTAGTCGTCATAGGCGGCCAGGTCGAGGAAGCCGTGGCCGCAGTAGTTGAACAGGATCACCTTCTCCTCACCGGTCTCCTTCGCCGCCAGCGCCTCGTCGATCGCGGCACGGATCGCGTGCGCGGCCTCCGGAGCGGCGATCTTGCCTTCGGTCCTCGCGAACTGGATGGCTGCGTCGAACACCTTGCCCTGCGGATACGCCACGGCCTCCATCCGGCCGTCCCGGACCAGCGCCGACACCTGCGGGGAGTCACCGTGGTAGCGGAGCCCGCCGGCGTGGATCGACGGTGGGATGAAGTCATGCCCGAGGGTGTACATCGGCAGTAGCGGGGTGAACCCGGCGGTGTCGCCGAAGTCGTACTCGAACCGGCCCTGGGTCAACGTCGGGCACGACACGGGCTCGACCGCGAGCAGGCGCACATCGGCGTCGGGGACGAAGGGGAACGCGATACCCCCCAGGTTCGACCCGCCGCCGCACGGTGCGATGACGACATCGGGCAGTCGTTCCCCCGCCATCTCCAACTGCTGCTTGGCCTCGAGACCGATCACGGTCTGGTGCAGCAGCACATGGTTGAGCACCGAGCCGAGTGCATAGTGGGTGTCCGCCCGGGCCACGCAGTCACGAACGGCGTCGGAGATCGCGGACCCGAGCGAGCCGGGATGGTCCGGCTCGTCGACGGGTGAGGGAACGACCTCACCACCCCAGGACTCGATCGCGACCCGCCGGTAGGGCTTCTGGTCGTAGGACGCCCGGACCATGTAGACCTTGAGGTCGAGGTCGAACTGCGCGCAGGCGAACGCGAGCGCGGTGCCCCACTGCCCGGCGCCGGTCTCGGTCGACAGCCGGGCCGTGCCCTCCTGCTTGTTGTAGAACGCCTGCGCCACGGCGGTGTTGGGCTTGTGACTGCCCGCGGGCGAGACCGACTCGTCCTTGAAGTAGATCCGGGCCGGCGTGCCCAGTGCCTGCTCCAGCCGGGTCGCCCTGACCAGTGGCGTCGGCCGCCACAACCGCAGAATGTCGAGTACCTCGCCGGGGATGTCGATCCACGGCTCGGTGGCGACCTCCTGTCCGATCAGCGCCATCGGAAACAGCGGGGCCAGATCGTCGGGCCCGACCGGCTGCCGTGTCGCCGGATGCAACGGGGGGTCGATGGGCTTGGCCAGATGCGGCGTGATGTTGAACCACGCGCTGGGGATCTTTTCCTGAGGCAGGATCCAGCGAGTCATCGCCGCAGGCTATCGAAGTGCGGGCCAAATCACGATCACCCGTGCAGCCTCACCGGCATCCGCTCAACCCGCGCACCGGAGTGCTCGGCCGCCAGGCAGCTCACCCGGACCGGCTCAGGCTCGGGCCCGATCGCGGCCGCGGGGCACCGGACGGCGTCACCGGCAGTGCCGCGCAGGGGCCCGCGAGGTCGCACGCTCCGCGGTAGGCCACCCCGCGGACCTGCGCCCTACAGTTCGCGCGACGCCCGCAGCTTGCCCAGCGCCTCCTCGAGGATGGCGGCGCCGTCGGCGTCGCTGCGACGCTCCTTCACATAGGCCAGATGCGTCTTGTACGGCTCGTTGCGCGGAGGCGCGGGTGGGCTGAGCTGATCCCGGCCCGCCGGTAACCCGCAGCGCGGGCAGTCCCAGGACTCGGGGATCTCGGCGTCGGCGGCGAAGGACGGGGTCGTCACATGCCCGTTGGCGCAGAAATACGACACCCGTTCCCGCGGTGCGGCCTCCCCGCGCTCCGACTCGCCCATGGGGCCCGCACCCACCCGGGTGCCACGGATCGCGTTCCCACCTGCCATCGCCTACCTCCTTCGTGCTGTTGTTCGACCGCGGCGGAGACCCGCTCAGCCCCCGACCTTCATCAGCATGCCGCTGCCGATGATCGCGATCAGCCAGATCGCACCCGTGAACAACGTGAGCCGGTCGAGGTTCTTCTCCACCACACTCGAGCCCGAGAGGCTGGACTGCACGCCGCCGCCGAACAGGCTCGACAGACCCCCACCACGCCCACGGTGCAACAGAATCAACAGCACCAGCAGGACACTGGAGATGATCAAGACGATCTGCAGGGCGAGCTTCATCCCATCCTCATTTGCCTCGGGCCACCCAGGCTACCGCTAACCGCCGGTCGCATTGACCGGGGTCGCCACCCGGGGGGCCGCTACCGGGACCGCATCGTCACGGCAGCGGACCGCCCGCAGCGATCGCGCACAGCTTGGCGAACTCGTCGGCGTCCAGGCTCGCGCCGCCGACGAGCGCCCCGTCGACGTCGGCCTCCGCGACGATCTCTGCGACATTGCTGGCCTTCACCGAACCGCCATAGAGGATCCGCACCTCGGCAGCGGCCGCGTCGCCGTGGAGGGTGGCCACGGTCGCCCGCAGTGCGGCACAGACCTCCTGGGCGTCCGCCGCGCTCGCCACCCGCCCGGTCCCGATCGCCCACACCGGCTCGTAGGCGATCACGATCGAACCGGCCTGCTCCGCGGTCACCGTGTCCAGTGCCGCGCGCAACTGCCCGGTGGTGTGCTCGACGTGCCGGCCCGACTCGCGGACCTCGAGGCCCTCCCCCACGCACAGGATCGGGGTGATCTCGTGCCGGATCGCGGCCCGGACCTTGGCGTTGACCAGCGCATCGTCCTCGTGGTGGTACTCGCGGCGCTCCGA
The DNA here is from genome assembly GCF_042658695.1 of Pseudonocardia hispaniensis. Taxonomy (NCBI): domain Bacteria; kingdom Bacillati; phylum Actinomycetota; class Actinomycetes; order Pseudonocardiales; family Pseudonocardiaceae; genus Pseudonocardia; species Pseudonocardia hispaniensis. The sequence goes on along the minus strand of NZ_JBHSQW010000016.1, from coordinate 91,434 downwards.
ATGGCCGACGACGACGTAGCGGCAGCCCAGCTTCGCGAGCATCGCCGCAGAGACGTCGCCGGTGTAGGCGCCGGAGTCGTGCGGGGAGAGGTCCTGCGCACCGTGCACCATCTTCAGCTTGTCGCCGTCGATGACCGTCTGCACGCTGCGAATGTCGGTGAACGGTGGCAGCACCGCCACCTCGACCTTGTCGTAGTACTTCTCCGGCAGGGCGAAGGCGAGCTTCTGCACACAGGCGATGGCCTCGAGGTGAGTGAGGTTCATCTTCCAGTTGCCCGCGATGAGAGGAGTCCGTGCCATCGCCCTACCGCTCCAGTACGGACAGACCCGGAAGAACCTTGCCTTCCAGGTACTCCAGCGACGCCCCGCCGCCGGTCGAGACGTGCGCGAAGCCCGACTCGGCCAGCCCGAGCGCGCGCACGGCGGCGGCCGAGTCCCCGCCACCGACCACGCTGTACGCGCCGCCGGTGGTGGCGTCCACGATCGCCTGGGCGACCCCGCGGGTGCCCGCGGCGAACGGCGCCAGCTCGAACACGCCCATCGGCCCGTTCCAGAACACCGTCTTGGCCCCGGTGAGGACCCGGGTGAAGGCGGCCACGGACTCGGGACCGATGTCCAGGCCCATCCAGCCGTCGGGAATCGCGTCGGCCGACACGGTCCGGGTGTTCGCCTCCGCCGAGAAGCCGTCGGCGACGACCACATCGGTGGGCAGGACGATCTTGCCTCCGGCGAGGAGCTCACGGCAGTTGTCGATCTGCTCGCGTTCCAGCAAGGAGTCGCCCACCCCGAACCCCTGCGCGGCGAGGAAGGTGAAGCACATCCCGCCGCCCACGAGCAGCGCGTCGACCCTCGGCAGCAGCGCGGAGATCACCGCGAGCTTGTCGGAGACCTTGGAGCCGCCGAGCACCACGGCGTACGGCCGACCCGGATCGCCGGTGAGCGTGCGCAGCACCTCGACCTCGGCCAGCACCAGACCACCCGCGTAGGCGGGCAGCTGCGTGGCCACGTCGTAGACCGAGGCCTGCTTGCGGTGCACGACGCCGAATCCGTCGGAGACGAACGCCCCGGCCGGGCCGGCCAGCGCGACGAGCTCGCGGGCCAGCGCGGCGCGCTCGTCGTCGTTCTTCGAGGTCTCACGGGCGTCGAAGCGCATGTTCTCCAGCAGCACGACGTCGCCGTCGCGCATCGCCTCGACGGCGGCCTTCGCCTGCGCGCCGTGTTCGGCCAGCACCACCTCGGTCTCGAGCAGCTCGGCGAGCCGCCGGGCCACCGGACCCAGGCTGTACTTCGGGTCGGGCCCGCCCTTCGGCCGTCCCAGATGCGCCGCCACGACCACCCGAGCCCCGCCGGACCGGAGCCTGCGCAGGGTGGGGACGGAGGCCCGGATCCGGCCGTCGTCGGTGATGGCGCGGTCGGCGTCCAGCGGGACGTTGAGGTCCGACCGCACCAGCACCGTGCGCCCGGCGACGCCCTCGTCGAGCAGATCGTCCAGCGTCCTCATAGCTTCGAGGCCACCAGGGCGGTGACGTCGACCAGTCGGTTGGAGTATCCCCACTCGTTGTCGTACCAGCCCACGACCTTGACCTGGTTGCCGATCACCTTGGTCAACCCGGGGTCGAAGATGCACGAGGCCGGGTCGGTGACGATGTCCGCCGACACGATCGGCGCATCGGCGTAGGTCAGGATGCCCTTCAGCGGTCCCTCCGCCGCCGCGCGATACGCGGCGTTGATCTCCTCGACCGTGGTCTCCGTGCGGACCTCGACGGTCAGGTCGGTGGCCGATCCGGTCGGGATCGGCACCCGCAGGGCATACCCGTCCAGCTTGCCCTTCAGGTGGGGCAGCACCAGCCCGATCGCCTTCGCAGCACCGGTGGAGGTGGGCACGATGTTGATCGCCGCCGCCCGGGCCCGGCGCAGGTCCTTGTGCGGACCGTCCTGCAGGTTCTGGTCCTGGGTGTACGCGTGGATCGTGGTCATCAGACCCTTCTCGATCCCCACCGCGTCGTCCAGGACCTTGGCCAGCGGGGCCAGGCAGTTGGTGGTGCACGAGGCGTTGGACACGATCGTCTGGCTGCCGTCGTAGGCGGCGTCGTTGACCCCCATGACGACCGTGACGTCCTCGCCCGTGGCCGGCGCGGAGATCACCACCTTCTTCGCGCCCGCATCGAGGTGCTTGGCCGCCGCCTCGCGCTTGGTGAACAGCCCGGTGGACTCCACCACCACGTCCACCCCGAGGTCCTTCCACGGCAGCTCGGCCGGGTCGCGTACCGCCAGCCCCTTGAACCCCTTGCCGTCGACGACGATCTCCTCGTCGGTCGAGCGCACGTCGTAGGGCAGCCGACCCAGGATGGAGTCGTACTTGAGCAGATGCGCCAGCGTCGCGTTGTCGGTGATGTCGTTGACGGCCACGATCTCGATGTCCGTGCCGCCGGCCCGCCTCTGGGCGTCAACCGCGCGCCAGAAGTTGCGGCCGATCCGGCCGAACCCGTTCACGCCTACCCGGACCGTCACTCTACCTCCCAGTGCTGATTCGTCCGTACTCTCGAACCATATCGTCCGGGGTGCCCGCCGCTCGGGGGAGATGCAGGGTGAAACTGGACCGCACGGCGCTCAGACCTCCTCGAGCAACTCCGGGGTGACCGCGGACTCCGTATCGGGGATACCCAGATCCGCCGCCCGCTTGTCCGCCATGTGCAACAGTCTGCGGATCCGGCCCGCCACCGCATCCTTGGTCATCGGTGGGTCGGCCAGCTGACCGAGCTCCTCCAGCGAGGCCTGGGTGTGTTCGGCGCGCAGCCGTCCGGCGGCGAGCAGATGCGGCGGGACGTCATCGCCGAGAATCTCCAACGCCCGCTCGACCCTGGCCGCCGCCGCGACGGCCGCCCGGGCCGAGCGGCGCAGGTTGGCGTCATCGAAGTTGGCCAGCCGGTTGGCGGTCGCGCGGACCTCGCGGCGCATCCGCCGCTCCTCCCACGCCAGCACCGACGAGTGCGCGCCCATCCGGGTGAGCAGCGCGCTGATCGCGTCGCCGTCCCGGACGACGACCCGGTCGGCCCCGCGGACCTCACGCGCCTTGGCGGCCACCCCGAGCCTGCGCGCGGCACCGACCAGCGCCAGCGCAGCCTCCGGGCCGGGGCAGGTGACCTCCAGCGCCGAGGACCGGCCCGGTTCGGTCAACGACCCGTGTGCCAGGAAGGCGCCACGCCAGGCGGCCTCGGCGTCGGCGAGGTCGCCGGACACCACGACGGGCGGCAGCCCGCGCACCGGTCGGCCGCGGGCGTCGAGCAACCCGGTCTGGCGGGCCAGCCCCTCGCCGTCGCGGACCACCCGGATCACGTAGCGGGCGGCCCGGCGGATCCCACCCGGCGCGATCACATGCGCCTCACAGGTGTGCCCGTAGAGCTCGTGGATGTCCCGGCGCAGCCGTCGCGCCACCGATCCGGTGTCGACCTCCGCCTCGACCACCACCCGCCCACCGACGATGTGCAGCCCACCGGCGAACCGCAGCAGCGAGGCCACCTCGGCTCGGCGGCACGAGGGTCTGGTCACCGTCAGCCTGCTGAGCTCGTCCTTGACCGCGGCCGTCATCGCCATCGCCGAATCCTCCTGATCGCCGATCGCAGTCCGGGCAGCGCCACCGTCATGTCCTCCTCTCGGCCGTCTCCGGCCGGTCAGCCTCGTGGCGCCGGTGGGGCCACCTCGGGGGGAAGCCGGCCAGCACGGCGCGCAGGGCGAGGGCCAGCGCCATCGGATCATGCCTCGGTACCGCAGAGTCGACTGCCGCCACCGGGGCCAGATGGACCTTCCCTTCGGCGGCCAGCATGGTCTCGGCCGTCCGGGCGAGCCGCTGCGGTACCGGGACGGCCGCCACGTCGGCGACCACCGCATCGACCATCAGGCCGGGCGCGTGTTGAGACAGTACGGTCAGGTGCTGCTCCGGGGAGAACCCGGCGGTCTCCCCCGGCTGGGGCGCCAGGTTGAGCACCACGACCCGGCGGGCCCTGGTCGTCATCAGCGCGTCGCGTAGCTGCGGGACCAGCAGATGCGGCAGCACGCTGGTGAACCACGAGCCGGGACCGAGCAGCACCAGGTCGGCGGCGTGGACGGCCTCGACCGCCTCGGAACAGGCCCGCGGGTGCTCCGGGCGCAGCCACACCCGCTCGACGCGCCCCGGGGTCGACGCGACGGCGACCTGCCCGCGGATCCGGCTGGTGGTGTGTGGGTCCTCGCCCAGACCGGTCACCTCGGCCTCGATGTCGAGCGGGTCGGGACTCATCGGCAGCACCCGGCCCCGCACGCCGAGCAGCCGGCAGACCTCGTCGAGCGCGGCCACCGGATCTGCGAGTACATCCATCAACCCGGCGAGCAGCAGGTTGCCCACCGCATGCCCGGCCAGCGCGCCGGTGCCGCCGAAGCGGTGCTGCACGAGCCGGACCCACAGCGCCTCGGCCGGGTCGGTGCCGTTGCCGTCGGCCAGTGCCGCCAGGGCCATCCGCAGGTCACCGGGGGGCAGCGTGCCGAGCTCGCGGCGCAGCCGCCCGGAGGAGCCTCCGTCGTCGGCGACCGTGACGACCGCGGTCACCTCGGTGACGATGTCGTCGAGGATGCGCAACGCGGAGAGCGTGGCGTGCAGGCCGTGCCCGCCGCCGAGCGCGGCGGCCTTCATTCCCGGCCCAGGTCGCGGTGCGCCACGCTCACCGTGACCCCCTCGGCGCCCGCGAGTCGGCGCGCGAGCTCCTCACTGATCGCGACGCTGCGGTGCTTGCCGCCCGTGCAGCCGACCGAGACGGTCAGATACCGCTTGCCTTCGCGCCGGTAGCCCGCGCTGACCAGGTGCAGCAGCTCCAGGTAGCGCGCGATGAACTCCTCGGCGCCCTCCTGGCTGAGCACGTAGTCGCGCACGTCGGCGTCGCGGCCGGTGTGCGGGCGAAGCTCGGGGATCCAGTGCGGGTTGGGCAGGAACCGGACGTCGACGACCAGGTCCGAGTCCATCGGAAGCCCGTACTTGTATCCGAAGGACAACACCGTGACCCGGGTGTCCTGGGCGAGCTCGGCGCCGAACGCCCGCTCCAACGTGGCCCGCAGCTTCGGGACCGACAGCGTCGAGGTGTCCACGACGAGGTCGGCGGTCTCCCGCAGCGGGGCGAGCGCCTCGCGCTCGGCGGCGATCCCGTCGGAGAGCCGGCCGTCGCCCTGCAGCGGATGGCTGCGCCGGACCTGTTCGAACCGGCGGACCAGCACCTCGTCGGTGGCCTCGAGGAACAGCAGCCGGGGCCGGTAGCCGATGGCGTCGAGGTCCTTGATGACGGCGCCGAGATCGGCCGAGAAGGCCCTGCTGCGCACGTCCATCACGACGGCGATCCGGGTGATCTCCCCGCGCGCCTTGGCCCCGAGCTCGACCATCGTCTCGATCAGCTCGGGTGGCAGGTTGTCGACGACGAACCATCCGAGGTCCTCCAGCACCTTCGCCGCGGTGCTGCGCCCCGCTCCCGACAGCCCGCTGATCAGCGCGACCTCGATCCCGGTCGGGCTTGCGGTCCTGGCCTCAATCACCGGCGGCCTCCTGTTGCGCGGGACCGTGTAGAGCCGTGGGCACCGCAGCCGCGGTGCGCGGCCCGAAACCGGGCACCTTGGCGATCTCCTCGGCATCGGCTGCCTTCAGCCTCCGCAGCGAGCCGAAGTGTTTGAGCAACGCGCGTTGGCGCGCGGGACCGAGACCGGGCACCGCGTCCAGCTCCGAGGCGACCATACCCTTCGACCGGCGTTGCCGGTGATAGGCGATGGCGAAGCGGTGAGCCTCGTCGCGAACGCGTTGCAGCAGGTACAGACCCTCGCTGGTGCGCGAGAGGATCACCGGGTCGGGATCGGCGGGCAGCCAGACCTCCTCCAGCCGCTTGGCCAGGCCACAGACCGCGACATCGGTGATGCCCAGCTCGGCGAGGGCGGCGGCGGCCGCCTCGACCTGGTGTGGCCCGCCGTCGACGACGAGCAGGTTGGGCGGGTAGGCGAACGTGCGCGGCCGCCCGGTCGTGGGGTCGATGCCCGGGCGCCCGGGCGGGTCGGCGACCGCTGCGGAGCCGGGTGCGGTCTCGTGCTCGGTCCCGGCGTGCGGACCGGCCCCGGCCTGCGCGAGGTACCGCCGGAACCGGCGGCGGACGACCTCGGCGATGGCCGCCGGGTCGTTGCTGCCGCCGCCCTCGGCGCCGCCGCGGATCGCGAACCGGCGATAGTCGGACTTGCGGGCCAGGCCGTCCTCGAACACGACGAGCGAGGCGACCACATCGGTGCCCTGCACGTGGCTGACGTCGACGCATTCGATGCGCAGCGGCGCCGAGTCCAGCCCCAGGGCATCCTGGATCTCCTGCAAGGCCGCCGAGCGCGCGGTCAGGTCGCCCGCCCGGCGCAGCTTGTGCTGGGTGAACGCCTCGGCAGCGTTGCGCGCGACCGTCTCGGCCAACGCCCGTTTGTCCCCGCGCCGGGGCACCCGCAGCCCGACCCGTGACCCGCGCAGCCCGCCCAACCACTCGGCCAGCGCGTCGGCGTCGGGCGGCAGCTCGGGCACCAGGATCTCCCGAGGGACCGGCTGGTGCGCGTCGTCGGCGGCGCCGGCCAGTGCCGCCTGCTCGCCGTAGAACTGGGTGAGGAACCGTTCGACGAGCCCAGCGGTGCTGGTCGGCTCGACCTTGTCGATCACCCAGCCCCGCTGCCCGCGGACCCGGCCGCCGCGGACGTGGAAGACCTGGACGGCGGCCTCGAGCTCGTCCTGGGCGAAGGCGACGACGTCGGCGTCGGTCCCGTCGCCGAGCACGACGGCCTGCTTCTCCAGTGCCCGGCGCAGCGCGCCGATGTCGTCGCGCAACCGGGCCGCCCGCTCGAACTCCAGCGCCTCGGCGGCCTCGGCCATCTGCCGCTCGAGCTCGCGGATCATCCGGTCGGTGCGCCCGGAGAGGAACTCGCAGAACTCCTCGACGATCGCGCGATGCTGCTCGGCGTCCACCGTCCCGATGCACGGCGCCGCGCACTTGTCGATGTAGCCGAGCAGGCAGGGCCGCCCGATCTGGCCGTGGCGGCGGAACACCCCGGCCGAGCAGGTCCGCGCCGGGAACACCCGCAACAGCAGGTCGAGGGTCTCCCGGATCGCCCAGGCGTGCGCGTACGGGCCGAAGTAGCGGACACCGCGGCGGCGCGGTCCGCGGTAGACATGCAGCCGCGGATACTGCTCGTCGATCGTCACCGCGAGAACCGGGTAGGTCTTGTCGTCGCGGTAGCGGACGTTGAACCGCGGGTCGAACTCCTTGATCCAGTTGTACTCGAGCTGGAGCGCCTCGACCTCGGTCGCGACGACGGTCCATTCGACGCGGGCCGCGGTCGTGACCATCTGCCGGGTGCGCGGATGCAACCCGGCCAGGTCGGCGAAGTAGGAGTTGAGCCTGCTCCGCAGGCTCTTGGCCTTGCCGACGTAGAGCACCCGGCCATGCGGGTCGGAGAATCGGTACACCCCCGGAGCCTCCGGGATGGTCCCCGGGGCCGGGCGGTAGCTGGACGGGTCGGGCATGGCCCCTCAAGCCTAGAACCGCCGCCCGACTCGTCGCGCCCCGCCATCGGGCGCGGACACACCGTGTCGGGGTGGCGCGGCTCGGCCCCGCCTCGAGGCCTGACGCGCTGGTCTCAGGCGGGCAGCTCGACCAGCCGCTCGACGACCTCGTCGAGGCGGGTGGCGTGGACGTGCGGCGGGTCGATCGTCGCGGGCACACCACCCTCCAGCCGCGTCACCAACGCACCGAGGAGGCCGGTTCGCAGGGCTCCGTGCACGTCCCAGCTGTGTCCGCTGACCATGGCGGTGCGCGCCGGCTCGGTGTGCACCGCCTGACACACGCTCAGGTAGGCCTGGGCCGCAGGCCGGAACAGTCCGACCTCGTCGGTCGAGACGATCCCGCGCAGGTAGGTACGCAATTCGGTGCGATCCAGCGCGGCGGCGACTCCGCGGGCGCTGCCGTAGCCGAACGCATAGACCGGGATCTTGGCCCTGGCCAGGGCCACCAGCGCGACCTCGACGTCGGCGTGGGGCGGGAGCCGGTGCAGACCGTCGAGGACATGGTCGAGAGCCTCCTCGGACAGCTCGTGGCCCGTCGTCGAACGCAGCGCCTCCCGGGCGTGCAGGACGAAGGGCCGGGTCGGGCCGGCGAGGGTGAGCGCGATGCCGCTGCGCAGCGCCCGGGCGAAGAACAGGTCGCACTCGTGTTCGGGGCGGCCGACGTCGACGAACCGCGACCGCAGCCCGTTGACCTGGAGCATGGTCCCGAGCACGTCGAGCAGTACGACCCGAGGGCGCCGGTCGGGTGCGCGCAGCGCCCTCGGCGCAGGCCGTCCGGCCGCAACCATCGCCACCATCCACCTCACAGCTCGGACCGATCTCCCTCGCTGGCCGCGGCCAGCAGAGTACCGGGATCGTTACTGTGCGTCATGTTTATCGGGCGGATGGCCACCATGGCGCCCGAACCACCGACCGCAGCGCCGAGCGACGCCTGCGCCGCGACGAACGTGCCGGGCGTTCAGCGTCCGGAGTCGGTGCGGTCGGGTCGGCTGCGCGCCGCGGCGTGCAGGGCGCGGATCGTGCGGATGCGGTCGACCGCGTAGCCGCCATCGACGGCTTGGATCGCCAGCACCGGCAGGTACTCGTCGTCGGGCAGCTCCAGCCGTGCCCACGACGCGCCGTCCGGGAACGTGACAGCCATGACCTGGTCCCAGGGCAGGTACCGGGTCAGGACGATGTTGCGCACCTCGATGCCGTCGGCGTCGGCGCGGGCACGGGGCCGGGCCAGCAGCAGGAACCCGCCCGCGATCGCCGTGCCGATCAAGACGACGGCCACCTGGTCGGCGAACCGGAAGTACACCCCGGTGGGGTCCTTGGGCAACAGCACGGCGATCACGACGAACAACACCACCGTGAGCACAGCGCCGATCCAGGCCACCCACATCACCCGGTGGGGGCGCACCACGACCTGCTCGGCAGGGGTACTCACGTCCTCTCCCGCAACCCGCGCAGCACCAGCGCGGCGTGCAACGCCGCCGTGCATGCCTCGGTTCCCTTGTCCTCCGCGGAGCCGGGCAGCCCGGATCGGGCGATCGCCTGCTCGGCCGTATCGCAGGTCAGGACGCCGTTGCCGACCGGAGTGCGTTCGTCGAGGGCCACCCGGGTGAGACCTGCGGTGACGGCGTCGCAGACGTACTCGAAGTGCGGCGTACCGCCCCGCACGACCACGCCGAGCGCAACGACGGCATCGTGCGTGCGCGCGAGCTCCTGGCAGATGACGGGGAGTTCGACGGTCCCGGCCACCCGGGCGACGGTCGGTATGGCACCGACCTTCTCCGCCACCGCCAGCGCGCGCTCCAGCAACGACTCGGCCACCTCGGCGTGCCAGCTCGCCGCGGCGATCCCGACCCGCAGCCCGGCCGCATCGCTCAGATCTCCGATGTCGACCGGTCGTCCCTCGCCACTCATGCACCCATCCTGCCTGGCCGTGGGCACCGCCTCACACGCCGACCCCGTCGACGAGGCCCGACGATCCACCCGCCTCCAGGTCCGGCAGGTCGTGGCCCATCCGGTCGCGCTTGGTGCGCAGGTAGCGCAGGTTCTCCGGGGTCGGGCGCACCGGCATCGCCACCCGCCCGGTGATCCGCAGCCCGTAGCCCTCCAGCCCGGCGCGCTTGGCCGGGTTGTTGGTCAGCAGCCGCATGCTCCTGACCCCGAGATCGGCCAGGATCTGCGCGCCGATGCCGTAGTCGCGAGCGTCCGCGGGCAGCCCCATCGCCAGGTTCGCGTCCACCGTGTCCGCCCCGGCCTCCTGCAACTGGTAGGCCTGCAGCTTGTGCAGCAGGCCGATCCCCCGGCCCTCGTGCCCGCGCATGTACAGCACCACTCCGCGCCCCTCGGCGGCCACCGCCTCGAGGGCAGCGTCGAGCTGCGGGCCGCAGTCGCAGCGCAGCGACCCCATCACGTCCCCGGTCAGACATTCCGAATGCACCCGCACCAGCACGTCCTCACCGGTGCACTCCGGGGTCCCGACGTCCCCGGCGACCATGGCGATGTGCTCGATCCCGTCCAGCAGCGAGTCGTACCCGTAGGCGGTGAACTCGCCGTGCCGGGTCGGGATCCGCGCCTGCGCCACCCGCACCACGTGCTTCTCGAACCGGCGCCGGTACGCGATCAGATCCGCGATGGTGATCATCACGAGCTCGTGTTCCTCGGCGAACACCCGCAGCTCGTCACCGCGCGCCATGTCGCCCTCGTTCTTCTGCGACACGATCTCGCACAGTGCCCCGGCCGGCGCCAGCCCCGCGATGCGGGTCAGGTCCACCGCCGCCTCGGTATGCCCGGGCCGGCGCAGCACCCCGCCCTCACGGGCCCGCAGCGGCAGCACATGCCCGGGGCGGACCAGATCCTTCGGATCGGTGGCCGGGTCGGCCAGCAACCGGATCGTCCGCGCCCGGTCCGCGGCCGAGATCCCGGTGCTGATCCCTTCCTTCGCGTCGACGGTCACCGTGAACGCGGTGCGGAAGCTGTCGGCGTTCGTGTGGTGCATCGGCGGCAGGTCCAGCCGGTCACACTCGGCCTCGGTGAGCGCCACGCACACGTAGCCGGAGGTGTAGCGGACCACGAACGACACCAGCTCCGGCGTCGCCTTCTCCGCGGCGAAGATCAGGTCGCCCTCGTTCTCCCGATCCTCGTCGTCGACCACGACGACGGGCTTGCCCGCGGCCAGATCCGCCACGGCGCGTTCGATGCTCACGAAGTCGCGGTCCGCGGCCCGCGACGGCTCCGGGGGTTCGGCACCGATCTGCGTGTTGACCAGACTGCTCACTGGATTCGAGCCTCCCCACCTGAGCCGCCCAAGTACCCGGCGGCCAACCGCTCGACGTACTTGGCGACGACATCGACCTCGAGATTGACGGTATCCCCTGGTTTGCGCATGCCAAGGGTGGTATCGGCGAGCGTCGTCGGGATCAGCGCCACCGAGAAGGTCTCCCCATCGGTGGCCGCGACGGTCAGGGACACGCCGTCGACCGCGATCGAACCCTTCTCGACGACGTACCGGGACAGCTCGCCGGGCAGGCTGAACCGCACCTCGTCGCTGCGCTCTCCGGGGGTTCGGCTCACCAGCACGCCGACGCCGTCGACGTGCCCCTGCACGATATGCCCGCCGAGCCTGCCACCGGCCGGGACGGCCCGCTCCAGGTTCACCTTGGACCCCGCGGTGACGGCTCCGAGGGAGGTGCGTTTGAGGGTCTCGGGGACCAGCTCCAGACGGAACAGCTCGCCGGACGCTCCCTCGTCGTCGATCACCGTGAGACAGCAGCCGTTCACCGCGATCGAGTCGCCGTGCGCCGCGTCCTGCGACACCGCCGGTCCGCGCACGGTCAGCACGACCAGCTCCTCGCTCTGCCGGACGTCGACGATCTCGCCGACCTCCTCAACGATCCCGGTGAACATCTACTGGTTTCCCCTCTCGGATGGGCGGGCGTCGATGAGGACGTCGCTGCCGACCCGGTGGACCGCGTCCACCTGCAACCGCCGGATGTCACCGATCGTGCCCACCCCGGCCTCGGCGAGCGCGGCCGGGCCCGCGCCCAGCAACGCGGGAGCGAGATAGGCCAGCACCCGGTCCACGCGACCCGCCGCCACAAAGGCGCCGGCCACCCGCGGACCGCCCTCCAGCAGCACGTCGACGACGCCGCGCTCGCTCAGCGTGGTGAGCACCGCGTCGGGGTCATGGCTGTGCACATGCAGCACGTCGGGGGTGTCGAGCTGGGCACCGCAGGGCAGGTCGCGGTACCCGACGACCACCCGCAGCGGCTGGTGCGGATATGCGGTCCCGTCGGGACGGCGCGCGGTCAGGGCCGGATCGTCGGCCACCACCGTGCCGGTCCCGACAACGATCGCATCGGCGGTGGCACGCAACGCATGGACCTGGGCCCGGGCCTCGGGACCGGTGATCCACCGGCTGGTGCCGTCGGCGGCGGCGCTGCGGCCGTCGAGGGTGGCCGCGAACTTCCAGGTGACATGCGGCCGCCCGGTCCGCACCGCGTGCAACCACGCGCGCAGCGGTCCGCGGCCGACCTCGTCGGCGAGCGGGCCGAACACGACCGCCACGCCCGCCTCCCGCAACGCCGTGGCGCCACCCGCGGCACGCGGGTTCGGATCGGGCACCGCGGCGTGGACGACCCGGATGCCCGCTGCGATCAAGGCGGTGGTGCAGGGCGGGGTGCGCCCGTGGTGCGCGCACGGCTCGAGGGTGACCACGGCGGTGCCGCCCGCGGCGCGGCCCCCGGCCTCGGCCAGCGCGACGATCTCGGCGTGCGGACCGCCGGGTGGAGCGGTCGCGCCCACGCCCGCGACATCGCCGGCCGGGTCGAGGATCACGCAGCCGACCGGGGGATTCGGGCTGGTCGTGCCGTGCACCCGCATCGACGCGGCCAGGGCGCGGCGCATCGCCTCCTCGATGCGCGCGCCCCCGGGATCCGCCGCGGGCGCCGGAGCCTGCGGCAGCGGGACCTCGGGGAGCTGGGCGCCCACCGATCTGGTCATCTCACCCACCGGTGCGGGGCGGCGCGCAGCACCTGCGCCCGCAGCTCCCGCACGGCGCGGCCGGGGTCGTCGGCGGAGTACACCGCGGAGCCCGCGACGAAGCAGTCGACCCCGGCATCGGCCGCCGCCTCGATGGTGTCGGCGTTGATGCCGCCGTCGATCTCCAGGAGCACCTGCAGATGGCCGGTGTCCACGAGGCGTCGCGCGGTCCGGACCTTGTCCAGGACGTGCGGCAGGAAGCGCTGTCCACCGAAGCCGGGCTCGACGCTCATCACCAGCAGGGTGTCGTAGTGCCGCAGGGTGTCGAGGTGATCCTCGAGCGGGGTGTCGGGCTTGAGCGACAGGCCGGCCTTCGCCCCGGCCGCACGGAGGTTCTTGGCCAGCATGACGGGGTCCGCCGCCGCCTCGACGTGCACCGTGACGTTGTACGCACCCGCCTCGGCGTAGCCGGGAGCCCACCGGTCCGGATCCTCGATCATCAGGTGACAGTCCAGCGGGAGCGCGGTGGCCTTGCGCAGCGACTCGACGACCGGCAGCCCGATCGTCAGGTTCGGCACGAAATGAGCGTCCATCACATCGACATGCACCCAGTCGGCACCCTGCCCGGACGGACCGGTCACCGCGTCGACGTCATCGGCCAGCCGAGCGAAGTCGGCCGAGAGAATGCTGGGGGCGATCAAAGGGTGCACGTCAGGCAGGTTACTGCGCCTGCGGCCGCGACGAACCCACCCGTCCCACGCCGCCGCGGCGCCGGTTCGCGGGCCCGGCCCGGACGTCGCCGCACCGCGATCATCAGCGCGAACGGCGCAGCAGCGCGAGGAACATCGCGTCCGTACCGTGCCGATGGGGCCAGAGCTGCACCGATGGCCCGGGCCCGAGGCCGGGGACACCGGGCAGGACGTCCCGCGCGTCCAGCTGCTCGACGTCGTCGCGGCGGCGCAGCGCACCGGTCACCACCCCGACGGTCTCCGACAGGTGCGGCGAACACGTGACGTATCCCACGACCCCGCCCGGGCGGACATGACGCAGCGCGGCGGCGAGCAGCTCGCGCTGCAACCGGGCGAGTCCCGGCACGTCCTCGGGCCGCCGCCGCCAGCGGGCCTCGGGCCGCCGGCGCAGCGCGCCGAGCCCGGTGCACGGCGCGTCGACCAGCACCCGGTCGTACGCGCCGTCCGGCAGCGGCGCGGCGCGGCCGTCGGCGACGTGCACGGTCACCGGCAACCCGTCGACGGCCCGGCGGACCAGCTGGGCGCGGTGCTCGGACTGTTCGACCGCGTCGAGAGTGCCGCCGTCGAGCCCGACGAGCCCGCCCAGCAGCGCGGCCTTGCCGCCGGGACCCGCGCACAGGTCGAGCCAGCGTCCCTCGTCGGGACCGTCGAGTTCGGCCCGCGCGAGCCCCAGCGCGACGAGCTGGCTGCCCTCGTCCTGGACGATGGCGAGCCCCTCGGCCACCGCGTCCAGCTCGCCGATCTCGCCGGTTCCCGGCTCGAGATGAACCCCGTACGGCGAGTAGGGCGCGGGATCGCCGCCGCAGGCCAGGGCGAGTTCCTCGGCGGTGATCTCACCCGGCCTGGCGAGCAGGTGCACCACGGGCCGCGCGTCGTCGGCGGCCAGCGCGGCGTCGAGCTCGGCCCGACCCGCCGGCCCGAGCGCGTCCAGGAATGCCTGGGCGATCCACCGCGGATGGGCATGGCGGAACGCCGTGTGGCCGACGGCGTCCTCCTCGGCGGGCGGCGCGAGCTCGGCCGCCCAGGCCGCTTCGTCGCGCTGGCTGATTCGGCGCAGGATCGCGTTGACGAATCCCGCGGACCGCGAGCCCGCCCGGCCGCGCACGAGGTCGACGGTGGTGTCGACCGCGGCATGCGGCGGGATCCGGGTTCGCAACAGCTGGTACGCCCCGAGCCGCAGGGCGTCGAGCAGCGGGGCCTCGACGTGGCTCATCGGCCGGTCGGTGCAGGCCTCGATGATCGCGTCCAGCAGACCCTGGGTGCGCAGGGTGCCGTAGCCGAGCTCGGTGGCCAGGGCGGCGTCGCGGTCATGCAGCCGGTAGCGCCGCAGGATCGCAGGCAGCGCCAGGTTGGCGTAGGCATCCCGCTCCCGCACGGCCGTCAGCAGCTCGAATGCGGCCTGGCGGGCCGGGTCGACGTCGGGTGGTCGCGCCGGGCCGTGCCGACGGCGCGGCGGCCCGGCGTTGTGCCGCTGGTCGGGCCGTCCCCGTCGCGACTTTCGCCCGTGCCCGCGCGGCTCGCGTGCCGTGCTCATCGGGTCTGCGCCGCGGCGCCGGTGGACCTCACGTCAGCACCGCCCTCATACCAGGACCTCACCCGGATCGATCCGGACACCGCGGGCCCAGTCGGGCGCCGGCATCGCCCGCCTGCCCGTCGGGCGGACCTCACCCAGCTCGACGGGCACCGTGGCGGTACCGACCAGCACCCGACGCTTCTGCGCGCGCAGCTCCCCGGGCTTGAGCTCGATCTGGTCGGTGCGGATCGGGCGGACCGGACCGAGCCCCAGACGCCCGTCGCGGAAGGTGGTCCAGGCGCCCGGTTCCGGGGTGACGGACCGGACGAGCCGGTCGGTCACCACGGCCGGCGCCGTCCAGTCGACGCGGGCATCGGCCACGGTCACCTTCGGCGCGTGCGAAACACCCTCGGCGGGCTGGGGGTGGGCCACCATGGTGCCGTCCTCGATGCCGTCCATCGTGGCCGTGAGCAGCCGCGCACCGGAGGTCGCGAGCCGCTGCAGGAGCGCGCCGGCCGTGTCGGTGTCCCCCACGGTCTCGGTGACGACGCCGTAGATCGGACCGGTGTCCAGGCCCTCCTGGAGCAGGAAGGTGGTGGCTCCGGTGATGTCGTCGCCGTACCGGATCGCGGCCTGGACGGGTGCCGCACCGCGCCAGGCGGGCAACAACGAGAAGTGCAGGTTGACCCAGCCGTTCACCGGGACCTCCAGGGCCGCCTGCGGCACCAACGCTCCGTAGGCCACCACCGGACAGCAGTCCGGGGCGAGTTCGCGCAGCGTGTCCAGGAACGCCGGATCGGACGGCCGGGCGGGGGTGAGCACCGGGATGCCCGCCTCGTCGGCCAGCGCGCCGACCGGGGAGCGCATCAGCCTACGGCCCCGGCCGGCTGGAGCGTCGGGCCTGGTCAGCACGCCGACGACCCGGTGGCGCGGCGAGTCGAGCAGCGCCCGCAGAGCCGGCACCGCCGGCTCCGGGGTACCGGCGAACAGCAGCCGCACTAGCGCGCCTTCCCGAACAGGGGGTGCGGGCTGACCTTGACCACCGGCTCCGGCGTGCCGAACCAGCGGGCGGCGCGGATCTCGGCCATCGCCTGCTTGCGCGTCTGCGGATCCAGCCGGTCGATGAACAGCACCCCGTCGAGGTGATCCGTCTCGTGCTGGATGCAGCGGGCCACCAGCTCACTACCCTCGACCGTGACCGGTTCACCGTGCATGTTCCAGCCGTGCGCGACGACGTGCAGGTGCCGTCGACAGTCCCAGCGCAGTTCGGGGATCGACAGGCAGCCCTCCGGGCCGATCTGCTCCTCGTCGCCGACCGGATCGAAGCTCGGGTTGACCAGATGCCCGGAGAAGCCGTCCACGTTGTAGGTGAACACGCGCAGGCCCACCCCGATCTGCGGCGCGGCGAGACCGGCCCCACCCTCGGCATTCATGGTGTCGGTGAGATCGGCGACGAGCTTGCGCAGTTCGGCGTCGAAGGTCGTGACCGCCTCCGCCGGGGTGCGCAGCACGGGGTCGCCGAAGAGCCGGACGGGCTGGACGGACACGGATCTCCTCGATGCGGGCGACGGACGACACGTCGATTCTGCCACGGGGCCGGGTCCGGACTCGTCCGGCGATCACCTCGCCCGCCCCGGACGACCGGTCAACCGATCTCCTGCGGATCCACCCGCACCCGCACCGGGTCGGACGCCTTGCGCGCGGTACGGGCCGCCTGCGCGGCGGCCAGCGCCGCGGCCAGCGCCCGCCCCTGCGCCCGCGGGACCCGCAGCAGCGCACGCTCCCGCACCTCGACACCGGGGTCGACGCCGGTGCCGGGGTCGGCACCGATCTCGACCGGGCCGAGCACCTCGACCCCGGCCAGTCGGGCGAGCTCACCGCACGCCAGCACCTCCGCGACCGCGCCTGCGCTGCCCTCGACGGCCGCCATCCGCACCGCGGGCGGGAAGCCCACCTCGGCACGGGACCGCAGCTCCGCGGCCGCATGCCCCGCCGGATCCCACCGGACGAGCGCCTGCACCGTCGGCAGCGCGGAATCGGCCATCACCACGACCCGGCCACCCTCGGCGTGCGGCACGACGAGCGCGGCGGCCGCGAGCCACCGGCGCAGCGTCTCCTCGACCACCCGTAGGTCGGGCCGGGCGAGCATGGCCCATCCGTCGACCAGCAGCGCGGCGCCGTACCCACCGTCGGCGGGCGGCTCCGCGCCGGGTGTCGCCACGACGAGCTCCGGCTGCGCCCGGATCCGGTCGAGCACGGCCGCTCCCCCGCCGGAGGAGCGCACCGGGACACCCGGGAACGCCCGGCCGAGTTCCTCGGCGGTGCGGCGCGCCCCGACGACGTTGGCCCTCAGCCGCCGTGAACCGCACGCTCCGCAGCGGAATCCTGGTTCGGCGCGCCCGCACCACCGGCAGTGCGCCGGTCCGGGCGAGCCGTCCCCACCCCGCTGCGCCGCGGCCGGGACGGCCAGCGGACCGGCGCAGTGCCGGCACCGGGCCGTCTCCCGGCACTGGGCGCAGGCCAGCCACGGCAGGTAACCGCCACGCGGCACCTGGACCAGCACCGGACGTCCGGCGGCCAGCGCCGCCCGGCCCGCCTCGAACGCGACCGAGGGCATCCGCGCCACGCGCGCCTGGGGATCTCTCGCGAGCTGCCCGTCGGTCTCGCCGATCGCGATGACGCGGGGCATCGCGGCGCGGACGGTGGCCCGGTCGGCGACCACCTCGCGGGCCCACCCCGACTCGACGAGCAGGTGGGCCTCCGCTGTTCGCGCCGTCCCACCGACCAGCAACGCCGCGGTGACGGCGTGCGCGCGGAGCATCAGGACGTCCCGGACGTGCGGATACGGCGCGCGCGGCTCGGCGTGGAGGTCGTCACCGTCGTCCCAGACCACGAGCAGGCCGAGATCGTGCAACGGCGCGAACGCCGCGGACCGCGTTCCGACGACCACCCGGACCGCACCGCGGCGCACCGCGAGCCACCGCCGGTAGCGCTCGGCCGGACCGAGCTCGGCGGTGAGCGCGACCACACCGCAGGCGCCGATCCGCGCCTCGCAGGCCGCCTGCAGCGCGTCGACGTCGCGCTGGTCGGGCACCACCAGCAGGGCGCTGCGCCCACCGGCCGCGGTGGCGGCCGCGGCCTCGGCCAGCCGGTCGGCCCACGCCTCTCCCGGCAGCGCCTGCCACACCGCATGCGCGGCACGCCCCTGCTCCAGTGCGCGCAGCAGCGCGGGCCCACGCGGGTAGCGAGACCATCCGGAGCGGTCGAGCGCGTCCAGGGATGGCGCCACAGCCACGTCGGGCGACGGCTCGGCCTCCACCGCGGCGTGCCGCGGCGGGACGGCGAGGCGCAGCACGTCGCACAGCAGCCCCGCATATCGGTCGGCGACCGCCCGGCACAGGGCGGCGACCTCGGCGGTGAGCACCGGTTCCGGCGAGACGACCCGATCGATCCAGGCCAGTCGCCCGCCGTGGCCGGACTCCTGGACCCGCTCGAGCAGGTAGCCGTCGACCAGCCGGCCCGCAAAACGCACCCTCAGCCGAACGCCGGGCACGGCCTCGTCGTCGAGATGACTGGGGACGCGGTAGTCGAACGGCCGGTCGAGATGGGCGAGCGGGACGTCCACCGCGACCCGGGCGACGGACAGGGCCGGGGCGGGTCGCCATTCACCGCGGGTACGGGAAGCGCGCGTCATCTCGCCTCCAGCGCGTGCAGAGCGCTCGCCGGCCGACAGGGTCACCGACAGCCTCGCACCCCTCCCCGACACTCAGCCCCGGCCTCGCCGCGGCAGGCGGCTCACAGGCCGGCGACCGCCTTCAGCGCGTCGGCGCGTGCGGTGCTCTCCCACGGCAACTCGACGTCGGTGCGGCCGAAGTGACCGTAGGCGGCGGTCTGGGCGTAGATCGGGCGGAGCAGGTCGAGATCGCGGATGATCGCGGCCGGGCGCAGGTCGAAGACCTCGGTGACGGCCATCTGGATCTTCACGGGGTCGACGTGTTCGGTGCCGAAGGTCTCCACGAACAAGCCCACCGGCGCGGCCTTGCCGATGGCGTAGGCGACCTGCACCTCGATGCGGTCGGCCAGGCCCGCGGCCACCGCGTTCTTGGCCACCCACCGCATCGCGTAGGCGGCCGAACGGTCGACCTTCGAGGGGTCCTTTCCGGAGAACGCCCCGCCACCGTGGCGGGCGAACCCGCCGTAGGTGTCGACGATGATCTTCCGGCCGGTCAGCCCGGCATCACCCATCGGTCCGCCGACGACGAACCGGCCGGTCGGGTTGACCAGCAGCCGCATCCCGCTCGCATCGAGCCCGGCCCGCTCCAGCTCCGGGACCACGACGTGCTCGCGGATGTCGGGGCCCAGCAGCGCGTCCAGGTCGATGTCGGCGGCGTGCTGGCTGGAGACCACGACGGTGTCGACCCGCACGGCCCGGTCGCCGTCGTACTCGATCGTGACCTGCGTCTTGCCGTCCGGGCGCAGGTAGGGCAGCACACCGGTCTTGCGGACCTCGGCCAGCCGCCGGGCCATCCGGTGCGCGAGCGCGATCGGCAGCGGCAGCAGCTCCGGGGTGTCGGTGTTGGCGTAGCCGAACATCAGGCCCTGGTCGCCCGCGCCCTGCTGGGCGATCTCGTCCTGGTCCTGCTCGACGCGCGCCTCGTACGCGGTGTCGACGCCCTGGGCGATATCGGCCGACTGCGCACCGATCGCGACGTTCACCCCGCAGGAGTTCCCGTCGAAGCCCTTGGCCGACGAGTCGTAGCCGATCTCGAGGATCTTGTCCCGCACCAGCGTCGGGATGTCGACGTACGAGCGGGTGGTGACCTCCCCGGCGACGTGCACCTGCCCCGTGGTGACCAGGGTCTCGACCGCGACACGGCTTCGTGGGTCCTTCTCCAGGAGCGCGTCGAGGATGGAGTCGCTGATCGCGTCACACATCTTGTCCGGGTGCCCTTCGGTCACCGACTCGCTGGTGAACAATCGCCGACCCACGTTCGCCACGCGCTACCCCATCCTCGCCTCGGCCGATCTGTGCTCGACGAGCCTAGTCGACTCCACGGTGGTGCCGACGGCCACCGCCCTGTGAACGGTGACCGTGGGTGACGAACCTGCCGCGAGCTCACCGGATCTCACCGCTTCCGGTGATGTCCGAGCCAGTGGCGAATCGGTCCCGCACGCGCTCGTTGGTCCTGGTGACGTCCCCATCGAACGGAGGTTTTCGGATGAACTGGTTGCAACGACCGGGCCGGGCGGCCGCTGTCACCGGCGGGCTGGTCGCGGTCGGGGCGGCCACGGTGATGGCACTGGCCGTCGGCACTGCCTCCGCCGCCGAGCAGGGCCGGTGCACCGACACTGTCAACGTCCGCGCGGAACCGAGCCCGACCGCCCGCATCGTCGCGGTGTGTGAGCGGGGCACCGAGGTGACCGTGGGCGAGCGGCGCAACGGTTTCGTCCACCTCACGAACCTGCACGGCTGGTCGGCCGAGCAGTACGTGTCGACCGAGCGCTCCTCGCGGGCCACGCCCGGTGGTCCGGCTCCGACCAGCGCCCCGGCGAGCACCCAACGGCGCCAGGTCGCCCCGAGCGCCACGCCCACCGTCGCGCCGACGACGCCCCAGCCGCGACCCGCCCCGCAGCCGACCCCCCAGCCCTCGGCTCAGCCCGCGCCGGCAACCGTCACCCCGACCGAGGCTCCGCAGGCCGACGCCCCCGCGCCGCCCGCCGAGCGCGAGCCGGCCCGCTCCCCCATCGGCGCCCTGATCCCCTGATCGGAACCGGCTGTGAGTGCGGCACAGTGTCAGAACACTGTGACGCACTCACAGCCGGGCGTGAACGGCGTCCCAGAGCCGGGAGGCGAGCAGGGCCTTCGAACCGCGGGCGAGTTCGGTCTCGGTGCCGTCGGCGCCCAGCAGCCAGCCCGCGTTGTCCGGCACCTCGAACGCCTTGCCGTCGCCGACGGCGTTGACCACGAGCAGGTCGCACCCCTTGCGCGCCAACTTGTGCCGCCCGTGGAACAGCGCATCGCCCGAGGAGTCGCCCGTCTCCGCCGCGAAGCCGACGATGACCTGACCCGGCTCCCGGTTCTTGACGAGCTCCACGAGGATGTCCGGGTTCTTCGTCAACACCAGCGGGTCCGGCTCCGCGCCGGTCTTTTTGATCTTGTCCGAAGCGACCCCGACGGGCCGGAAGTCGGCCACCGCCGCGGACATCACCACCGCGTCCGCGCCCGGCACCGCCGCGAGCATCGCCTCGCGCAGCTGCGCGGCCGAGCCGACCCGCACCACCTCCACGGCCGCCGGGTCGCCGAGGTCCGCGGTGTGCGCGGCCACCAAGGTCACCGACGCGCCGCGCTGGGCGGCCACCCTGGCCAGCGCATATCCCTGCCGGCCGGAGGAGCGGTTCCCGAGGAACCGCACCGGATCGAGCGGCTCGCGGGTGCCGCCGGCGGAGACGACCACCCGGCGACCCTCGAGGTCGCGGGGCAGCGCGTCGGGCCGTTCCAGCAGCAACCGCGCCAGCTCGGCGATCTCGGCGGCGTCGGGCATCCGGCCGGGACCGGTGTCCTTGCCCGTCAGCCGTCCGGATGCCGGTTCGAGCACGACGACACCCCGGGACCGCAGCAACGCCACGTTGTCCCGGGTCGCCGGGTGCTCCCACATCTCGGTGTGCATGGCCGGGGCGAACAGCACCGGGCACCGGGCCGTGAGCAGGGCGGCGGTGAGCAGGTCGTCGGCGCGGCCGTGCGCGGCCCTCGCCAGCAGGTCGGCGGTGGCCGGAGCGACGACGACGAGGTCGGCCTCCTGACCGAGCTTCACATGCGGCACCGCGGGTACGTCGGTGAAGACGCCGGTGTGCACCGGCTGGCCGGACAACGCCTCGAAGGTCGCGGCACCGACGAACTCCAGTGCCGCGACCGTCGGCAGCACGCGGACGTGATGGCCGGACTCGGTGAGCCGCCGCAGGAGCTCGGCGCTCTTGTAGGCCGCGATGCCCCCGGCGACTCCCAGCAGGACCCGGGGGCCGGTCACGGGTACCTACTCGCCCTCGACGTGCTCGAGCAGGCCGGCCTGGATCTCCCGCATGGCGATCGAGAGCGGCTTCTCGCGCGGGCCCGGCTCGACGAGCGGACCGACGTACTCGAGCAGGCCCTCGCCCAGCTGCGAGTAGTAGTCGTTGATCTGGCGGGCACGCTTGGCCGCGTAGATGACGAGTGCGTACTTCGACGACACCTTGTCGAGCAGTTCGTCGATCGGCGGGTTGGTGATGCCTTCGGGCGTGAAACCGGAATCCGCGCCGGTCAGCGGCATACTCACTGGAGAGACTCCTGAGGAGAGAGATCGGGGTCCGCGCCCGGCGGCGAGGCGCGGTCGACCAGTAATCCTACCAACCGTGCGGTGACCGACCGCAGGTCGTCGCTCACGACGGCCACGTCGAACTCGTCACGTGCCGCCAGCTCCACGCGAGCGGTCTCCAGCCGGCGTGCCAGCTCGGCCGAGGACTCGGTGCCGCGGCCGGTGAGCCGCCGCGCCAGCTCCTCGAACGACGGCGGCTCCAGGAACACCGTCACGGCCTCCGGAAGCGCGGCCTTGATCGCCCGGGCACCCTGCAGATCGACCTCCGCGAGCACGGGCCGCCCGGCCGCGAGCTCGCGTTCGATCGGGGCCCGCAGAGTTCCGGAGCGCTGCAACCCACCGTGGATCTCGGCCCATTCGAGCAGCTCACCCCTGGCGATGAGGTCGTCGAACTCCGCGGCCGAGACGAACCGGTAGTCCCGGCCGTCGACCTCGCCGACGCGGGGTGACCGGGTCGTCGCGGAGACGCTGAAGTACAGCTCGGGCAGTTCCGCGCGCAGCTGAGCGACGACGCTGCTCTTGCCTACCCCTGAGGGGCCGGCCAGCACGACCAGCCGGCCACGTGGGGGTCGGGGCCGGGTGGGGCCACCGCTCACGCAGCCTCTCCGGGGATCGGCGGCGTGACCCGGCGACCGCTGCTGTCCGATGGTGCGTTCGCCCGCCTGCTCACTGGTCGAACTCGGCCAGCAGCGCCTTGCGCTGCCGGTCACCGAGCCCGCGCAGCCGCCGGCTCGGCGCGATCTCCAGCCGCTCCATGATCTGGGCGGCACGGACCTTGCCCACGCCGGGCATCGCCTCCAGCAGCGCCGACACCTTCATCTTGCCGAGCACCTCGTCGGAGTCGGACTGGGTCAGCACCTCCTGAAGAGTCGTTCCGCCGCGCTTGAGCCGGTCCTTCAGCTCTGCCCGGGCGCGGCGGGCGGCCGCGGCCTTCTCCAGCGCGGCTGCTCGCTGTTCCTCGGTCAGCTGGGGAAGGGCCACGGTCTCCTCCGTCTTTCGGTGGTGGTATTTCGGTCGTGCAAACATCCGGTGAATCCTCGGACCCAGCGGATTACCCGCTGACTCCCGGACGAACGTACTCAGCCGCACCGGCGGCCCGTCAACTGGGGTCCACCAGTGGCTTTCGAGGTGCGCCCCCCTCGCCGTGCCCAGATCGTGTCATGGGCGCCCCCCGCCGGACCGCCCGGCCGTGGAGTTCTCGCGGGCGATCTCGTTGCCCAGCGCCAGGGCGGCCGCGCGCACCGCCCCCGGGTCGGGACCGGCGCCCAGCACCGAGCGTGACGCCGAGGGCAGCACCAGGCCGCCGGCCCCGGCGAAGCGCGCCGCGACGTCGCCGGGGCCGGCCCCCTGAGCACCGATGCCGGGCGCAAGTACGGCACCGTTGAGCTCACCGAGAGCGAGTCCGTGGGCGTCGGTGGCTCCGACGACCACCCCCACGTGGCCCAGTGGCGTCACTCCGGCGTTGAGCGCGGCGACGCCATCGACGATCGCCTGGGCGACCGACCGGCCCGCCCGGTCGGCCAACTGCACCTCGGCCCCCTCCGGATTGGAGGTCCGGGCCAGCACGAAGACCCCGCGGCCCGCCTCGCCCGCCACCCGCAGCGCCGGGGCGAGCGAGCCGAGACCCAGGTAGGGCGAGAGCGTGACCGCATCGGCGGCCAACGGGGCGCCCACCCGAAGGTAGGCGTCGGCGTAGCCGTCCATCGTCGAGCCGATGTCGCCGCGCTTGACATCGAGCAGGCTGAGCGTGCCGGTCTGGGCCGTCGCCGCGAGTAGCCGCTCGAGCACCGCGACACCGGCCGCGCCGTGCCGTTCGAAGAACGCCGACTGCGGTTTGACCACCGCGACGTGCCCGCCGAGGGCCTCCAGGGCGGTCATCGCGAACCGCTCCAGCCCGGCGGCGTCGTCGGCGAGACCCCAGGCGGCCAACAGCCCCGGATGCGGGTCGATCCCGACGCACAGCGGCCCGTACGCCTCGACCGCGGCCACCAGTCGCTCGCCGAACGATCGCCGCGAGGTCACGGGTGGGCCGTCCGCAGCGCCCGGTGGGCGTCCTGCAAGGACCGGACCCCGAGGCTGCCCTTGATCAACGCCTCGATGCCCTGCACCGCGGCCGCGGCACCCTGGACGGTGGTCATGCACGGCACCCCGCGGGACACCGCGGCCGCGCGGATCTCGTAGCCGTCCACCCGCGGGCCGGCGTTGCCGTACGGGGTGTTGACGATCGCGTCGACCTCCCCGGCGAGGATGCGGTCGACGATCGTCTCGCCCGCCTCGCGCTCCGAGTGCTTGCGCACCACCGTGACCACGATTCCGTTGCGGCGCAGCACATCGGCGGTGCCCTCGGTGGCCAGCACCTCGAAACCCAGGTCCGCGAGCCTGCGGACCGGGAACACCATGGCCCGTTTGTCCCGGTCGGCCAGCGAGACGAAGACCCGGCCCTTGACCGGCAGCGATCCGTAGGCCGCTGCCTGGGACTTCGCGAACGCCGGGCCGAACGCGGCATCGATGCCCATGACCTCGCCGGTCGACTTCATCTCCGGGCCGAGGATCGGGTCGACGCCCTGACCGCTCGGCAGCCGGAACCGGTTGAACGGCAGCACGGCCTCCTTGACCGCGACCGGCGCGTCGGGCGAGCCCTCGCCGCCGTCGCCGGACGCGGGCAGCAACCCCTCCGCCCGCAGCTCGGCGATCGTGGCCCCGAGCATGATCCGGGCCGCGGCCTTGGCCAGCGGCACCGCGGTCGCCTTCGACACGAACGGCACCGTCCGCGACGCCCGCGGGTTGGCCTCGAGTACGTGAAGCGTCTCGCCGTGCAGCGCGTACTGCACGTTCAGCAACCCGCGTACCCCGACGCCGTGCGCGATCGCCTCGGTGGACCGGCGGACGGCCGCGAGCACCGAACGGCCGAGCGTGATCGGCGGCAGGGTGCAGCACGAGTCACCGGAGTGCACCCCGGCCTCCTCGATGTGCTCCATCACCCCGCCGATGAACACCTCGGTGCCGTCGCACAGCGCGTCGACGTCGATCTCGATGGCGTCGTCGAGAAACCGGTCGACGAGGACCGGTCGTTCCGGGCTGATCGCCGTGGCCCGCGAGATGTACCCGGCCAGCGACTCGTCGTCGTAGACGATCTCCATACCCCGCCCGCCGAGCACGTAGGACGGCCGCACGAGCACCGGGTAGCCGATGCGTTCGGCGATCTCCCGGGCCTGCTCGTAACTCGTCGCGGTGCCGAACGCGGGCGCAGGCAGCTTCGCGCGGCGCAGCACCTCGCCGAAGGCCCCGCGGTCCTCGGCGAGGTCGATCGCCGCCGCCGACGTGCCGACGACCGGGACGCCCGCGGCGGTCAGCCGCTGCGCCAGCCCGAGCGGGGTCTGCCCGCCGAGCTGCACGATGACGCCGGCGACGGTCCCGGACCGCTGTTCGGCGTGCACGACCTCGAGCACGTCCTCGAAGGTCAACGGTTCGAAGTAGAGCCGGTCGGCGGTGTCGTAGTCGGTCGAGACCGTCTCCGGGTTGCAGTTGACCATCACGGTCTCGAACCCGGCCTCGCGCAGCGCCATCACCGCGTGCACACAGGAGTAGTCGAACTCGATGCCCTGCCCGATCCGGTTGGGCCCCGAACCGAGGATGATCACCTTGGGCTTGGCGGTCTGCGGCGCGATCTCGGACTCGGCGGCGGGATCGGTCTCGTACGCGCTGTAGTGGTAGGGCGTCCTGGCGGCGAACTCGGCGGCGCAGGTGTCGACCGTCTTGTAGACGGGCCGGATGCCCAGCCGGTGCCGCAGGGTCCGCACCCCGTCCTCGCCCGCGAACTCGGGCCGCAGCGCGGCGATCTGCCGGTCCGACAGACCGGCCCGCTTGGCCCGGCGCAGCAGTGCCGCGTCGAGCACCGCGGCCTCGACCACCTCGGTCCGCAGCTCGGTGAGCAGGGCGATCTGATCGAGGAACCACGGGTCGATGCCCGAGCGGGCCGCCACCTCGTCGACGCTGCGGCCCTCGCGCAGCGCGCGTTCGACGGCGTAGATCCGGCCGTCGGTGGGGATGGCGAGATCCACCGGTTCGGCGGGGTCGGGGGCGGTCCAGAAGCCGGCCCGGGACGTCTCCATCGAGCGCAGCGCCTTGCCCAGCGCCTCCTGGAACGACCGGCCCAGCGCCATCGCCTCGCCGACGCTCTTCATCGTCGTGGTCAGCTCGGGGTCGGCGCCCGGGAACTTCTCGAACGCGAACCGCGGCACCTTCACCACGACGTAGTCGAGCGTCGGTTCGAAGGCCGCCGGGGTCTCCCCGGTGATGTCGTTGCGGATCTCGTCGAGGGTGTAGCCGATCGCGAGCTTGGCCGCGATCTTCGCGATCGGGAAACCGGTTGCCTTCGACGCCAGCGCCGAGGACCGCGACACCCTCGGGTTCATCTCGATCACGACCAGCCTGCCGGTGTCGGGATGGACCGCGAACTGGATGTTGCATCCCCCGGTGTCGACGCCGACCGCGCGCAGCACCGCGATGCCCAGGTCGCGCATCCGCTGGTACTCGCGGTCGGTCAGGGTCATCGCCGGGGCCACGGTGATCGAGTCCCCGGTGTGCACGCCCATCGGGTCGAGGTTCTCGATGGAGCAGATGACGACCGCGTTGTCCGCGGCGTCGCGCATCAGCTCGAGCTCGTACTCCTTCCAGCCGAGCACGGACTCCTCGATCAGCACCTCGTGCACCGGGGAGGCGGCGAGCCCCGCGCCGGCCAGCCGCTCCAGGTCGTCGTCGGTGTGCGCCATTCCGGAGCCGAGCCCGCCCATCGTGAACGAGGGCCGGATGACCACCGGAAGCCCGAGCTCCGCGACCGCGGTGCGCACCTCGTCCATGGAGTGGCAGACCGCCGAACGCGGCACGTCGCCGCCGACGGCCTGCACGATCTCCTTGAACTTCAGCCGGTCCTCGCCGCGCTGGATGGCGTCGATGTCCGCACCGATCAGCTCCACGCCGTAGCGGGCCAGCACACCCTTCTCGTGCAGCGCGACCGCCGTGTTGAGGGCGGTCTGCCCGCCGAGGGTCGCCAGCAACGCGTCGGGCCGTTCGACCGCGATGATCTGCTCGACGAACTCGGGCGTGATCGGCTCGACATAGGTGGCGTCGGCGAACTCCGGGTCCGTCATGATCGTCGCCGGGTTGGAGTTGACCAGCGAGACCCGGATGCCCTCGGCGCGCAGCACCCGGCAGGCCTGGGTCCCGGAGTAGTCGAACTCGCAGGCCTGTCCGATGACGATCGGTCCGGAACCGATCACCATGACATGCCGGATGTCCTCGCGACGGGGCATCAGGAGCCCTCCTCGATGAGCCGGTGCCGCCCGCCGACCGGCCGCTCGGCCATCAGCGCGACGAATCTGTCGAACAGGTCGGCGGCGTCGTGCGGGCCCGCCGCGGCCTCGGGGTGGTACTGCACGCTGAACGCGGGAAAGGCCTCGCCCGCGAGGCCCTCGACGGTGCCGTCGTTGGCGCAGGTGTGGGTGATCAGGGCGGGGCCGAACGGGGTGTCGAACCGTTCCCCCGCCTCGCCCTCGACGGCGAACCCGTGGTTCTGCGAGGTGATCGCCACCCGGCCGGTGGCGTGCTCGATGACCGGGATGTTGATGCCGCGGTGGCCGTAGCGCATCTTGTAGGTACCCCTGCCCAGCGCGCGGCCGAGGATCTGGTTGCCGAAGCAGATGCCGAACAGCGGGATCCGCCGCTCGAGCACCTGGCGGGTCAGCTCGACCGGCTCGTCGGCGGTGGCGGGGTCTCCGGGGCCGTTGGACAGGAAGAACCCGTCGGCGCCGAGCGCCAGCACGTCCTCGATGGAGCTCGAGGCGGGCAGCACATGCACCTCGACGCCGCGCGCGGCGAGCATCCGCGGGGTGTTCAGCTTGATCCCCACGTCGAGCGCCGCGACGGTGAACCGCTTCTCGCCGACGGCGGGGACGACATAGGGCTCGCGGGTGGTGACGGCACCGTAGAGGCTGGCACCGGCCATCGGAGGGCTTGCGCGCACCCGTTCCAGCAGTTCGTCGTCGGGGGCGAGCACATCTCCCGAGAAGACCCCGGCCCGCATCGCGCCGCGTTCGCGCAGATGCCGCACGACCGCGCGGGTGTCCAGGCCCGCGACGCCGACGATGCCCTGTTCGGTGAGCACCTCATCGAGGCAGCGGCGCGACCGCCAGTTCGACGGCCTGCGGGCCGGGTCGCGCACCGCGTAGCCCGCGACGTGGATCCGACTCGACTCGTCGTCCTCGTCGTTCCATCCGGTGTTGCCGATCTGGGGCGCGGTCTGCACCACGATCTGGCGGTGGTAGGACGGATCGGTGAGGGTCTCCTGGTAGCCCGTCATGGCGGTGGTGAAGACGGCCTCGCCGAGGGCCTGCCCGGTGGCGCCGTACGCCTCGCCCCGGAAGATCCGTCCGTCCTCGAGGACCAGGAACGCGGGCTGGTTCATGACTGCTGGACCTTCCCGTCGCGCGCGGTGATCCGGCCGCGCAGCACCGTCGCCCGCACCGTCGCGGGCAGGCGCATGCCGTCGTAGGGCGTGTTCGCCGCGATGCTCTCCAGGGCCGCGCCACGCACGGTCCACTGGTCGTCCGGGTCGATGAGGGTCAGGTTCGCCGGCTCGCCGACCGCGATCGGGCGGCCCTGGTCGGACAGCCCGGCGATCTGGGCGGGCCGCTGCGACAGCACCCGGGCGACGCCGTGCCAGTCGAGCAGGCCGGGCTCGACCATCGTGTGCACCAGCACCGACAGCGCCGTCTGCAGCCCGAGCATCCCGGGGCGGGCCGCGGCCCATTCGGTGTCCTTGTACTGCGCGGCATGCGGGGCGTGGTCGGTGGCCACGACATCGATGACGCCCTCGGCCAACGCCTCGCGCATCGCCTTGGTGTCGGCGGCGGTACGCAGCGGCGGGTTGACCTTGTGGACGGGGTCGTAGCCGGTGAGCGCCGCATCGGTGAGCAGAAGATGATGCGGGGTGACCTCCGCGGAGACCCGCACCCCCGCCGTCTTGGCCGCGCGCAGCACGTCGATGGTGTACGCCGAGGACACGTGGCAGACGTGCAGCGCCGCGTTCGCGTCGCGGGCCAGCGCACAGTCGCGGGCGACGATCGTCTCCTCGGCGGCGGCCGGCCAGCCGGAAAGACCCAGCCGGGAGGCCACCACCCCTTCGTGCGCCTGTGCCCCGGCCGTCAGCCGATGATCCTCGGCATGCTGGGCGATCACCACCCCCAGCGCCGAGGCGTACTCCAGCGCCCTGCGCATGATCAGCGGGTCGTTCACGCACCGGCCGTCGTCGGAGAACATCCTGACCTGCGCCCGCGAGCGCGCCATGCTGCCGAGCTCGGCGAGCTTGGTGCCTTCCAGCCCGACGGTGACCGCGCCGACGGGGTGCACGTCGACCAACCCGACCTCGGCGCCCCGCCGGTGCACGTGTTCGACGACGACCTCGGTGTCGGCCACCGGGTTGGTGTTGGGCATCGCGAACACGGCGGTGAACCCACCGAGGGCGGCGGCCCGCGAGCCCGACTCGATGGTCTCGGACTCCTCGCCACCGGGTTCGCGCAGGTGCACGTGCAGGTCGACGAAGCCGGGCAGCAACACCAGCCCGTCGGCGTCGAGAACCTCGGCGCCGCCGGACGCGTCGAGGCCGACGCCGATCTCGGCGATGACGCCGTTCTCGACCCGCACGTCGACGGCGTCCTCGCCGTACGGACGGGCGTTGCGGATCAGCAGGTCGGGCACGTTCGCTCCGTTCCGGTTCGCGGCGGGGTGGGTTCGCGTCATTCGGGTGCCCCCGCAAGCAGGTGGTAGAGGACGGCCATCCGCACGTGCACCCCGTTGCGGACCTGGGCCAGGATCGCCGAGCGCACGGAGTCCGCCACCGAGGGCGCGATCTCCATGCCGCGCACCATCGGGCCGGGATGCATCACGACGGCGTGTTCGGGGAGTTTGGCCGCCCGTTCGTCGGACAGCCCGTAGCCGATCGCGTACTCGCGCGCGGAGGGGAAGAACGCGCCGTGCATCCGCTCGGCCTGCACGCGCAGCGTCATCACCGCGTCGAGCGTGGGCAGCTCGGCGTCGATCTCGTGCGAGATCCGGCAGGGCCACTGTTCGACCCCGATCGGCAGCAGCGTCGGCGGCGCGACGAGGACGACCTCCGCGCCCAGGATGGCCAGCAGGAACACGTTCGAGCGGGCGACCCGGCTGTGCAGCACGTCGCCGACGATGCCGATCCGCCGCCCGGCGACGGAGCCGAGCCGGTCGCGCAGCGTGGCCGCGTCGAGCAGCGCCTGCGTGGGGTGCTCGTGGGTGCCGTCCCCCGCGTTGACGATGGCGGTGTGGCCTGCGGCGTCGCTGTGGCCGCCCGTCGCCTCCCGATCCATCCAGCTCGCCAGGCGGTGGGCCGCACCCGAGGCCGGATGACGAACGATCACACAGTCCGCACCCATCGCCGAGAGCGTCAGGGAGGTGTCCCGCAACGACTCCCCCTTGCCCACCGAGGAGCCGCGCGCGCTGACGTTGACGGTGTCGGCGCTCATCCATTTGCCCGCGACCTCGAAGGACACCCGGGTCCGGGTGGAGTCCTCGTAGAACATCGTGATGACGGTGCGTCCACGCAGCGTGGGCAGCTTGCGGACCTCCCGGCCGAGCAGTGCCTGCTTGAGCCGGTCGGCGGTGTCCAGCAGCGCTGTCGCGGCCGCGGCGTCGAGGTCGGTGACGCTCAGCAGATGCCTCACGCGTCCACGTCCCGCCGCAGGGCGACGCCGTCGACGCCGTCGATCTCGTCGAGGAACACCAGGATCTGCTCACTGCGCGCGGTCGGCACATTCTTGCCGACGTAGTCGGCGCGGATCGGAAGCTCGCGGTGGCCGCGGTCGACCAGGACGGCGAGCTGAACCGCGCGCGGCCTGCCGTGGTCGGCGAGCGCGTCGAGGGCCGCGCGGACGGTACGCCCGGACATCAGCACGTCGTCGACGAGCACGACGAGCCGGTCGTCGAGCCCACCCTCGGGGAGGTCGGTGTCCTCGAGGGCGCGGGTGGGTTTGCGGCGCAGGTCGTCGCGGTAGAGCGTGGGGTCCAGCCAGCCGACCGCCGGCGCGGCGCCGCCGAACTCGGCGATCGCGGCGGCCAGTCTGCGGGCCAGCACGGTGCCGCGGGTCGGGATGCCGATGAGGACGACCTCCTCGCCACCCGCGGTCTTCTCGATGATCTGATGCGCGATACGCGCAATGGTGCGGGTGACATCGGCGGCGCCCAGCAGCTCGCGGTCACTACCGCCGCTGCTCGCGCCACCTCCGTCCCCGCGGCGGTCGGTCGCCACGAGGCTCGCTCCTTTCCCGCCTCACCGGACGGGGTTAAAGGATGGTGTCGCGGTCACGCTAGCAGCGTCGGCCCGGGAGCACCCGGTCGAATCCGCCCGGAATCGCCAGCATCACAGGCGGCGGATCGCCGGTCCGGTGGCCGACTCGCGAACACCGCTGAACCGGGACGTCGATCAGCCGTTCAGGTGGAGAAGCCGCGCTCGCCGCACCGAGGCCATGGGTGAACTT
Organism: Pseudonocardia hispaniensis; assembly: GCF_042658695.1. Classification (NCBI taxonomy): domain Bacteria; kingdom Bacillati; phylum Actinomycetota; class Actinomycetes; order Pseudonocardiales; family Pseudonocardiaceae; genus Pseudonocardia; species Pseudonocardia hispaniensis. The sequence goes on along the minus strand of NZ_JBHSQW010000016.1, from coordinate 59,695 downwards.
GACCCACTGACGCAGACAGGCGCATGATTACTCTCCGTATTGATCAGCTGGCTCACGGATGGTCACGGCGGCGGGGGGACCAGCCGGAGCAGGCAGTCGGTAGGCCCAGGGTGTCGGCTCCACCACAGAGCAGAGCACACACGGATGTCGGGGCCCCGCGGCCGTACGTCCAGATCGAATGAGGGGATCGCCAGATGGGCGACTACGCCAAGGCGCTCGGAAGCAAGCTCCGGGCCATCCGGCAGCAGCAGGGGCTGTCATTACACGGCGTCGAGCAGAAGTCGGGAGGACGGTGGAAAGCCGTCGTCGTCGGCTCGTACGAGCGCGGGGACCGGGCGGTGACCGTCCAGAAGCTGGCCGAGCTCGCCGACTTCTACGGGGTACCCGTCGCCGAGCTGCTGCCCGAGGGCCGCGTGCCGTCGGGCTCGGAGCCCGCGACGAAGATCGTCATAAACCTCGAGCGGCTGCAACAGCTGCCCGCCGACAACGTGGGGCCACTGGCCCGCTACGCCGCCGCGATCCAGAGCCAGCGCGGCGACTACAACGGCAAGGTGCTCTCGATCCGGGCCGAGGACCTGCGCTCGCTGGCGATCATCTACGACACCAGCCCCGGCGAGCTGACCGATCGGCTGATCGACTGGGGTGTGCTGCCGCCCGAGGCCCGGCCCACCCACCGGGCGGACTGACGGTTCGGGCCGGCACCGCGCCCGGACGCCGCCGGGCCTACCCGTCCGGCGTGCCGCGCCGGCCCGGATCCGCCTCCGGGCGGCCGGGCGGCACCGGACCGGCCGCGTGCCCTCGCGCGTTCGACCCGGCCGGGTCCGGGCTCAGCGCGCTGCGCGCAGATGCTCGCCGATGTCGGCGATGCGCCCCAGCACGCCGTTGAGGAACCGCGGCGAGTCGTCCGTGGACAGCATCCGGGCCAGCTCCACCGCCTCGCTGATGGCGACCGCGTCGTCGATCTCGTCGACCCAGAGCAGCTCGAACACCCCGATCCGCAGCAGCGTGCGGTCGACGGCCGGCATCCGGGCCACCGTCCAGCCCTCGGCATGTTCGGCGAGCAGCTGGTCGATCCGTTCCTGGTTCGCGACGACACCCTCGACGAGCATCACGGCGTAGTCCGAGACCGGCGGGGCGTCGGCCGTCTCCCGACGGTGGGCCAGGACGTCGAGCGGCGCGTCCCCGCGCGCCTCGGACTCGAACAGGATGTCCAGCGCGCGTTTGCGGGCCTTCGTGCGCGCCCTCACGTCAACCGCTGACGCGGCCGAGGTAGCGACCGTCGCGGGTGTCCACCTTGACCTTCTCGCCGGTCGAGACGAACAGCGGCACCTGGATCTCCGCGCCCGTCTCGAGGGTGGCGGGCTTCGTGCCGCCGGTGGACCGGTCGCCCTGCAGGCCGGGGTCGGTGTTGGCGATGACGAGCTCGACGGACGTCGGCAGCTCGATGTACAGCGGCACCCCCTCGTGCATCGCGATCATCACGGCCTGGTTCTCCAGGAGGTAGTTCGCGGCGTCGCCGACCGTCGCCTCGGGCACCGGGATCTGGTCGTAGGTGTCACCGTCCATGAACACGAACTCGCTGCCATCGCGGTACAGGTAGGTCATGTCGCGCCGGTCGACGGTCGCGGTGTCGACCTTGGTGCCTGCGTTGAACGTCTTGTCGACCGTCTTGCCCGTGATCACGTTCTTGAGGGTCGTGCGCACGAATGCGCCACCCTTGCCCGGCTTGACGTGCTGGAACGCCTGGACGGTCCAGAGCTGGCCGTCCAGGTTGAGCACCAAGCCGTTCTTGAGGTCGTTCGTGGTGGCCACGTTTGCGGGTCTCTCCCTGAGTCGATGCGGGCGCAGGGGGCGAGCGGTCCTCGTGTCCGGGGGCTCGGCACCGCCCGCGCCCCGGGGTGTGCTCGGTACGGACGCCTCCGGAGCGGTGGCGCCACCATGCCGTCGACCAGGATACCGCCGCGCGGTGAGCGACCCGCACGCCCCGGCCCGGAAGCGGACGGGTCACACCTCGAGGAGCTCCCGGGGGCTACCGGTGAGCGGGTCGGGACCGTCGGAACGGACCACGAGGGTGTCCTCGATGCGCACGCCGCCGCGCCCCGGGAGGTAGACGCCCGGTTCGACCGTCAGGACCATCCCGGTGGCCAGTTCGTCGGTCCCGGTCGCCGAGAGTGCGGGCGCCTCGTGGATCTGCAACCCGACCCCGTGCCCGAGGCCGTGCGGGAAACGCTCCCCGTGTCCGGCCGCGACGATCACGTCCCGTGCCGCCGCGTCCACCTCGCGGACGTGCGCCCCGGCGGCGAGCGCCGCCCGCCCGGCCGCCTGCGCCGCCGCGACCAGCTCGTACAGCTCACGCTGCCAGTCGGCAGCGGGGCCGAGCACGAACATGCGGGTCATGTCCGAGTGGTAGCCATCGACGAGCGCGCCGAAGTCGATCGTGATGAGGTCGCCCCGGTCCAACGCGACGCCGGTCGGACGATGATGCGGGTACGCGGAGTTCGCCCCCGCGGCGACGATCGTCTCGAAGGCCGGGCCCGCGGCACCGTGCCCGCGCATCCGGTCGTCGAGGTCGAGCGCGACCTCACGCTCGGTCCGCCCGGCCCGCAGCCCGTGCGCGGCGAGCAGATCGGCCAGCGCGGCGTCGGCGACGGCGCACGCGGCGCGCACCGTCGTGATCTCGTCGGTGTCCTTCACCCGTCGCAGCCGCTGCACGAGGCCGGGAGCCCGCTCCAGTCGCACCCCGGGGACGGCCTCGCCCAGCGCGACGTGGGCGTCGACGGTCACGTGGTCGGACTCGAAGCCGAGCCGCCGGACGCCGCGCCCGGCCGCGTCCGCCGCCAGGGCGAAGCTCGTGGCTCGTTCGATGAGCGGCTCGAGGTCAGGGACCTGGACACCGGCCTGGGTCCGGTACCGGCCGTCGGTGCCGAACCGGGTCGCCCCGTCGCCGTCCACATGCACCAGCAGCGCGGCGTTCGACCCGGTGAACCCGGTCAGGTAGCGGACATTGACCAGGTCGGTGACGAGCAGCGCGTCCAGGTCGGCCGCGCGCAGCAGGTCGCGCAGCGCCTCGCGGCGGGTCGGGAACGGCATGCGTTGCTCCTTGGTCACCCTGCGGCGGTACCGTGGCCGGAATCGACGTCGCTCACGCGTGGTCGGCGATCCAGCGCAGCGCCAGCGCGTAGCCCGTGACACCGAGGCCGACGATCACCCCGGTCGCCACCGCGCTGACGTAGGAGTGGTGGCGGAACTCCTCGCGCCGGTGCACGTTGCTGATGTGGACCTCGATCAGCGGCGCCGTGAGCTGGGCGCAGGCGTCGCGCAGCGCCACCGAGGTGTGGGTCCAGCCGGCCGCGTTGAGCACCACGGGCGTCCCGGCGTCCGCGGCCGCGTGCAGCCAGCCGAGCAGCTCACCCTCGTGGTCGGTCTGCCGGACGTCGGCCACCAGTCCGACCTCGGCAGCGGCCCGCTGGCACAGGTCGACCAGGTCGGGGTAGCTCGTCGAGCCGTAGATCGCGGGCTCCCGGGTGCCCAACCGGCCCAGGTTCGGCCCGTTCAGCACCAGGACCGGGCGGGCGGGCTCACCGGCGGTCATGCCGGCGCGCCGCTGATCGCCGCGTAGGCGCGCTCGAGCAACGCGGTGTCGGGCCCCTCCAGCCTCCCGGGCTTGGCGAGTCCGTCGAGGACGACGAACCGCAGCAGCCCGGACCTGGCCTTCTTGTCCCCGGCCATGGTCGCGACGAGCTCGGGCAGCACTCCCGACGGGTAGGACACCGGCAGCCCGATCGCCGTGAGCACCGTGCGGTGCCGGTCGGCGGTGGCATCGTCGAGGCGTCCCGCGGCGCGCGCGAGCTCGGCGGCGAACACCAGGCCGACGCTCACCGCGGCGCCGTGCCGCCACCGGTAGCCCTCCCGGTGCTCGATGGCGTGCCCGAGGGTATGGCCGTAGTTGAGGACCTCCCGCAGATGCGACTCCCGCAGGTCGGCGCCGACCACATCGGCCTTGACCTGGATCGAGCGGCGGACCAGCTCGGGCAGCACCTCACCGGCCGGATCGAGCGCGGCGGCGGGATCACGCTCGACGAGATCGAGGATCGGCGGGTCGGCGATGAACCCGGCCTTGACGATCTCGGCCATCCCCGAAGCGATCTCCGCGGGCGGCAACGTGTCGAGGACGGCCAGGTCGACGAGCACCGCGGTGGGCTCGTGGAAGGCCCCGACCAGGTTCTTCCCGGCCGCGGTGTTGATCCCGGTCTTCCCGCCGACCGCGGCGTCGACCATCGCCAGCAGAGTGGTCGGGATGTGCACGACCCTCACCCCGCGCATCCAGGTAGCGGCGACGAAACCCCCCAGGTCGGTCACCGCGCCACCGCCCAGGGTGATCACGACGTCGTGCCGGGTCAGCCCGACCCGCCCACAGGCCTCCCAGCACCGGCCCGCGACCGCGAGGGACTTGCCCTCCTCGGCGTCGGGAACGTCGATCAGGTGGGCCTCGATGCCCGTGCCCGCGAGCTCCGCCCGAAGGGTCTCGGCGAGGGCGGTCAGCCCGGGCTGATGGATGACGACGGACTTCGTGGCCGCGAGGTCGCCGATCACCCCGACCACCTCGCTGCGCGCGTGGCGACCGACGAGCACCTGGTAAGGCCGCTCGGCGGCCACCTCGATCCGCACGGGTCCGTCCATGGCGCATGACCCTAACCGCGCCCGCGACCGTCCCGGTCGGGTACCCCGGCCACTCGGGCGTGCCGGGCGTCAGCCGGGTCCGACCGCCCGCGAACCCGCCTCGGGGACCTGGTCGCGGGAGACCGGATCGGGCAGCAGGACCTCGTCCCGGGGCGTGGGTTCGTCCAACGGGTCACCCGGCTTTGACTCGGCCGGACTCGACGGGGCCTGCAGCGCCCGCTCGCCGAGCGCCGGGTCCGCCAGGGCCGCGAGGACCGCGGTCGCGACCTGGTTGGCGCTGCGCCGCGCCGTGCCGACCTCGACGGTCGCCACCTCGCGGTACAGCGGCACCCGTGCCTCCAGCAGAGCCCGGAACGTCGCACGCGGGTTGACCCCGGCCAGCAGCGGCCGGGCGGTGGACATACCGGTGCGGCGCAACCCGTCGGCGAGCTCGACCCGCAGGTACACCACGCGGTGGTCACGCAGCGCGGTGCGGGTCTGCTCCGCCAGCACCGCGCCGCCACCGAGCGCCAGCACTCCCCGGGCCTGGCCGAGCGCCTCCGCGATGATCTCGCGTTCGATCACGCGGAACGCCTTCTCGCCGTCCTGCGCGAAGATGTCGGCGATCGACTTTCCGGCGCGCTCCTCGATCAGCTCGTCGGTGTCGGTGAACGCGACACCGAGCCGGCGGGCGACGACCCTGCCGACGGTGCTCTTACCCGACCCGGGCGGGCCGACGAAGACCATCACCGGACGCAGCGAGCCGGTCGCGGTGTTCATCGCCGTGGCTCGCTCATCTCGCGACACCGCCGCCGGCCGCCACGTAGGCCCGCAGGTTGCGGACCGTCTCGGGCAGCGAGTCGCCGCCGAACTTCTCCAGCGCAGCGTCGGCCAGCACCAGGGCCACCATCGCCTCCGCCACGACGCCGGCCGCCGGCACGGCGCACACGTCGGAGCGCTGGTGGATCGCCCGGGCGGCCTCGCCGGTGGCGACGTCGACCGTCCGCAGCGCGCGCGGCACCGTGGAGATCGGCTTCATCGCCACCCGCACCCGCACCGGCTCGCCGTTGGTCATCCCACCCTCGATACCACCCGCGCGGTTGGACAGCCGCCGGACCGGATCACCGGGGACCATCTCGTCGTGCGCGGCGCTGCCGCGGCGGCGGGCCGTGCGGAAGCCGTCGCCGATCTCGACACCCTTCATCGCCTGGATGCCCATCAGCGCGCCGGCCAGCCGGGCGTCGAGGCGCCGATCGGCCTGCACGTAGGAGCCGATCCCGACCGGGAGCCCGTAGGCGATCACCTCGACGACCCCGCCGAGGGTGTCGCCGTCGCGCTGCGCCGCGTCGACCTGCGCGATCATCGCCTCGGCCGCGGCGGCGTCGAACGCGCGCACCGGGTTGGCGTCGATCCGCTCCAGGTCACCCGGCCCGGGCAGCACGCCCTCGGGCGCCTCGGCCGCGCCCAACGCAACGACGTGGGAGAGGATATCGACCCCGAAACCCTGTGTGAGGAAGGCCTTGGCCACGGTGCCGAGCACCACCCGGGCCGCGGTCTCGCGCGCGCTGGCCCGCTCCAGGACCGGACGGGCGTCGTCGAAGCCGTACTTCGTCATGCCCGAGAGGTCGGCGTGGCCGGGCCGTGGCCGAGTCAGCGGCGCGTTGCGGGCGCGGCCGGCGATGAGCTCGGGATCGACGGGATCGGCTGCCATCACCGTCTCCCACTTGGGCCACTCGGTGTTGCCGATGCGGACCGCCACCGGGCCGCCCTGCGTCACCCCGTGCCGGACCCCGCCGATCACCTCGAGCTCGTCGGCCTCGAACGTCATCCGGGCGCCCCGGCCGTACCCCAGCCTGCGCCGCGCCAGCTCGGCGGCCAGCTCCTTGGTGGTGATCTCGACGCCGGCGACCATGCCCTCGAGCACGGCGACCAGCGCGGGACCGTGCGATTCCCCGGCGGTGATCCAACGCAACACGCCGGCCATCCTCTCACCCCAGTCCCGGGGCGAGCCCCGAGCCCGCCATCACGAGCCAACCCGCGGCGAGCATCGCCGGACCGTGCGGCACCGCCGCCCCGCGGCCGATCCGCCCGCAGCCCAGACCCACCGCCGCGACCAGCCCGGTGAGCACCGTAGCGCCCAGCGCGCCGAGCAGCAGCGCGGGCCACGACACCGCCGCCAGCACGGCCCCCAGCGTGGCCGCGAGCTTGACGTCACCCGCCCCGAGGGCTTCCGGGACCGTCAGGTGGACGACGGCGTAGGCGGCCAGCAGGACGGCCGCGCCGGCCACCGCCCGCAGCAGCGCCGCGGTGCCCAGTGGGATGAGCAGCAGCACCGCCGCCGGCAGAGCGGGCCCGGTGAGCGCATCGGGCAGACGATGGACCAGGACGTCCACCGCGGTCCCCGCCACAGCCAGCCAGCCCAGCCCGAGCAGCACCGGCAGCCACCGACCCGCCAGCGCACCCACTCCCCAGGACAGGCCGGTGAGACCCCACAGCAGTCCCACCGCCGTCTCGCACCACAGCGGCGGGACCCGTGCCCCGCGGCGCATCCGGGCCAGCAGCAACCGGGCGGCGGCCCCCGCCGGCACACCACAGGCGACACAGGCGGCGACGATGGCGGTCGTCGTCAGCGGATCCACGGTTCCGATGCTCGCGAGGATGTCGTCGCGGCGACAGTCCGCACCGGCCACCTGTGGATGACCGGGCCCCGATGTGGATGCCCGGGCCCGCTCGCGGCGCAGCGCCCCGAATCCGTCGGAGCCCACTGCTCAGGGCGCGCGGCGGTCCGGCCTGCCGAAGAATCCGGGTGGTGGAACCGGTGAGGGGCGGGCCGTCCGGTCGGTCACGACCGGCGCCCCGGCGGCGAACCGATGCACCGCGCGGCCGTGTTCGACCCGCGCGGGGAACGGGTCACCGGCGGCCGCCCTGATCAGCGCGGCCAACGGCAGCGGCTCGCGGCCCGCCACGAGCACGAGGTTGCCGAACCGGCGTCCGTCCAGCACGGCAGGCGCGGCGATCACGGCCAGCTCCGGCAGCACCGCTCGGGCGGTCGCGACCTGCGCCCTGGCGAACTCCAGCCGCGCGCCGTCGGCCAGGTTCGCGGCGTACAGCCCACCGGGGGCGAGCACGCGGGCCGCGGCCCGGACGAACGCCACACAGGTCAGGTGCGCCGGGATCCGCGCACCCGCGTACACGTCCACGACCAGCACATCCACCGAGGCGTCCGGTAACCGCTCGAGCTCGGCGCGAGCGTCCCCGATCGACACCTGGAGACCCACCCCGTCCGCGGGCAGCCGGGCGGCGACGAGCTCGGCCAGCGCGCCGTCGAGCTCGACGATCCGCTGGCCGGACCCGGGCCGCGTCGCCGCGACGTACCGCGGCAGCGTCCACGCCCCACCCCCCAGGTGCAGCACGCGCAGGGGGGCGGTGGGCGGGCCCGCGGCGTCGATGACGTGGCCGAGGCGGCGGACGTACTCGAACTCGAGGTGCGTCGGGTCGGTCAGATCGACATGCGACTGGGCGGTGCCGTCGACCAACAGCGTCCAGGACAGGGGACGGGCGGGATCCTCGACCAGCTCGGCGATGCCGTGGTCGACCTCGGCACGGATGAATCGAGCGATCAGAACGCTCCGTTGGCGATCGCCTGCCGCACGTTCTCCTGATGCTCGGCCAGCGAGGTGCTGAAGCAGGACGCTCCGGACTGCTCGCAGCGCACGAAGAACGTCCACGGGCCCGGTGCCGGGTCGAGTGCGGCGGCCACCGCTGTGGTGCCTGCGGCGGCGATGGGCGTCGGCGGCAGCCCGGCGACCGCGTAGGTGTTGTAGGGGCCCACCTGCGCCCGCGCGGCCGCGGTGGTCCGCAGCGCCTGCACGTCGAGCGGGTAGTTCACCGTGGAGTCGAGCTCGAGCCGCTGGCCGGTGTCGAGGCGGTTGTAGACCACCCTGGCCACCTTGGACATGTCCGGTGTGATCGCTTCCTTCTCCACCAGCGACGCGATCACGAGGACCCGATAGGGATCGAGCCCCATGGCGCGGGCCCCGCCGACGATGCCGGTGGCGTCCAACCGGGCCACCGACACCACGAGCACGCTGCGCAGCACATCGACCGCGGGGGTGCCCGGCGCGACGGTGTAGACGCCCGGCATGAACAGGCCCTCCAGGCGGCGGCCCGGGTCGGCCCGGCGGACGTCGGCCAGTGCCCAGGTCGGCACCCCCAGCTCGGCGGGGTCGGTCTGGGCCATCGCCTGCCGCAGCTCCTCGACGCTCACACAGTCCCGCCTGCCGTCGAAGACCGCGCAGCTGGCCTGCGAGATCTGGGTGAGGACGCCGGGGGTGACGGCGCCACCCGGGGCGCGGGTGTCGTCGAGCTGGACGCCGCCACGGATGTCGAGCTGCCCCACCCGCGACGCGGGGTCGAGCAGCGTACTGACCGCGGCCGCACCCGACATCTTCCGGCGCATCTGGTAGTAGCCGGGCTGCACGGAACGGATCCGGTCGTTCTTCGCCGCGGCATTCGTGAACGCCTTGACGTTGGCCACCACCCCGCGCTCGGCGAGCATCTGCCCGATCCGGGTGGTGGTGTCGCCGTCGGCCACCCGGACGACGACATCACCCTCACCGGAACCGTGGTAGTCCTCGTTGAACCAGCCGAGCATCAGGGCGCCACCACCGGCCCCGATGCCGAGCAGGACGAGCAGGGCCAGGACCACCAGGCCGGCCCGGCGCCGACGGCGACGGGCCCGCGCGCGCATCTCCGCTCGCCGGACGGCGAGCTGTGCCAGACGGGTCGGAACGGTATCCACCCGCTCACTCACGGATCGGCCACGGGGCGGGACTGCACGCGGTTCACGATCTGTGAGCGTATCGGCAAGGCGCCCACCGGACTCGGCGGAGGGCTCGGCGCACTCCGCTGCCGTGGTTCACCGGCGTCGGGCGTCGAGCCAGCCCTGCAGGATGCCCACCGCCGCAACCTGGTCGACGACCGCCCGTTGCTTGCGCGCCGTGACCCCGCGATCGCGCAGCTGCCGGGTGGCGATGACCGAGGTGAGCCGCTCGTCGGCCAGCGCGATCGGTACGTCGAGCACGCCGGCCAGCGCGGCCGCGAACGCCTGCGCCGCCTCCGCGGCGGGTCCCTCACGACCGGCCAGGGTGCGCGGCAGCCCCACGATGACCTGAACGACCTCATGCTCGGCGACCAGATCGGCGATCGCCCTCAGGTCGGCCCCGCCGCCCGCCTCGATCGGCACCGGGTCGCGCGCGATGGTCGCGAGCGGGGTCGCCAGCACACCGTCGGGGTCACTCAGCGCAACGCCGATCCGCACCATCCCGACGTCGATCCCGAGCCGCCGCCCCCGACCGGGCCCGCTCACCGCGGCCCGTCCCGCCGGGTGCCCGCCACGCGCCTCATGCGGCGGCCACGGCGCCGCGGAGCGCGTCGATCGCCGCCGCAACACCGGATGGGTCGCTGCCCCCGCCCTGGGCCAGGTCCGGTTTGCCGCCACCGCGCCCCCCGACCGCCGGGGCGAACGCCGGGACCAGCCTGCCCGCGGCCAGCCCCCGGTCCCGCGCGGCCGCCGTGGTGGCCACCACGAACGAGACCTTGTCGCCGTCGGCGGAGAACAGCGCGACCACCCCCGGACGGGCCCCCAGCCGCCCGCGGATGTCGCTGGCCAACGCGCGCAAGTCGTTGCTGCTCAGGCCCTCCGGCGCGGCGACCGCCACCAGCGCGATCCCGTTCACGTCCTCCGCCCGGTCGGCGAGCGAAGCCGCCGAGGCGAGTACGGCCTCGGCCCGCACCTTCTCCAGCTCCCGTTCGGCGACCCGGAGCCGCTCGACGATCCCCCCGATACGCTCGGGCAGCTCCTCGGGCCGCGCCTTGAACTGCTCGGCGAGCTGGGAGACCAGCACGTGCTCGCGAGCCAGGAAGCGGAACGCGTCCAGTCCGACGAGGGCCTCGACGCGGCGCACACCGGACCCGATCGAGGCCTCCGACAGGAGCTTGACCAGCCCCAGCTGCCCGGAGCGGCGAACGTGCGTTCCACCGCAGAGCTCGCGGGAGTAGTCACCGATCTCGACGACCCGCACCGCGTCGCCGTACTTCTCGCCGAACAGCGCGAGGGCGCCGAGCCTGCGCGCCTCGTCCTGGCTGGTGACGAACGCACGCACCTCGTAGTCATTGGTGAGAACGGCGTTCACCTCGTCCTCGACCTCGGACAGCACCGATGCGGGCACCGCTCCGCCGGGAGAGGTGAAGTCGAACCGCAGCCTGCCGGGCGCGTTGAGCGAACCGGCCTGGGCGGCGGCGTCCCCGAGGTGCCTGCGCATCCCGGCGTGCACGAGGTGGGTGGCCGAATGCGAGCGGGAGATCGCGGCGCGCCGGGACGGGTCGACCTCCGCCTGGACCACCGAACCGACCGTGGCCTCGCCCTCGCGCACCGTGCCGCGGTGCACGATCAGCCCGGTGACCGGCGACTGCACGTCGGAGACGGCGATGGCGAACCCGTCGCCCCGGATGACACCGGTATCGGCCTGCTGGCCGCCGCCCTCGGCGTAGAACGGGGTGCGGTCGAGGACGACCTCCACCGCGCTGCCCGCGTCAGCCGCGGGCACCCCCGCCCCGTCGGCGATCAGCCCGACGATGCGCGCCTCGGCGGCGAGGTCGCGGTAGCCGAGGAACTCGGTGCCCCCACCGGCATCCAGCACCGCGCGGTAGGCCTGCGCGTCGGCGTGACCGGTCTTGCGGGCGGCGGCGTCGGCCTTGGCCCGCGCCCGCTGCTCGGCCATCAACGCGCAGAAGCCCTGCTCGTCGACGGTCAGGCCGGCCTCGGCGGCCATCTCGAGGGTGAGGTCGATCGGGAAGCCGTAGGTGTCATGCAGCTGGAACGCCTTGTCCCCGGCCAGTTGGGTGGCCCCACCCGTCTTCGTCTCGGCCACCGCCAGATCGAAGATCCGCGACCCCGCGGTGAGCGTGGCCAGGAAGGCCTCCTCCTCGGCGCGGACCACCGCGGAGATCCGTTCGAAATCGGTGACGAGCTGCGGGTAGGACGGGGCCATCGCGTCCCGGACGACCTCGGCGTAGGAGTTCAGGACGGGCTCCTGGACGCCGAGCAGTCGCGAGGCGCGCACGATCCGGCGCAGCAGGCGGCGCAGAACGTAGCCGCGCCCCTCGTTGGACGGCGTCACACCGTCACCAATGATCATGACCCCGGACCGCGCGTGGTCGGCGATGACCCGGAACCGCACGTCGTCGCCGTGGTCGGCGCCGTAGCGGCGGCCGGAGAACTCCTCGGCGCGGGCGATCACCGGGCGCACGAGGTCGGTCTCGTAGACGTTCTCGACGCCCTGGAGCAGGTACGCGACCCGCTCGACCCCCATCCCGGTGTCAATGTTCTTGTTCGGCAGCTCCCCGATCGGCGGGTGCCCGTCCTTGGGCGAGCGCTCGCCGCGCACGTCCTGCATGAAGACGAGGTTCCAGATCTCCAGGTAGCGGTCCTCGTCGACGACCGGACCGCCCTCGGCGCCGTGCTCGGGGCCCCGGTCGAAGTAGATCTCCGAGCAGGGTCCGCCGGGCCCGGGAACGCCCATGTCCCAGTAGTTGTCCTTGCCACTGCGGCGCTGGATCCGCTCGGCCGGAATACCCGCGATGGAGCGCCACAGCTCGGCGGCCTCGTTGTCGTCCAGGTAGACGGTGACCCAGATCCGGTCCGGGTCGAACCCGTAGCCTCCCTCGGACTGCGGGCCCGTGACCAGCTTCCAGGCGTGCTCGATCGCGCCGGCCTTGAAGTAGTCGCCGAAGGAGAAGTTGCCGGCCATCTGGAAGAACGTGTTGTGCCGGGTGGTCTTGCCGACCTCGTCGATGTCGCCGGTGCGAACGCACTTCTGGATCGAGGTGGCCCGGGGGTAGGGCGGCGGTGCCTCGCCGAGGAAGTACGGCTTGAACTGCACCATCCCGGCGTTGACGAACAGCAGGGTCGGGTCGTCGAGGATCAACGAGGCGCTGGGCACGCGGGTGTGCCCGGCGTCGGTGAAGTACTGGGTGAACCGGCGGGCGATCTCATGGGTCTGCACGGGCGAACGACTCTCTGCGGGATATGGACGTCGGATGCGGCGGCGGCAGGGCGGCCACCGGCCCGGAGACCGTTCTACCGCCCCGCCCGACGCGCTCGCACGGTGGGCCGGTCCGGTTCCTCGGCCAGCGCGTCGGACAGCGTCGGGACGACGGTGCCGGTCTGCCGCTCGACGAGGTCGGCGAGCTCCCGTTCCCGGGCCATCATCCCCGCACGTACCTCGGCACCGAAGGCGCCCAGCCCCGCTCCGAGCTCGCGCAGTCCATCGGCGATGTTGGCCCCGACCCCGGCGGGGGTGAGGTTCTGCGCTGCCTGGGTAGCACGGCGGGCGGCGTAGGCCCCGGCGGCGACCCCGAGCCCGAGCCAGAACAGCCGCTTCATCTGTTCCTCCGCCGCCTGCCCCGGCCACCCGCGCGCAGCGCATGCGCACCGGCGTCCTTGCCCGCCCTGCGGGCCTTGATGGCCTTGTTGAGACCGTACGAGAAGGCGGCGGCGCGCACCAGCGGGCCGCCGAGGGTCGCGGTGAACAACGACGTCAGCACCGAGACGTTGCTCGAGACCGTGCGAGCGTTGGACGTGATGCCATCGACCCGTTCCAGCTGGGTGTTGACCTGTTGCAGGGTCGTCTGCGCATCGGTCAGCAGCGGAGCGCTGCCCTCGTGCGCCTTGCGGATCGCAAGGGTCGCCTCGTCGAGGGTACGGCCGAGCTTGAGCAACGAAACCGCCAGAAACACCACGAGGACCACGAAGGCTCCTGCGGCGATCAGCGCGGCGATCTGACCAGCCGACACGTGCCCTCCCTGTGCCCGACCGACGAGGTGAGTTGATCGTCGAACAGGGTACCCCCGGCCCCCGAGGTGGGCTCAGCAGACCCAGGAATCGATGGGTTCGAGATGTTCGGGGCCGTCGTCGGCGGCCGGCGGCGCCACCTTCTGGCAGCGCAGGTACTCACGCAGCCGGCCGAGCGCACGGTGCTGGGTCACCCGCACCGCTCCCGGGGTCGACCGCACCGCCTGCGCCGTCTCCTCCGCGTTGAGGCCCACGGCCAGCCGCAGCACGATCACCTCCCGCTGCCGGGGAGTCAGGACGTGCAGCAGTTCCCCGACCCGTTCGCCGAGCTCCCGCGACAGCACCCGACTCTCCGGCCCGCGGTCGCTGACGACGACGTCGGGAACCTGGGCGACGGGTTCGGACTGGTTGCGCCCGATCGCCCGGTACGCGTCGGTCACCTTGTGGGCGGCGATGCCGTACACGAAGGCACGGAACGACAGGCCTTTGACCTGGTAGGTCGGCAGCGCGCTGACGACCGCCAGACAGACTTCCTGGGCGACGTCGTCGGCGGAGCCGATCGGCGTCTCCTGGCGACCGAGCCGGGCTCGGCAGTACCGCAGCGCCAGCGGGTGGACCTCGGTCAGCAGCGCGGCGCGGGCGGCGGGGTCACCGCCGACCGCGGCACCGATGAGCGACTCGAGCCGGGCCGCCACCCGAGCGCCCGCGGTGGCCTCCTCGGCCTCGGCGCCACCGCCTGGGCGTGCGGATGGATCGGCCCCGGTCGGCAGATCGGGCCCCTCCTCGGCACCGAGGCCCGCGGGCCCAGCCGATGGGCCCGCGCCGTCACCCTGGTGGTCGGCGCTCCCCGCGTTCGTGATCATCGTCGGCCCCCCTCCCCACGACCCGGCCGGCACGGCCGTGCCGTGACCCCCCGTCCCGGCGTCGTCCACCGAAGCCGGTGGTCCGTGTTCGACAGACGCACCGTGGCCGCGCTGACGCATTCGGGTCCACGGGCGTCCCCATGGCGCCTGATGTCCGCTGTGCCCCGCGTACGTCAGGCGTATGCCGTTCATGTGACTTTAATCAGTTTGGGTGAAGCCCACACGGGAGTCAAGGCAGGATGATCCCAATCTCATCACTCTTCGCTCAACAAACCCCCTCAGATTCACGCGTTCGAGTGACATCGTGACACGACTCGCACACGAAGCGTAGTTGTCTCGGCATGCTCTGCTTCGCCCCGCGGCGGCGGTGTCGAGCACCTCGAGCCGCTCTCGACGGCCTCCGAAACGGCCTCCGAAACGGGTCCTCGCCAGCACCCGGTTCGTGCCGACGCGGCGTGGCGAACTCGGCGCGGAACGAACCGAGAGCCGTTCCCACCGCGGGCGGCCGACTTCGGCCACCATGAACGGCATGTACCGGGTGGACTCCGAGGTCGGCACGCTGCGCCAGGTCATCCTGCACCGGCCCGGTCTCGAGCTGAAGCGGCTGACCCCGGGCAACAAGGACCGGCTGCTGTTCGACGACGTGCTGTGGGTCCAGCGGGCCCAGGCCGAGCACGACACCTTCGTCGCGGTGCTGCGCGAGCACGGCGTCACCGTGCACCTGTTCGGTGATCTGCTGCGCCGCACCCTGGAGATCACCGAGGCGAGGAAGTTCATCCTCGACCGGATCTTCGACGAGCGGCTGTTCGGGCCGCTCGCGATCGACGCGCTGCGCAACTGCTTCGACGCGATGGACGCCCACACGCTCACCGACCACCTCATCGGTGGCATCACCAAGCGGGAGGTGCTCGACCGGATCGCCGAACCGCGGTCGATCGCCTTCCACGTCCTGGACCCGGACGATTTCGTGCTCGAGCCGCTGCCCAACCACCTCTACCCCCGCGACCCCTCGGCGTGGATCCACGGCGGGGTCGCGATCGGCAGCATGCGCAAGATCGCGCGGACACGCGAGACGATCCACTACGAGGCGATCTACCGGTGGCATCCGCGGTGGGAGGGCCAGCCGTTCACCGTGTGGTCCGACGGCCTGGCGGATGGCCCGGCGACCACCGAGGGCGGCGACATCCTGGTCCTGGGCAACGGCGCGGTGTTGGTCGGGCTGAGCGAACGCACGACCCCGCAAGGGGTCGAGCGGCTGGCCCGGCGGTTGTTCGCGGGCGGCGAGATCGACCGGATCGTGGCGGTCCGGGTTCCCCAGACGCGGGCCCTGATGCATCTCGACACCGTGCTGACCATGGTCGCCCCGGGGACGTTCGTGAAGTTCGCCGGGCTCGGCATGCTGCCGGCCTACACCGTGCGGCCGGGCGAGAGCGACAAGGAGATGGTGGTGACCGACCATCCCCCCGAGGGCATGCACGCCGCGATCGCCGACGCGCTCGGGCTGGACTCGATCCGGGTGCTCACCGCCGAGCAGGATGTGCACTCCGCCGAGCGCGAGCAGTGGGACGACGGTTGCAATGTGCTCGCCGTCGCGCCCGGTGTCGTGGTCGCCTACGAACGGAACGTCACGACGAACACCCACCTGTGCCGGCACGGGATCGAGGTGCTCGTGATCCCCGGCGGTGAGCTCGGACGCGGCCGCGGCGGGCCGCGATGCATGAGCTGCCCGGTACAGCGGGACCCGGTGTGACGCCTGTTGATCATCATGACCGATTGCCGGAAGGAGAACCACGTGGCCCCGACGGATGTGCAGGTACGCCGGATCTACCAGCAGCGCACGGCCCACGACGGCTACCGCGTGCTGGTGGACCGCCTCTGGCCGCGCGGGGTCGCGAAATCCGCCGCCGAGCTCGACGAGTGGTGCACGGTCGTCGCCCCGTCGACGCAGCTGCGCACGTGGTACGGCCACGACCCCGACCGCTTCGCCGAGTTCGGCCGGCGCTACCGCGCCGAGCTCCGGACGGCCGAGCCGTCCCGCGCGGTCGAGCAGCTACGGGCCCGCGCCCGGCAGGGAACACTGACTCTGCTGACCGCGACGAAGGACCCCGCCATCAGCGCGGCCGCGGTGCTCGCTGACGTGCTGCGCGAACGCTGACCCGCCGCAGGCCGCGCCGCTCACCCCGGCCGACCGCGGACGACCCGGCGCAGCTTCGGCAGCCGATCGGCCAGTGCCCGCTCGGCGCCGTGCCCGGTCGGCCGGTAGTAGTCGCGCCCCACCAGCGCGTCCGGCGGATACTGCTGGGGCAGGACGCCGCCGGGACCCTCGTGCGGGTACCGGTAGCCGACGGCGTTGCCGAGCTGCTGCGCCCCCGTGTAGTGCCCGTCCCGCAGGTGCGCGGGAACGGACCCCACGGCGCCGCCGCGGACATCGGCCATCGCGGCGTCGATGGCCGTGATCACCGCGTTGGACTTCGGCGCCGTGGCCAGGTGCAGCGTGGCCTGGGCCAGCGCGAGCCGCGCCTCGGGCATCCCGACGAGCTGCACCACCTGCGCGGCCGCCGTCGCCGCCTGCAGCGCGGTGGGATCGGCCAGACCGATGTCCTCGCTGGCGTGCACCATGAGCCTGCGGGCGATGAACCGCGGGTCCTCCCCCGCGACGAGCATGCGAGCCAGGTAGTGCAGCGCGGCGTCGGGGTCGGAGCCGCGGATGGACTTGATGAACGCGCTGATCACGTCGTAGTGCTGGTCGCCCGCGCGGTCGTAACGCACCGCCACCTCGGTGACGGCCCGTTCCACCGCGGGCACGTCGATCACGGTGGCGCCGTCGGCCAGCACCCCGTCGGCGGCGGCCTCCAACGCCGTGAGCACGCGCCGCGCGTCACCCCCGGCGAGCCGGACCAGGGCATCCTCGCCCTCCTCGCTCACCGTCACCGCGCCGCCCAGCCCTCGTGGGTCGGCGACCGCGCGGCGCAGCACCTCGCGCACCTCATCGACGTCGAGTGAACGCAGTTGCAGCACCAGCGAACGCGACAGCAGCGGCGCGGTCACCGAGAACGAGGGGTTCTCCGTCGTCGCCGCGACGAGCAGCACCACCCGGTCCTCGACCGCGCCGAGCAACGCGTCCTGCTGGGTCCGGGAGAAACGGTGCACCTCGTCGATGAACAGCACGGTCTGCTGGTCGAGCCGGTCGCGGCGGCGGCGGGCGTCGTCGATGACCGCGCGCAGTTCCTTGACCCCGGACGACAACGCCGAGAGGGCGACGAAGTGTCCGCTGCCGGCGCCTGCGAGCAGCCGGGCGATCGTGGTCTTCCCGGTCCCGGGCGGGCCGTAGAGCAGCACGGACGCCGCGGCCCCGCCCTCGGCGAGGCGGCGTAGTGGGGCCCCCGGCCGCAGCAGGTGGCGCTGGCCGACGACCTCGCCCAGCGAGCGTGGACGCATCCGGACGGCCAGCGGCGCCGTGGCCCGCGGCCGCGCGTCGGCGCCTCCGTCGGCCACCGCGGCTACCGGCTCGTCCAGCTCGAACAGCCCGTCCGCCTCTGTGGTCATCACCGTCCAGACTGCCATCCCGGTACGACGGGTCCGGCATCCGCCCGGGTCCCCGCCGGGCAGGGCCCGGCCCCCGGCGTTCCCCCGACCGGCCGCCCGACACCGTGCGGCGGTGGGCCGTCGCGGCGACGTAAGGTCGCAGGGTGCGGGAAATCCTCGAGTTGTTGGAGTCCGACGCCCGGCTGCCTCACGAGACGATCGCGACGATGACCGGGCTGCCGGTCGCCGAGGTCGAGGCCAGGATCGCCGAGTACGAGAAGACCGGCATCATCCGTCGCTACAAGGCGGTCGTGAACTGGGATGCGGTGCAGGGACAGCACGCCGAGTCGGTGACCGCGTTCATCGACGTCTCGGTGGCGCCCGCCCGCGGCGTCGGCTTCGACGACGTGGCGTTGCGGATCTCCCGGTTCGACGAGGTCCGCAGCGTCTATCTCGTCTCGGGCAGCCATGACCTGCGCTGCACCGTGGTGGGCAGCGACATCCGGGCGGTGAGCGACTTCGTCAGCCAGAAGCTCTCCACCATCGACCGGGTGCGGTCCACCGCGACGCATTTCGTGCTCAAGACGCACAAACGTGATGGCGACGTGTTCGCCGAGCCCGAGCCCGACCATCGGTTGCCGGTGACCCCGTGAAGCCGCTCAACGAGGTCATCGCGGCCTGCCCGCCCTCGGGCATCCGGCGGTTCTTCGACATCGCCGCCGAGCTGGACGACGTGATCTCCCTCGGCGTGGGCGAGCCCGACTTCGTCACGCCGTGGCGCATCCGTGAGGCCGGTATCTACGCCCTCGAACACGGTTACACCACCTACACGTCCAACTCGGGGCTGCCGCGGCTCCGCGAGCTCATCTGCGCGGATCTGGCGCACCGCTACGACGCGCACTATGCGTGGGACTCCGAGTGCCTCATCACCACCGGTGTGTCCGAAGGCCTCGACCTCACGCTGCGGGTGCTGCTCAACCCGGGCGACGAGGTGATCGTCCCGGAGCCCTGCTACGTGGCGTACGAGCCGTGCGTGGCGTTCGCGGGCGGCGCCGCGGTGCGGGTGCCGACCCGGTGGGAGGACGGTTTCGCCGTCGACACCGATCGCGTGGCCGCCGCGATCACCCCGGCCACCAAGGCGATCCTCATCGGCTCCCCGGCCAACCCGACGGGGGCGGTGCAGCCGCGAGCGGCGCTTCAGGCGTTGGTCCGCCTCGCCGAGCAGCACGACCTGTACCTGATCTCCGACGAGATCTACGACCGGCTCACCTACACCGGTACGCATACCTGCCTGGGCGCCCTGCCCGGGGCCCGGGAGCGGACGGTCGTGTTGGGCGGTTTCTCCAAGGCGCATGCGATGACCGGCTGGCGCGTCGGGTGGATCTGCGCGCCGCGGCCCATCGCCGAGCTGTGTGTGCGGGTGCACCAGTACACGATGCTGTGCGCGCCGCATGTCTCCCAGCTCGCCGCGGTCGAGGCGATGACGTCCGCCGAGGACGACGTCGTCGACATGGTCGCCGACTACGACCGGCGCCGCCGGGTGTTCGTCAAGGGCCTGCGCGAGATCGGGCTGGACTGCCCCGAGCCCGGCGGGGCGTTCTACGCCTTCCCGAGCATCCGGGGCTCGGGCCTGGACTCGGAGACCTTCGCGGAGCGGCTGCTCAGGCAGGAAGGGGTCGCGGTCGTGCCGGGCAGCGTGTTCGGTCCGTCCGGCGAGGGCCATATCCGCTGTTCCTACGCCACGGCACTACCGCTGCTCGAGGAGGCGCTCGGCCGGATCGACCGGTTTCTGCGCAGCCTGTGACGGGCTGCGTGGCATCCGGCCGCGTCACCGCGGCCTCGATCGGCCCCCACGGTGGGCCGGGACGCGGCGGGGCTCGGCGAGGACCGCGTGCAGGATGGCGGGGCCGAGATCTCGTCCGCGGCGCACCAACCACGGAACCCCGCGGACGGCCAGCCACGCCACCCGGTGCGCCGCGGTGACCCGGCGCCCGCCCTCGCTCCCTCCCGGGCCGAGTTGATCAGCACGGTCTCCTCGCCCAGCGCGTCCCGCAGCAGCGGGCCGACGCCGCGCCAGCCGCCCGGCACCGGATCGCCGAGGCCGACGGCGGTCGAGTCGCCGAGTATCGCGGGCACCCGGACGGATCGTCGCGGACAGGTGCGGCCCGGTGCGTCGGCCGGGGCGAGCAGCGGCTCGGCGGTCATGCGGAGAGGATCATGTCCGCGGATGTGCGGCCGGTGACGTCCCGGGGAGCGGCGGCGACACTCTCACCCCGGCTCCGATGACCCGCCCCTCGGGCCCCGGCTCTCAGGCCACGGTGCGCAGCGCGGGATAGACGGGCAGCGCGTCGGTCGCGGCGGCGAACCGCCCGCGCAGCGCGGCGACCACGGCCTCGGCCAGCTCCACGGTCGCGACGAGGCCCCCCGCGGCGGCCTGTTCGCCGGCCTGCCTCCAGTAGTGCGCGAGCGCGGTGCTGATCCGCGGCGAGCCGCCGGCATCGGGACCGATATGGCAGTCCCCGACCCGGATCCGCGGCAACAGCCACCAGGTGCACAGCCACACCCACAGCAGCTGAGCCTCCAGCAGCCTGCGGTCCAGCCGGGCCGGCTCGTCGAGGTCGGGCCACACGGCGACGATCTCGTCGCGCCACGCCTCCAGCATCGCCTCGCCCACGCCCTCCGGCAGGGCGAAGCTGGCCTCGCAACCGGGAAAGGGCACGCGGAAGTACACGGCGTCGAGGGCGACGTCGCGGAAGCAGCCGCCCTCGAAGTCGACGAACCGCACCCCCCGGCTGGTCACGAGATTGTTGTCCGGGCAGGTGTCCGACGGGCTGAACGCGCGGTAGCGGGTCCCGCCCAGCAGTCGCGCCGTGGCATGTGCCTGTTTGACGGCAGCGGCCGAGGCCGTCACGCCCAGCACCGACTCCAAGAGCTCGGGCAGTCCCGCGATCGCCGCGCGGGCGTCCTCGGCGACGGGGTCACGCCAGGCCCGCTCGCCGAGCCTGCGCAGCAGCGCGCCGAAGTCGTTCTCGCGCCCCGCGGTCGCGGCCTGCATCCGCCCCAGGCCCCGCGCCCAGCTGAGCAGGCAGCGCTGCGCGCTCGCGGCGTCCGAGGAGAACAGCTTGTCGGCGAGAGTGGAGCTGCGCCCGAGGTCCTCGAGCACCAGCAACCGGGCCTGCGGATCGTAGGCGATGATCTCGGGGCTGGGCCGGATCTCCGCGGGCAGCGCCGTGAACAGCTGACAGCTGGCCACCTCGTAGTGGAACGGGTCGGGCTGGTCGCGGTCGGGCCGGGCGATGTAGTGCTTCACGACCACCGTGCGCGGCATCGAGAACGGGTTGCGCACCACCCGCGCCCTGGCCACCACCGACCGGTCGCTTCCGCCGAGGTCCTCGGGTTCGGCCAGTACCACCGAGGAGCCGGATCGCCGGGTGAGCAGGCGTTCCGCAGCAGTCAGCGCGGCGAGTACGGGCCTGGGAAAGTCGGCCAGGTCACGAACCATCGTCCTTGACCCTACCCGGTGACGAACCACTTGCCGCTCCCCCGCCACGCTCGCGCGCGCGGAGACACCATCAGCACCACCACCGCAGCCACGACGATGCCGAGGATGTTGACGACGAGCTGGAGCGCCGCCTGCCAGGCGTCATCGAACCGCTGTTCGACCAGCGCGACCGAGGTGAACGCCGCGGCAGGCACCGTCGTCACCGAGATGAACACGCCGACCAGGATGGCGGACCTCGCCGAGGTGAGGGCGAGCATCCCGGCGGCGCCGGCGAGCAGGGCGATGATGAAGGAGAACGGGCCGACGCTGTAGATGAACCTGACCTGGTCCATCTGGTCGAGCGCCGCGGCGGGCAGCAGCCCGGTCGCGTCGAATGCGACGGTGGCCAGGGCCGTGATGATCATCGCCGTCGGGAAGCCGACCGCGAGCGCGACGCCCCCGCGGCGGATCAGGTCACCGCGGCGCAGCACCAGTCCCACCGCGACGGCGGCGAGCGCGCCGAACTCGGGACCGAGCACCATCGCCCCGACGACGGTGACGGGGGAGTCGGTGATCGCACCGATGGCCGCGAGCACGCACGCGATGGCCAGGAACACCTGGAAGGTCACGGTCAGCCGGGCCTCCTCCCCCGTGCGGGTGATCAACTCCTCCCAGATCACGGCGTCCGCCGGATCCCCGGGAACGGCCTGCTCCGCGGCGTCCGCGGCATCCGACAGCGTGGTGTCGATCGTCTCGAGCGTGATGCCCCCGCACCGCGGGACATCGAGGTGGCGCAGCGCCGCGAGCAGCTGGTCGGCCGCTTCCCGGGTGACATCGGCCTCGATGAGGTCACCCGGGGGCTGGACCGCGGTCCCGGGCTGGACCGTGATGTGCGTGACGCCCGGCTCGGTGAGCAGCACGTCCCGCACGGCGCCGGTTCGCTCCGGCGGACAGATCACCCGCAGATGCAGCATCCCGACGGGTTACCCCAGCGTCGGGACCGCCGGCGAGTCCGCGGGCTGCGCCGGCCGGGCGTCGACCCCCGCTTCCCGGCGCTGCTCGGCGGTGATCGGCGCGGGCGCGCTCGTCAGCGGGTCGAATCCGCCGCCGGTCTTCGGGAACGCGATGACGTCCCGCAGCGAGTCGGCCCCGGTCAGCAGCATGCAGATCCGGTCCCAGCCGAAGGCGATGCCGCCGTGCGGTGGCGGGCCGTACTGGAACGCCTCGAGCAGGAAGCCGAACTTCTCCCGCTGCTCCGTCTCGTCCATGCCCAGCAGCTCGAACACCCGCTGCTGCACGTCGCGGCGGTGGATACGGATCGAGCCCCCGCCGATCTCGTGGCCGTTGGCGACGATGTCGTAGGCGTGCGCGAGGGCCTGGTCCGGTGCCTGTTCGAACCGGTCGATCCACTCCTCGTTCGGCGCCGTGAACGGATGGTGCACGGCGGTCCAGCCGAGGTCGTCGCCCTTCTCGTCGCGCACCCGCTCGAACATGGGGGCGTCGATGACCCAGACGAACGCCCAGGCGTCCTCATCGATCAGGCCGACCCGGCGGGCGATCTCGACCCGGGCCGCGCCGAGCAGCGCGCGGGCGTCCGCCGGGTGCCCGGCGGCGAAGAAGATCGCGTCACCGGGGCTGGCGCCGACCGCCTTGGCCAGGCCGTCCCGCTCGGCCTCGGTGAGGTTCTTGGCGACCGGGCCGCCGAGCTCACCACCGGCGCTGATCGTCACGTACGCCAGCCCACGCGCGCCCCGCTGCCGCGCCCACTCCTGCCAGGCGTCGAACTGGCGCCGCGGCTGGTCGGCTCCCCCGGGCATGACCACGGCCCCGACGTAGGGGGCCTGGAACACCCGGAACCCGGTGTCCGCGAAGTAGTCGGTGAGCTCGGTGAGCTCGAGGCCGAACCGCAGGTCCGGCTTGTCGGTGCCATAACGCGCCATCGCCTCGGCGTAGGTCATCCGCGGGATCGGCAGCGGGATCTCGAATCCGGCGAGCTGCGACCACAGCGCCGCGATCACGGCCTCGCCGAGCTCGATGACGTCGTCCTGGTCCACGAAGCTCATCTCGATGTCGAGCTGCGTGAACTCCGGCTGACGATCGGCGCGGAAGTCCTCGTCGCGATAGCAGCGCGCGATCTGGTAGTACCGTTCGGCCCCGGCGACCATGAGCAGCTGTTTGAACAGCTGCGGGCTCTGCGGCAGGGCGTACCAGGAACCGGGACGCAGCCGGGCGGGCACCAGGAAGTCGCGGGCGCCCTCCGGGGTCGACCGGGTCAGCGTCGGCGTCTCGACCTCGACGAAGTCGCGCTCGTGCAGCACGGCGCGGGCGATCCGGTTGGCCTCGCTGCGCAGCCGCAGCGCGGCGGCCGCGGCGGGCCTGCGCAGGTCGAGGTAGCGGTACCGGAGCCGGACCTCCTCGCCGGCCTCGGTGTGCTCGTCGATCGGGAACGGCAACGGGGCCGACTCCGACAGAACGGTCAGCTCGGTGGCCAGCACCTCGATCTCGCCGGTGGCCAGCTCGGCGTTCTCGTTGCCGGCGGGACGACGCGCCACCTGCCCGGTGACCTGGACGACGAACTCGGACCGCAGGCGGTGCGCGCGCTGCGCCATCTCGCCCTCGCGGAAGACCACCTGGGCCGCGCCTGACCCGTCACGCAGATCGATGAAGATCACGCCTCCATGATCACGGCGGCGGGCCACCCACCCGGCGAGGGTCACGGACTGTCCGGTGTGCTCGGCACGCAGGGTGCCGGCGGGGTGGGTGCGCATCACAGACGGAAGGCTATCCGGGCGGCCCCGGCGCCCGGATAGCAGCCTTCGGTGCGCGACAGTGGGTGGATGGATGTCGAGCGGCAGACGGTCGCGGTGGTGATGGGGGTGTCCGGAGTCGGCAAGACGACAGTGGCCGCCGAACTGGCCCGGCGCACCGGTTGGGTGTCGCTGGAGGGCGACGACCTGCACACCGAGGCCAGCCGGCGAAGGATGGCAGCCGGTCGGCCGCTGACCGACGACGACCGCTGGCCGTGGTTGCGGCGGATCGCGGACTGGATCGGCGAACAGGAGTCCGCTGGACGCAGCGGTGTCGTCACCTGCTCCGCGCTTCGACGCAGCTACCGCGATCTGCTGCGCGCCGGCCATCCGTGCGTCTGGTTCGTCCATCTGGTCGCCGGACGCCCGGTGCTGGCGGACCGCCTGCGGCGGCGGCGCGGCCACTACATGCCCGCCGCGCTCCTCACCAGCCAGCTCGACACTCTCGAGGAGCTCCAGCCGGACGAGCCGGGGATCGCCGTGCCGGCGGACCGCGACACCGCGGTCGTGGTCGACCAGGTGCTGGGGGCGCTGCGGTCGCGCCCGGCCCTGCCAGGATGGCCCGGGTGAGTCTCGCTGAGCCTCCGGAGCCGCCCCGCGGCGGGACCGAGGGCCGCCACCGGCACCGCAGGCGCCGGGCCCGGGGGATGCCCGCGCCCCCCGGGCCCGTCGGCCTGCCCAGCCACGGGCACGGGCACGGGCACGGGCACGGACCCGCGGCCCCGGCCGGACGCCGGGTCCGCACGCTGATCGCGGCGCTGCTCATCCCGTGCGCTCTCGCGACCCTGGTCGGGCTGGTGCTGCTGCGTCCGACGACGGCACCGCCCACCGCGAAGGCCGGTGTCGAACAGCCGATCAACGCTCAGGTCGTCGCGGCTCAGCGGGCCGACTGCGTCCCCGGCTCCGGCGACGGCGGCTGCACCGGGCTGGTCGTGCGCATGGCGGGTGGCCCGCTGCCCGGACGGGACCTCGTGCAGCTCGTCCCGGTCGAGCCGACCACGCCGCGGTTCGCCGTCGGCGATGAGATCGTGCTGGCCTGGTCGGGCGCCGATCCGCTCGATCCAGGCTCCTACCGGGTCGCCGACTTCCAGCGCGGCGGTGCGCTGATCTGGCTGGCGGCGCTGTTCGCGGGGGCCGTGCTGCTGCTGGGCCGCTGGCGCGGGCTCGCGGCGCTGACCGGGCTGGGGCTGAGCTTCGTCGTCCTGCTGTGGTTCGTGATGCCCGCGATCCTGGCCGGCCGGGACCCGCTCGCCGTCGCCGTCGTCGGCTCCTGCCTGATCATGTTTCTGGTGCTGTACCTGGCGCACGGCCTGTCGGCCCGCACGTCGACGGCGGTGCTCGGAACGCTGCTGTCGCTCGGGCTGATCGGGCTGCTCGGCACCGTGTTCTCCGCCGTCGCCCGGCTCACCGGGCTCGACGACCAGAGCGCCAACCTCATCGCCACCCTCGACGCCCCGGTCGACGCACGCGGGCTGCTGCTGGCGGGCATCGTCATCGGCGCGCTGGGGGTGCTCGACGACGTCACGATCACCCAGACCAGCGCGGTGTGGGAGCTGCGCGCCGCCAACCCCGGCCTGGGCACCCGGGAGTTGTTCGCCGCCGGGATGCGGATCGGCCGCGACCACGTCTCCTCCGCGGTGAACACGCTGGTCCTGGCCTACGCGGGCGCCGCGCTGCCGTTACTGCTGCTGTTCAGCGTCTCCGGGCGATCCATCGGCCAGGTGCTGACCACCCAGGAT
Source organism: Pseudonocardia hispaniensis (assembly GCF_042658695.1). Taxonomy (NCBI): domain Bacteria; kingdom Bacillati; phylum Actinomycetota; class Actinomycetes; order Pseudonocardiales; family Pseudonocardiaceae; genus Pseudonocardia; species Pseudonocardia hispaniensis. Next base: position 33,767 of record NZ_JBHSQW010000016.1, on the reverse strand, counting down.
GTGGCCACCGAGATCGTCCGGACACTGGTCGGCAGCATCGGCCTCGTCGCGTCGGTGCCGATCACCACGGCGCTGGCGGCGGCCGTCGCGGTGCAGGAGCAGCCCGGCGCGCGCACCGCACCGGAGCCCGGCGGCGCCCCCGCGAGGTGATCGGCGTTTCGGACCCGAGGGCCGCGGATCTCGCGGCTGGGGGCGCCGAAACACCGATCACCGGCCGGGTGGCGGCGCAGGCCGGGTCCGGGGTCGGCGCGCGACCAGATGCGCCTCGCCCGCGCCCTGCGCGTCGACCAGCACCTCGAGCTCGGCGAAGGCCGTGGCCAACTCGCCCGGCGCGGCGCGGAACGGCCCGGTACCGTCGCCGACCTGCGACAGCACCGTGACCATCAGCAGCCCGCCCGGGGCGAGCAGCGCGGCCATCGCCGGGTACAGCCGAGGATCGCGGAACCGCTGGCACACCACGAGGTCGTACGGACCCCGGCAGTCGTCCGGAACGCCGGCGTCCAGGTCGGCCTCGATCCAGGTCACGCTGACCCCGTGGCGCTGCGCCAGCCGCTCGCCCGCGGCGAGCCCGGTCCCGGACACGTCGACGGCCTCCACCGCGAACCCCTGCTGCGCCAGCCACACGGCGACCGCGCCCCGGCCGCACGCCAACTCCAGGGCCCGGCCGCCGGACGGCAGCAGGTCGAGCCGCCCACCCGGCGCGGCGGGGGGCCCGGGCGGACCGGCGTCGAGCCCGGCGTGCCTGGCGTCCCACCGCTCGCGGTCGCGCTCACTCACCGCCGGCCCACCCGTTCGGCCCCGCGCACCTGCGCTGCGGCGCGCGGGTCGGCAGGCGACGCCGGGGGCGGCTCATTGCCGGGCGAGGGCGGTGACGATCACGTCGACCGCCTCGTCGAGGGGCACCGCCCGCTGCTCCCCCGAGCCGAGGTCCTTGAGCGCGACGGTGCCGGCCACGAGATCACGATCGCCGAGGACCAGCGCGTAGCGGGCGCCGGACCGGTCGGCGGCCTTCATCGCACCCTTGAGCCCGCGCCCACCGTAGGCGAGGTCGACGCGCACCCCGGCGCCGCGCAGCCGCGCGGCGAGCACGACGAGGGCGCGCCGCGCGTCGTCCCCCAGCGGCACCCCGAACACCTCGACGCGCGGGGCGTCGTCGACGGGGAGTCCCTCGGCCCGGCAGGCCAGCAGCGTCCGGTCGACGCCGATGCCGAACCCGATGCCCGACAGCGGCTGCCCGCCGAGGACGGCCATCAGCCCGTCGTAGCGCCCGCCGCCGCCGATCCCGGACTGGGCGCCGAGGCCGTCGTGCACGAACTCGAAGGTCGTCTTCGTGTAGTAGTCGAGTCCGCGCACCATCCGCGGGTTCTCCACGTAGCCGACCCCGAGGTCGTCGAGATGCTGCTTGACGGCGGCGTGGTGGGCGGCCGAGGCGTCCGAGAGGTGGTCGATCAGCAGCGGCGCCTCGGCCAGCAGAGCCCGCACCTCGGGCCGCTTGTCGTCGAGCACCCGCAGCGGGTTGAGCTCGGCTCGGCGCCGGGTCGGCTCGTCGAGCGGGAGCCGGGCGAGGAAGGCCTGCAGCCGCTCGCGGTAGGCCGGACGGCACTCGGCGTCGCCCAGCGAGGTCAGTTCCAGGCGGTACCCGGTCAGGCCCAGCGACCGGAACCCCTCGTCGGCGACGGCGATGACCTCGGCGTCCAGCGCCGGGTCGGCCACCCCGATGGCCTCGACCCCGACCTGCTGCAGCTGCCGGTAGCGGCCGGCCTGCGGGCGTTCGTAGCGGAAGAACGGCCCCGCGTAGCGCAGCTTGACCGGTAGCCCGCCGCGGTCGAGGCCGTGCTCGATCACCGCCCGGACCACCCCCGCGGTGCCCTCCGGACGCAGCGTGACCGAGCGTTCGCCCCGGTCGGCGAAGGTGTACATCTCCTTGCTCACGACGTCGGTGGACTCGCCGACGCCGCGCGCGTAGAGCCCGGTGTCCTCGAACACGGGCAGCTCGATGTGCCCGTAGCCGGCGCGGTCGGCCGCGGTGAGCAGCGCGTCGCGGACCCGGACGAAACCGTCGCAGGGCAGATACTCCGGGATCCCCTTCGGAGCGGTGAAGGCCCGGGCCCCGTCGACCACGGCACTCACAGACCACGCCCCGGCGCCGGGGCCGCCAGCCCCTGCAGGAACGGGTTCGACGCGCGTTCTCGCCCGATGGTCGTGCTCGGGCCGTGGCCGGGCAGCACGAACGCCGAGTCGTCCCGGGTGAGCAGCCGGTCCCGGATGCTGGCCAGCAGCTGCTCGTGCGAGCCGCCGGGCAGGTCGGTGCGGCCCACCGAGCCGGCGAACAGCGTGTCGCCCGCCAGAATCACCTCGACTCCGTCCTCCGTCGGGGTCGAGAAGATCACCGAGCCCGGGGTGTGTCCGGGGGTGTGGTCGACGCGCAGGTCCAGGCCCGCGATCGAGAGCGTCGACCCGTCGTCGAGGTGACGCACCTCGCGCGGCTCGCGCAGCTCGAGGCGCCCCCCGAAGAACGCCGCCGACTCCGCCGAGATCCCCTTCAGCGGGTCGGCCAGCATCTCCCGGTCGTCGGGGTGGATCCAGGCCGGGATGTCATGGCCGTCGCAGACGGGCGCCACGGAGAAGGTGTGGTCGAAATGCCCGTGGGTGAGCAGCACCGCGACGGGGGTCAGCCGATGTTCGGCCAGCAGCTCCTGCAGCGGCTCGACGGCGTCCTGACCGGGGTCGACGACGATGCACGCCTCCCCGGCGTCGCGGGCGACGACGTAGCAGTTGGTCTGGAAGGCACCGGCCGGAAATCCTGCAACGAGCACGATCCCAGCGTAGCCACCGGGCTCGGGCCGGACCGCCGTTGACTCCCCTGCGCGCGCACGGGTGCACACTGATGCGTCGCCGGGACCCGCACCGACCAGGAGGTCCGCCGATCAGCACCGCCGCGGTCCCCGTCGGCGGCGGCATCGTCCTGCGCGGACCGGATGTCGTGATCACGCAGCCCACCGCGGGCACGTTCGTCGCGTTCAGCGCGATCTGCACCCACGAGGGCTGCCGGATCCACGCCGTGGCCGGCGGGACGATCAACTGCTTCTGTCACGGCAGCCGGTTCCGGATCAGCGACGGTGCCGTCGTCGGCGGCCCCGCACGCGATCCGCTCCCCCAGGTCCCGATCAGGGTGGCGGACGGCTCGATCGACCTGGGCTAACCGCCCCCGGGTTCCGCTCAGCACGGCTCGCTACGCTCCGCTGCACGCACGCGAGCAGGGAGGATGTCAGCAGTGGCGACGAACCAGATGCGACGCGAGGCAGCCAAGCGCAAGCTGGCGCGACAGCAGGAGCGGCGCGCCCTGCAGGCCAAACGACGCAAGCAGATCACGGTGATCACCTCGGCGGCGGTGGTCGTGGTCGTGGTCGTGGCCGTCGTGCTGCTGAGCACGCTGGGCGGATCGGGCAGCTCCGGCACCACCACCGAACCCGCCGCCGCAGCCGTCACCCCGGAGCACATCCCCACCGACGTCGCGCCGCTGCCCACCAGGCCCACGGCCCTGCCCGCGACGGTGACCTGCACCTATCCGGCGGGCGGAGCCGCCGCGAAGCAGGTTCAGGCACCGGCCACGACCGATATCAGCGCCCAGGGGACGGTGCCGGTGACGCTGCAGACCAATGTCGGCGCCATCGCGCTGACGCTGGACCGCGCACTTGCGCCGTGCACGGTGAACAGCTTCGTGAGCCTGGCCAGGCAGGGATATTTCGATGCCACCGGCTGTCACCGGCTCACCACGTCCGCTGGGCTGCAGGTGTTGCAGTGTGGCGACCCGACCGGAAGCGGGGCGGGTGGCCCCGGCTACACGTTCCCCGACGAGACCTTCCCCGAGCTGACGTACGGCCGCGGCCTGCTGGCGATGGCCAACGCCGGTCGCGACACCAACGGCAGTCAGTTCTTCATGATCTATGGCGACGCACAGCTGCCGCCGAACTACACGGTCTTCGGGTCGATCTCCGCCGAGGGACTGCAGGTGATCGATCGGATCGCCCGCGCCGGCCACGACGGTTCGCTGGATCCGAGCCCCGGCGGAGGCACGCCGGTGCAGCCGGTGACCATCGAGAAGGCGATCGTGTGATCGGTGGGCGGCGCCGCGGCCGGCGGGCGGGCCTCAGGCGGCCCGGCGCTCGGCGAGGGCCGCTCTGACGTCGGGCACGCCGCCTGCGCGCAGGACGACGGGGCGCAGCCCGGCGTCGGCCAGCAGCGTGGCGGCGATGGCCGCCCGCCTGCCGCTGCCGCAGGCGACCAGCACCGGGCGGTCGCGGTCGAGCTCGTCCGGAACGCCGTGGCCGGCCAGGTCGGCCAGGAACCGCACGACGGCCCCGTCGAGCGAACCCATGGCGACCTCGTGCGGCATCCGCACGTCGAGCACCTGCGCGTCCGGCTCGGCGGCCAGCTCGACGAACCGGGCGAGGTCGACCAGCTCGAACCGGGCGGTGGCCACCTCGGGTGAGGGGTCGCGCACCACGCCCCGCACGTCGTCCACCCCGATCCGGGCGAGTTGCGTGAGCGGTTCGGTGACATCCTGACCGGCGTCGGCGACCAGCACGATCGTCGCCTCGCGCGGCACCAGCCAGCCCACCCAGCTACCGAAGTCGTCGGCGAGTTCGACGCCCAGCGAGCCAGGCACGAACCCGTTCGCCTGCCGCTCGCGCGGGCGGACGTCGACCACGACGGTGCCCTCGGGCAGCTCGGCAAGGTCGGTCTCGGGCATGTCGGGCACCGCCGGGTCGGGCATCGGCGGAACCCCGAGGGTGTTCGCCGGGCTCTGGTAGCGGTAGAAGGCGGGGATCGGCATCGGCTGGCCGAGCAGGCGGTCGGCGAACGCCTCCGCGTCGGGCAGCTTCAGCAGCGGGTTGGTGTCGATCTCGTCGCCGATCGACGAGGTGTAGCGACCGGCTCCGGTCACGGTGCAGAACGAGCCCTCACCGTGCGTCGGGTACAGCCCGACCTGCCGCGGCAGCTCCGCCAGCCGGTGGACCGAACCGTGCTGGAGCACCGCCAGGCTGTGCGCGCGCTCCGGCCCGAGCAGGTCCGGGCGCCCCGCGGCCCCGACGAGCAGGCTGCCGCCGGAGAACACCGCCACCGGCACACCGTCGATCAGCACGACGTAGCTGGTGTGTTCGGGCGTGTGGCCCGGGGTGTGCAGCGGGCGCACGACCAGACCGTTCCCGCCGTCGATGTCCTCCCGGTGGAACGCCGGGGTGCTCGGGTACGCGGGGGCCGCGGCGGCAGGCAGGACGAGCTCGGCACCGGTGCGCCGGGCGGCCTGCTCCGCACCCGAGTGGTAGTCGTTGTGCAGATGCGTTTCCAGCACGAACCGCAGTTCGACGTCCCGCTCGGCGGCGGCCGCGAGGAACCGGTCGATGTCGCGCTGGGGGTCGACCAGCACCCCGCGGCCGTCGTGCACCAGCAGGTACGTCTGGTCGCCCAGGCCCGGGGTCCGGAAGGGAACGATCTCCATCCTGCGTCCTCCAGTCGAGTTCGCCGGGGTCATCCCGGCTCCTACCCCGTCAAGTCCGGATAAAGGTCCGTACATTTCATCGACGACGGTGACCCTCCTCACCGCCCCGGGCGCACCGGCACCGTCGCCTCGCAGGACCCGGCGGACGAGGCGAAACTCTCGTCGAGACCCCCGACCGGACGACACCGCGCCGTTCAATTGTCCGTACTATTGGCCCGGTGAATGTCCCGAGCCCGGCGCCGCAGCTCCTGCCGTTCCTCCGCTGGCTGCGCGGCTACAACCGTTCGCTGCTGGCCGCCGACGCCCGGGCCGGTGCGACCGTCGGCGTGCTGCTCATCCCGCAGTCCATGGCCTATGCCGCGCTCGCCGGGATGCCGCCCATCACCGGGCTCTACGCGGCGCTGGCCTCGCTGGTCGTCTACGCGCTGCTGGGCACGAGCAACTACTCGTCGGTTGCTCCGGTGGCGATCGACTCCCTGCTGGTGGCGGCCGCCGTGGCACCGCTTGCCGGCGGGGACCAGACCCGGTACGTCGCACTCGCCGGCCTGCTCGCGGTGCTCACCGGCGCCTTGCAGCTGGGTGCGGGCGCGCTGCGGCTCGGGGCGCTGGTCAGCTTCATCTCGGTCCCGGTGATCAGCGGCTTCACCACCGCGGCCGCGCTGACCATCGGCGCCAGCCAGCTCAAGGACCTGCTCGGCGTCAGCGGTGGTGGCGGTTCGACCAGCCTGCTGGACACGCTCACCGGCCTGGTTCCCCGGCTCGGCGAGACCCAGCCGCTCACGGTGGTCCTGGGCGTCGGCGCGATCGGCGCGTTGCTGCTGGTGCGACGTGTCCTGCCGAAGGCCCCCGGACCGCTGATCGTGGTGACGGCAACGGCGCTCGTCGCCCTGCTGCCCGGGCTGGCGGGGCACGTGGCGGTTCTCGGCGAGGTGCCCGCCGGCCTGCCGGTGCCCGCGCTGCCGTCCCTGGCGCTCTCGGACGTCCAGGCGCTGCTGCCCTCGGCCGCGGCGCTGGCACTCGTCTCCTATCTGGAGTCGGTCAGCACGGCGACGGCGTTCGCCCGGCGCACGCGCACCCGCGTCAACCCCAACGGGGAGCTGATTGGAGTCGGCGCGGCCAACGTCGCGGCGGGGTTCGTCCGCGGCTTCAGCGTCGCCGCGGGCTTCTCGAGGGGGGCGGTCAACTTCGGGGCCGGGGCGCGTACCCCGATGTCAGGAGTGCTGGCGGCGGCGCTCATCGCGGTGGCCCTGGTGACGCTCACCCCGCTGCTGGCCCTGATGCCGAAGGTCGCGCTCGCGGCGATCATCATCGTGGCGGTCGCGTCCCTCGTCGACCTGCGCACCGCGATCGCGATCGCCAGAGTCCGGCGCAGCGACCTGGTCGCGCTGGCCGCGACGTTCCTGGCCACGCTGCTGCTCGGCGCCGCCCAGGGCCTTGCGGTCGGGGTCGTCGTGAGTCTCGTGGTGTTCCTTCGCCAGTCCGTTCGACCCCACTTCCCGGAGCTCGGGCGAGTTCGGGGAACCGCTCGGTTCCGCAACCTCGACCGCCACGACAACGCGCTGACCGACCCGGCTGTGGCCCTGTTCCGGCTCGACGCGCCGCTGTACTTCGCGAACAGCCGAGCGGTGGCCGACGCCATCACCGAGGCGACCGCGGAGCGGACCGCGCTGCGCGCGGTCGTCCTGGACGCCAGTTCCATGCCCTGGGTCGATTTCACCGGTAGCGAGGCGATCGCGGACCTGGACGAGGAGCTGCGGGAGGCCGGCGTGCGGCTGCATCTGGCCGCGCTCCGCGGGCCGGTGACCGACGTCCTGGCACGCGGGGGGCTGATCGATCGGCTGCGCACGGAGGGCCGGGTGCATGCCGATGTCGCGGATGCGGTGGCCGCGCTGGGCTTGGACCCGGACTCGCCACTGCGGCCGGGCCGCGACCCCTGGGCAGCGAGGCCGGGCCGCGACCCCCGGGCACCGAGCCCGGGCCGCGCGGTCCGGCCGGGGTGAGCGGGCCGGACCGAGTCGGCGCCGCATGCTCGGGCCCGGCGCTCAGCCCGCGCTGGTCACCCGGTACACGTCGTAGACGCCCTCGACGTTGCGCACCGCCCGCAGCAGATGCCCGAGATGTTTCGGATCGCCCATCTCGAAGGTGAACCGCGACACGGCCACCCGGTCGCGCGAGGTCGTCACCGACGCGGACAGGATGTTGACCTTCTCGTCGGCCAGGACCTTCGTCACGTCCGACAGCAGCCGGTGCCGATCCAGCGCCTCGACCTGGATGGCGACCAGGAACACCGATCCGGGCTGGACCGACCAGGCCACCTCGACCAGCCGCTCGGAGCGCGACTGCAGATCGGCCGCGTTCGTGCAGTCGGTGCGGTGCACGCTGATCCCCCCGCCCCGGGTGACGAAGCCGAGGATGTCGTCGCCGGGCACCGGGGTGCAGCAGCGCGCGAGCTTCATGTAGAGATCGCCGAGAGCCCCGTTGGCGTCCCCGTCGCTGCGGACGATCACGCCCACGTCGCCGGCCGCGCGGCGCAGCCGCACGGTGGACGGCGTGGACCGCTCGGCCAGCTCCTCCTCGGCGTCGTCCATGCCGCCGAGCAACGCGACGAGCCGTTGCACGACGTGCCGGGCGCTCGCATGCCCCTCACCGACCGCGGCGTAGAGCCCGGAGAGATCCGGGAAGTGCAGCTCGCGAGCCAGCGCCGCCATCGCGTCGGCGGACACCAGCCGCTGCAGCGGCATCCCGGTCCGCCGCGCCTCGCGGGTGATGGCGTCCTTGCCCGCCTCGATGGCCTCCTCGCGGCGCTCCTTGGCGAACCAGTGCTTGATCTTGGTCTTGGCCCGCGGCGAGGCGACGAACGACAGCCAGTCCCGGCTCGGGCCCGCACCCTCGGCCTTGGACGTGAAGATCTCGACGACGTCGCCGGACTCGAGCTTGCGCTCCAGCGCGACCAGCCGCCCGTTCACCCGCGAGCCGATGCAGCGGTGGCCGACCTCGGTGTGCACCGCGTAGGCGAGGTCGACCGGGGTCGAGCCCAGCGGCAGCGTGATCACGTCGCCCTTGGGGGTGAAGACGAAGATCTCCTTGGCGGCCAGGTCGAAGCGCAGCGACTCCAGGAAGTCACCGGGGTCGGCGGCCTCCCGCTGCCAGTCGAGCAGCTGACGCATCCAGGCCATCTCGTCGACCTCGACCGCCTGGCCGGTGTGCGCCCCGCGGGTCTCCTTGTACCGCCAGTGCGCCGCGATGCCGTACTCGGCGGTGCGGTGCATCTCGTGGGTGCGGATCTGCACCTCCAGCGGCTTGCCGTCGGGTCCGATGACGGTGGTGTGCAGCGACTGGTACACCCCGAACCGGGGCTGGGCGATGTAGTCCTTGAACCGCCCGGGCATCGGCTGCCACAGCGCGTGCACCATGCCCATCGCCGCGTAGCAGTCGCGCACCTCGTCGACGAGCACGCGGACACCGACGAGGTCGTGGATGTCGTCGAAGTCGCGGCCTTTGACGATCATCTTGCGGTAGATCGAGTAGTAGTGCTTGGGCCGTCCCTCGACGGTCGCGGCGATCCGCGCCGAGTCGAGCTGTCCGGTCACCTCGTCGATGACCTGTTTGAGGTAGGTGTCGCGCGAGGGTGCCCGCGTCGCGACCAGCCGCACGATCTCGTCGTACTTCTTCGGGTGCAGGATCGCGAAGGAGAGGTCCTCCAGCTCCCACTTGACCGTGGCCATCCCGAGCCGATGCGCCAGCGGGGCCAGTACCTCGAGTGTCTCGCGGGCCTTCTTGGCCTGCTTCTCCGGCGGCAGGAAGCGCATCGTGCGCATGTTGTGCAGCCGGTCGGACAGCTTGATGACCAGCACCCGGGGATCGCGGGCCATCGCGACCACCATCTTGCGGATGGTCTCGGCCTCGGCGGCCGTACCGAGCTCGACCTTGTCGAGCTTGGTCACCCCGTCGACCAGATGCGCCACCTCATCGCCGAAGTCGGTGCGCAGCCGCTCCAGCGAGTAGTCGGTGTCCTCGACCGTGTCGTGCAGCAGCGCCGCGACCAGCGTCGTGGTGTCCATTCCCAGCTCGGCCAGGATCGTCGCGACGGCCAGCGGATGGGTGATGTACGGGTCACCGGACTTCCGCTTCTGGTGGGCGTGTTTCTCCTCGGCGACGTCGTAGGCGCGCTGCAGCAGCAGCAGGTCGGCCTTCGGGTGCAGGGTGCGATGGACCGCGGCCAGCGGCTCGAGCACCGGCTTGACGACGGCGACGCGCTGCGGAGTCATCCGGCGGGCGATACGCGCCCGCACCCGCCGGGTGGCCGACGGTTTCGAGGTCGTTGCAGCCGGTCCTTCGGGCCCTGGAACCGGCGGCGCGACCGGCCGCAGATCGGTCATTCGCGCTCCACCTCAGGAAGGATAACCCGCACCGCGGCAGCAGAGACCCTCAGTACCTCAGCAGGGAGTGCACCGGGATACCGGCGAGCCGGGCACGGCCGCCGAGGGCGGTCAGCTCGACCAGCGTCCCGAACCCGGTGACCTGCGCGCCGACGTCGGTGAGCAGCGCCACGGCGGCCGCCGCGGTGCCACCGGTGGCCAGCACGTCGTCGACGAGGAAGACGCGGGCACCGGCCTGGACGGTGTCGGCCGGGATCTCCAGCGTGGCGCTGCCGTACTCGAGCTGGTAGGTGCGCGACGCGGCGACCCGCGGCAGCTTGCCCGCTTTGCGCACCGGGACGATCCCGGTGCCCGCGACCAGCGCGACCGCGGCGCCGATGAGGAACCCGCGTGCCTCCACCCCGACCACGACGTCGGCCTCCCCGGCCAGCGCCGCCAGCTCGGTGGACACGGCGGTGAAGGCATCCGCGTCGGCCAGGACCGGGGTGATGTCGCGGAACAGCACGCCCGGTTCCGGATAGTCGGGGACATCGCGGACCAGCCCGGCCAGCCGCTCGAGCGCCGGGTCGACGTCGGGGGCGAGGCTCATCGGTGCCGCTTCCCGGTCGGCCGCGCCGCCTTGCCCCGCGGTCGCGTGGACCGGGATCCCCCGGACCGGGGGGCACCGGCCTTGCCCGGGCGATCCGGGACCCCGGCCGCGGCGGCCAACGCCCGCTCCCGGCGCAGCTCGGCGGCCAGCCCGTCGTCACCGGTGTCCTCGGCGTCGGCGCCGTCGGCGTCCGGGCCGATGCCGGCCTGCGCCGCCGCGGCGCGCTCCCGCCGGAGCCGGACCTTCTCGGCGTGCTCGCGGAACCGCGGGTCGCGCATCTTCAGGTCGACCAGGATGGGGGTCGCCAGCAGCACGGACGACGCGGTGCCGACCAGGATGCCCACCATCTGGACCAGTGCCAGGTCCGCGAGTGTGCCGACCCCGAGCAGCCCGACCCCGACGACCATCAGTCCGGCCACCGGGAGCACCGCGATCAGCGAGGTGTTGATCGAACGCATCAGGGTCTGGTTGATCGCGAGGTTCGCGGCCTCCGGGTAGGTGCGCCGGGTGAGCCCGAGCAGGCTTCGGGTGTTCTCCTTGACCTTGTCGAACACCACGACCGTGTCGTAGAGGGAGAAGCCCAGGATCGTCAGCAGTCCGATCACCGTGGACGGGGTGACCTCGAACCCGACGAGGGAGTAGATGCCCGCGGTGACGACCACGTCGTGCAGCAGCGCGACCAGCGCCGCGATGGCCATCGGGCGTTCGAAGTACACGGCGAGGAAGATCGTGACGAGGACCAGGAACACCGCGAGGGCGATCGCGGCCTGTCGGGTGATCTGCCCGCCCCAGGTGCCGCTGACCGCGGTCACGCTGATCGCGTGCTCCGCGGGTGCGCCGTTCGGGTCGAGCGGATGGAAGGCATCGAACAGCGCCTGCCGCAGCGCGATGGTCTGCGCCTCGTCGAGCGGCTCGGCGCGGATGATGATCGACTCGGCGGCGCCGGTGCCGGCCGCCTGCACGGAGGCCGGGTCCTCGCCGACAACCCGCCGGAAGGTCTCCTCGGCCTGCGTGACGGTGACCGTCCCGGCGCTGCCGGTGGCGGGGAACTGGATCTGGGTCCCGCCGGTGAAGTCGATGCCGAGGTTGAACCCGCGCAGCACGATCGAGAGCACGCACAGCAGCAGCAGGACCGCGAACGAGGCGTACCAGGTCTTGCGTCTCCCGACGATGTCGAAGGCCCCGGTGCCGGTGTAGAGCCGGGTGAACACCCCCATCTCAGGCTCCCTTCGCGGCCGTGGCGGCCCGCCGTCGTTGCGCACCGATCGCGGCGACCGCCCCCAGCCCGGACAGCCGCGGGCTGGAGAAGATCCGCGAATGCGAGGCCATCACGACCAGCGGATGCGTCACCAGGAACACGACGACGAGGTCGAGCACCGTCGACATGCCCAGGGTGAACGCGAATCCCTTCACCTGTCCGACCGCAAGGATGTAGAGCACCGCGGCAGCGAGGAAGCTGACCGCATCCGCGGTGAGGATCGTGCGCCGCGCCCGCACCCACCCGCGGGGCACCGCCGAGCGGAACGTGCGGCCCTCGCGCATCTCGTCCTTGAGGCGCTCGAAGAAGATCACGAACGAGTCGGCCGTGATGCCGATCGCCACGATGAACCCGGCGACGCCCGCGAGGTCGAGGGTGAACCCGATCCACCGTCCGAGCAGCACCAGCACCGCGTAGACGACCAGCCCGGACAGCGCCAGCGACAGGATCGTGAGCAGGCCGAGGACCCGGTAGTAGAACAGGCAGTAGAGGAACACCAGGGCGAGCCCGACCGCGCCGGCGAGCAGGCCGGCCTCGAGCGAGGCGAGGCCGAGGGTGGCCGAGACCGTCTCGGCCTCCGAGGCCTCGAAGGACAGCGGAAGCGAGCCGTAGCGCAGCACCCCGGCGAGGTCCTGAGCCTGCTTCTGGGTGAACTGGCCGGAGATCTCGGTCGGCCCGTAGATCGCGCTGGTGATCGTCGGCGCGGAGACGACCTCGCCGTCGAGCACGAACGCGGCGTTCTTGCCGATGTTCTGGCTGGTGTAGTCGCCCCAGATCCTGGCGCCCTCGCTCTTGAACGTCAGGCTGACGACGTAGCCGGCGCCCTGCGGGTTGGGGCCGGACTGGGCGTTGTCGATCTGGGTGCCCTCCAGGAAGGTCGGGCCGAGGACGTACTTCTCGGTGCCGTCCTGATTGCATGCCACCAGCGGCTTCGCCGGGTTGTCGTAGCCGCGCAGCGGATCCTTCGTCGAGCAGTCCAGCGCGGCGAGCGCCTGCTGCTGAACGGTGGGGTCGGTGCTCTGGCGGGTCTCGCGGGCCGTGGCGATCGCCGCGGCCAGTTCGGGGTCGGCCGGTTCCGGGTTGACGGCGGTGTCCGGCGCCGGCGGGGGCGCGGGCGGCGGCGTGGGCTGCTGGAGCGGTACCGAATGCGCCACCGGGGCGATGGCGCCGACGCCGTTCCCGGAGCCCTGCGGCTGCGGGGCGGGCGGCGCGGGCGCGGGACCCGGGTTCTCCCCGGGAGCGCCCTGCTCGGCGCCGGGTGCGGCGGTTCCCGGCTGCTGTGGCGGGGTGGCCGGGATCGGCCCGCCGATGACCTCCCGGAACCGCAGCTGGGCGGTCTGGCCCAACGAGCGGGCCTCGTCACCCTGGGCGCCGGGCACGGTGATCGTCAGGTTGTTCCCGTCGAGCACGACCTCGGCGCCGCTGACCCCGAGGCCGTTGACGCGCTGCTCGATGATCTGCTGGGCCTGCAGCAGCTGGTCGCGCGGTGGAATGCCGCCGGACTCGGTGCGCGCGCTCAGGGTGACCCGGGTACCGCCTTCCAGGTCGATGCCGAGCTTCGGGGCGGGTTTGCCGTCGCCGGTGAAGAACACCAGCGCATACAGCACGACGACGATGCCGACGAACGTCGCCAGGTACCGCCAAGGGCGGATCTGCCCCGGGGTGGATGCCACTGCTTGCCTCTCTTGCGGTGGGTCAGCTGCGCGAACCCGGCGCGCCGTTCGTGCGGGAGTCGTCGTCGCCGAGCGCCGTCGTCGACGCGGTGGAGGTCTCCTCGACGGTGGAGCCGGCCGGGTCGATGGTCTCCTCCGGCGCCGGGTTCACCTTCTCCCGGACCGCGGCCCGCACCCAGGTGGTGACGATGCCGTCGGCGATCTCCAGATCGACGGTCTCCTCGTAGGAGGCGTCGACCACGGTGGCGCGCAGGCCCGAGGTCGTCATGACGACGTCACCGGGTTCGAGAGCCGCCTGCAGCCGCTGCATCTCCTGCATCTGACGCCGTTGCTTGCGCCCGGACAGGAAGATCGGGATGAACAGCAGCAGGATGAGCAGGGGGAACAGCAGAGTTTCCATGATCTCCGTATCTCCGCACGTCGAAGGGCCCCGAGTGTGCCAGCACCGACGTCGCGCCGGTGCCCCGCCCCTCGACCACGCCGCGTCAGAACAACGCCTGCGGAGCCGTTCCGGTGACGTCCGGTGGCGGAGTCTCACCGAGATGGCCCCACGCGGCCGCTGTCGCCACCCGGCCTCGGGGTGTTCGGGCCAGCATGCCCGCGCGCACCAGGTAGGGCTCGCAGACCTCCTCGACGGTACCTGGTTCCTCGCCAACCGCGACGGCCAGCGTCGACACCCCCACCGGCCCCCCGCCGAACGAACGGACCAGTGCCGCCAGCACGGCACGGTCCAGCCGGTCGAGGCCGAGCTCGTCCACGTCGTAGACGGCGAGCGCGGCGCGGGCGACCTCACGGGTGACGACGCCGTCGGCCCGGACCTCGGCGAAGTCGCGAACCCGGCGCAGCAGCCGGTTGGCGATGCGGGGCGTCCCACGGGACCGGCCCGCGATCTCGGAGCCGCCGTCGGCGCGCAGGTCGACGTCGAGGATCGTCGCGGCCCGGCGCAGCACGAGCTCCAGCTCGGCGGGCGAGTAGAACTCCATGTGCGCGGTGAACCCGAACCGGTCGCGCAGCGGCCCGGTCAGCGCCCCGGCTCGTGTCGTGGCCCCGACCAGGGTGAACGGCGCGATGTCCAGCGGGATCGAGGTGGCGCCCGGTCCCTTGCCGACGACGACGTCGACCCGGAAGTCCTCCATCGCCAGGTAGAGCATCTCCTCGGCGGGCCGGGCGATGCGGTGGATCTCGTCGATGAACAGCACGTCGCCGGGCATCAGGTTGGACAGCATGGCCGCGAGGTCGCCGGCCCGTTCCAGCGCCGGTCCCGAGGTCAGCCGAATCGCCGCGCCCAGCTCGGCGGCGATGATCATCGCCAGCGTCGTCTTGCCCAGCCCCGGCGGCCCGGACAGCAGGATGTGGTCGGGTGGGGTCCCGCGGCGGCGGGCTCCTTCGAGCACGAGCTGGAGCTGCTCGCGTACCCGTGGCTGCCCGATGAACTCCGCCAGGCGCCGCGGCCGCAGCGAGGCCTCGACGTCGAGGTCGTCGTCGATCGGCTCGGCGTCGATGTTCCGGACGTCCCGGTGTTCCTCGCTCACGGCGCGCCCGTCATCGTCGGCCCAGCTGGGACAGCGCGGCGCGGAGCAACGCCGACGGATCGGCGTCCGGGCTCAGCGCGAGGGCGCCCTCGACGGCCTGCTCGGCCGGCCGGGCGCTGAACCCGAGCCCGAGCAGCGCCTCGACCACCTGGTCGCGCCGCGCGTCACCGGCCGCCGCGGCCCCGGCCACCGCGGCGACCGCGGCCGGGGCGGCGACCGCGACCTTGTCGCGCAGCTCCACGACCAGGCGCTCCGCACTCTTGCGCCCGACCCCGGGGATCCGGGTGAGGGTGGCCAGATCGCCTTCGGCGAGGGCGCGGCGCAGCGTGTCCGGGTCGAGCACGGCCAGCGTCGCCATGGCCAGCCGCGGCCCGACCCCGCTGACGGTCTGCAGCAGCTCGAACAGTTCCCGCTCCGCGGCGGCGGCGAACCCGAACAGCGTCAGTGAGTCCTCCCGGACCAGCAGGGTCGTCGCCAGCCGCGCCTGCTCACCCCGCCGCAGCCCGGCGAGCGTGGCGGGCGTCGCGTGCACGGCCAGCCCGACCCCGCCGACCTCGACGACGGCATGGTCGAGACAGATGTCGAGGACCTCACCCCGGACGCTGGAGATCATCGGCCCGGCCCCTTCGCCGCGGCCGCCAGCCGCGCCCGGTG
The DNA here is from genome assembly GCF_042658695.1 of Pseudonocardia hispaniensis. Classification (NCBI taxonomy): domain Bacteria; kingdom Bacillati; phylum Actinomycetota; class Actinomycetes; order Pseudonocardiales; family Pseudonocardiaceae; genus Pseudonocardia; species Pseudonocardia hispaniensis. The sequence goes on along the minus strand of NZ_JBHSQW010000016.1, from coordinate 18,179 downwards.
CCGCCTGGCCAACTCGGCCGACCGGGCCTGGGCCGCCGCCATCCGCTCGTGCATCGGCCCGCGCCAGCAGTGGCAGACCGCGAGCGCGAGCGCGTCGGCGGCGTCGGCCGGCCGCGGCGGCTCGGTCAGCCCGAGCAGCCGGGTGACCATGGTCGTGACCTGGCGCTTGTCGGCCCGGCCCGCCCCGGTGACGGCGGCCTTCACCTCGCTCGGGGTGTGGAACGCGACCGGCAGCCCGGCCCGCGCGGCGGTCAGCGCCACCACCCCGCTGGCCTGCGCCGTACCCATCACCGTGCGGACGTTCTGCTGGCTGAACACCCGCTCCACGGCGACGACGTCGGGCCGGTGCTGCGCGATCCAGCGCTCGACGGCGTCGCCGATGGCCAGCAGCCGGTCGGTCAGCACCTGTTCGGAGGGCGTCCGGACGACGTCCACCGCCACGAAGCGGACTCCCCGGCCGCCGGTGCCATCGACGACCCCAAGACCACATCGGGTCAACCCCGGGTCGACGCCGAGCACCCGCACCTGCACTCCTCGAACTCGCGAACAGCCGTTCGAGACAGCAGGCTACCGGCCGCGGCCGTGGCGGGCGCGGGGGGCGCGCCGAGCGGCTATCCGGCGGCGCTGCGCTGGGTGAGGCTGAACCAGTTGCCGGAGTCGTCGCGGAACACGGCCTCGATGCCGTAGGGACGCTGGGCCGGTTCCTGGGTGAACACCACGCCGCGGGCGGACAGCTCCTCGTAGGTCTTCTGGCAGTCGTCGGTGGCCATCACGCCGGTGCCCATCGCGCCCTTGGCGACCAGGGCGCGGATCTGCTCGGCCGTCTCCGGGTCGTGGCCCATGCGGCAGTCGGCGAGGATGATCTCGACGTCCGGCTGGTCGGGCGGGCCGACGGTGAGCCAGCGGAAGCCCTGGCCGCCGCCCTCGGACTCCCCGCCCAAGGCCACGTCGGCGCGTACCTCGAAGCCCAGCTTCTCGGTGTAGAACCGTTTGGCCCGCTCCTGGTCGAGCACGTAGCAGCAGGCGTGCGACATCCTCTTGATCATCTTGTCCTCCCCGTCGGATGATCGATGCCGCCCAGGCTAGGACCGTCCGCCGCGCCCGGCTTCTCCCCGATTGCGCTCCCCGCCGGGACACCGCCGACGCCCGGACGGCTCCACGCCATGAGGAAGCAGCCCGGGATGGGCGGCGGCCCGCCGCGCGCGAGGGTCCGGCGCCGATACTCCGTCGGCGCGCAGCCGACCAGGTCGGAGAACGTCGAGCTGAACGACCCGAGGCTGGCGAAGCCGACGAGGTGGCAGATCTCGGTGACGGTCAGGTTGGCCGCGCGCAGCAGGTCCTTGGCCCGCTCGATGCGCCGCCGGGTGAGATAGGTCCCCGGCGTCTCCCCGTAGGCGGCGCGGAACGCGCGCGCGAAGTGGCAGCGGGAGAACCCGGCCGCGGCCGCCATCGCGTCCAGGTCCAGCGGCTCGGCGAAGCGCCGGTCGATGAGATCCCGCGCGCGGCGCAGGTGGAACACGTTCGGGACGGCGGGGGCGGTCACGGGGCCCATCCTCGCCCAGCCCCCCGACGATTCGTGTCCCCCCGGCTCAGTGCGCCGCGTCGTCCCAGCTGCGTCCGTAACCCACCGAGACCTCCAGCGGCACCGACAGCGGGTGCGCGGCACCCATCTCGCGGCGGACCAGGGCATCGACGGTGTCCCGCTCCGTCTCGGCGACCTCGAGGACGAGCTCGTCGTGCACCTGCAGCAGCATGCGGCTGCGCAGCCCCTCCGCCGCGAGCGCCTCGTGCACCCGCAGCATCGCCACCTTGATGATGTCGGCCGCGCTGCCCTGGATCGGGGCGTTGAGCGCCATCCGTTCGGCCATCTCGCGGCGCTGCCGGTTGTCGCTGTTCAGATCGGGCAGGTAGCGGCGACGCCCGAGCATCGTCTCGGTGTAGCCGTCCTTGCGGGCTCGTTCGACGACGCTGCGCAGGTAGTCGCGGACCCCGCCGAACGTCGTGAAGTACTCGTCCATCAGGCCACGGGCCTCCTCGGTGGAGATCCGCAGCTGCGCCGCGAGCCCGAACGCCGACAGCCCGTAGGCCAGGCCGTAGTTCATCGCCTTGATCTTGGCGCGGCGCTCGGGGCCGACCTCGGCGGCCGGGACGCCGAACACCCGGGCGGCGGTCTCGGCGTGGAAGTCGTGCTGCGAGCGGAACGCCTCGATCAGCGCCGCGTCCTCCGAGAGATGGGCCATGATCCGCATCTCGATCTGGCTGTAGTCGGCGGTCATCAACTGCGCGTAGCCCGCGCCGACGACGAAGGTCCGGCGGATCCGCCGGCCCGCGGCGGTACGGATCGGCACGTTCTGCAGGTTCGGCTCGGTGGAGCTGAGCCGCCCGGTGGCCGCGATCGTCTGGCTGTAGGTCGTGTGGATACGCCCGTCCTCGGCGATCGACTTCAACAGGCCGTCGACGGTGACCTTCAGCCGCGTCGCGTCGCGATGCTGCAGCAGATGCGACAGGAACGGGTGCTCGGTCTGCTCGAACAGGCTCGCCAGCGCGTCGGCGTCGGTGGTGTAGCCGGTCTTGGTGCGCTTGGTCTTGGGCATGCCCAGCTCGTCGAACAGCACGACCTGCAGCTGCTTCGGGGAGCCGAGATTGATCTCCTTGCCGATCACCCGGTAGCAGTCCTGGGCGGCCTGCCTGACCTGCGCGGCGAAGTCGGCCTCCAGCGCGGCCAGCGCGTCCTGGTCGACGGCGATGCCGGCGGCCTCCAGCGCAGCCAGCACGTACGCCAGTGGTAGCTCGAGATCGGTGAGCAGCTCCGTGCCGCCGAGGCCGGCCAGCTCGGTGTCCAGCGCGTCGGCCAGCTCGGCCACCGCGGAGGCCGCGACCATCCGCTCGTGGGCTCGCCGCCGATCGGCCTCCTGCTCCCCCTCGAGCAGGGAGAGCTGGCCGTCGTCGGCCTCGCCCTCCGCGCGCAGCTCCCGCCGCAGGTAGCGCAGCGCCAGGTCGGCGAGGTCGAAGCTGCGCTGCCCGGGCCGGGCCAGGTAGGCGGCGAGCGCCGTGTCGCTGGTCAGCCCGCCCAGCGTCCAGCCACGCCCGCGCAGGGCGTGCAGCGCCGCCTTCACATCGTGCGCGGCCTTGGGGACCGACGCATCGGCGAGCCACTCGCCGAGGGCCGCCTCGTCGTCGGGGGTCAGCGTCTGCACGTCGAGGTAGCCGGTCTGCGACACGCCCGCGGCGGCACCGGCGGCCCGCGCCTCGACCGTCGGTTCGCCCGCCGCCAGGGCGATCCCGGCGAGGTCGCCCGCCGTCGCCCCGCCGACGATCCCGTGAAACGCCAGCCCGATCCGGCGCCCGTCGCGGCAGTGCGCGGCGAGCCACGCCCGGACGGTCCCGGCCGGGATCACCCCGCCCTGCACGTCGAAGCCCTCGTCCGCCTCCGGCTCGGCGCTGCTCAGCGTGGCGAACAGCCGATCGCGCAGCACCCGGAACTCCAGCTCGTCGAACAGCCGGTGCACCGCGTCCCGGTCCCAGGCCCGGACCTCCAGCTCGGCGGGGACGGCGTCGAGACCGACCTCGCGGACCAGCTCGGTGAGCTGCCGGTTGAGCAGGACGTGGGCGAGGTTGGCCCGCAGCGCATCGCCCGCCTTGCCCTTGACCTCGTCGACCCGGTCGGTCAGCGCGCCCAGCGATCCGAACTCACGCACCCATTTGGCCGCGGTCTTCTCCCCGACGCCGGGAATGCTCGGCAGGTTGTCGCTGGGATCGCCGCGCAGCGCCGCGAAGTCGGGGTACTGGGTCGGGGTGAGCCCGTAGCGCTGCATCACCTCGGCCGGGTCGATCCGGCCGAGATCGGACACGCCGCGGCGCGGGTAGAGCACGGTGATGTTGTCGGTGACGAGCTGGAACGCGTCGCGATCGCCGGTGGTGATGAGCACCTGGAAACCGTCGGCCTCGGCCTGGGTGGCCAGCGTGGCGATCACGTCGTCGGCCTCATAGCCCTCGACGGCGAACACCGGGATGTTCAGCGCACCGAGCACCTCCTTGATCAGGTCGACCTGGCCCCGGAAGTCGTCCGGGGTGCTCGTGCGGTTCGCCTTGTAGTCGGCGAACCGCTGCGCGCGGAACGTCTTGCGGGAGACGTCGAACGCCACGGCGAGATGCGTCGGCTGCTCGTCCCGCAGCAGGTTGATCAACATCGAGGTGAAGCCGTAGACCGCGTTCGTGGTCTGCCCCGTTCGGGTGCGGAAGTTCTCCGCGGGCAGCGCGAAGTACGCGCGGTAGGCGAGCGAATGCCCGTCGAGCAACAACAACCGCTTGCCTCCCGGAGCGGGTGGGGCGGCGTCGGGAGCGGCGTTCTTCGCTGGGGCAGGGGTTGCGGGGCTCATCAGGAGCCGAGTCTAGGACCGGGCCCCGACGATCCGGCCGGTGAGGCGATCAGCGCGCCGGGCGTTCCATCCGCGCGAGCGTGACGCCGAGGTGGTCGACGAGCTGATCGACGACCCGGTATCCGGCCGCGGCATAGAACCGCAGGTTGTCCTCGCTGCCTGCGGCCGCGACGAGCCAGAAGGTCCGCACCGGGGGCGGGGCGGCCGCGTGCACCGCGCTCAGCAGGGCGCGGCCGATGCCGCGATGCTGCACATCGGGTGCGACGGCGAACCGGGCGACCTCCATCCGGTCACCGTCGATCCGGCCGCGGACCGACCCCACCAGGCGCGAGCCGAGCCACGCACCGCGGGCGACCAGGTCCGGCCCGTCGGCGCGGGCCAGCTCGGCCCGCACCGTGGCGAGCGTTTCGACCAGCGGCGGGATGTGCGCGCAGTAGCGCTGCGCCTCCGTGACGTAGGCGGCCCGCTGCACCGTCCAGAGCTCGCCGGCATGGTCCGGATGCAACGGCCCGATGCGCGCCTCCGACGGCCCCGAGACCACCATCGAGCCCATGACCGGGCTCAGCCGACCTGAGCCATGACCTCATCGGACACGTCGAAGTTCGAGTACACGTTCTGCACGTCGTCGCTGTCCTCGAGGGCCTCGATCAGCCGGAAGACCTTCTTGGCCCCCTCCACGTCGAGCGGGACCTGCATCGACGGCACGAACGTCGGATCGGCCGAGTCGTAGTCGATCCCCGCCTCCTGCAGCGCGGTGCGCACCGGAACCAGGTCGCCGGGCTCGGAGATGATCTCGAAGCTCTCGCCGAGGTCGTTGACCTCCTCGGCACCCGCATCCAGCACGGCGAGCAACAGATCGTCCTCGCTGAGATCACCCTTGGGCACGATCACCACACCCTTGCGGGTGAACAGGTAGGACACCGAGCCGGGGTCCGCCATCTGGCCGCCGTTGCGGTTCATCGCGGTCCGGACCTCGGTGGCGGCGCGGTTGCGGTTGTCGGTGAGGCACTCGATGAGCAGCGCGACGCCATTCGGGGCGTACCCCTCGTAGGTGATCGTCTGGTAATCGGCCCCGCCGGCGTCGGCCCCCGACCCGCGCTTGACCGCACGGTCGATGTTGTCGTTGGGCACCGAGCTCTTCTTGGCCTTCTGAATGGCGTCGTAGAGCGTCGGGTTGCCGTCCGGGTCACCGCCACCGGTGCGCGCGGCGACCTCGATGTTCTTGATCAGCTTGGCGAACATCTTGCCCCGCCGGGCGTCGATGACAGCCTTCTTGTGCTTGGTCGTCGCCCACTTGGAGTGGCCGCTCATCGACGTACTCCCCTTCCGCTGTGCGCCTACGCCACCGACGCCGTCGGCAGCGGCCGATTCTACCGAGGCCACCGACGCCGCCCCGCGGGGCCGACCCGCACCCGGTCAGCCCCTGGACCGGTCCCTGAGTGTGTCGCGCAGCCGGTCGACGAGCCCGACACCGGGACCGACGAGCTTGTGGAACATCTCAGCGTTCGGCGCGGACGGATGCGGGCGGGTGGGTGCCATCTTCTTCGCGGTCGCCACCTTCTCCCGCAGCTCGACGAGCTCCTCGCGAGGCAACCGCTGGCGCAGCATGGGGAACTGGTCGTGCTCCTCGTCGGCCGCGTGATGGCGCAGCTTCGCGGTGAACTCGCGCACGAGGGCGTCGAACCGGGGGTCGGCCGCATCCACGTCCTCGAACTGCTTCATGACCTGCTCGAGCTCCTTGTGCTCACGGGTGTCCGACTCGACGGTCTGGTCGCCCGCAGGCACGTGTGCGCGCATCGCCGGGTAGACGTACATCTCCTCGGCCACCGCATGCCGGACGACCTCGGCGATCACGGTGTCGGCGAGGTCGCGGCGTTCGGCGGGATCGGCACTGCCCCCGATCCGGTCGAGCAGCTCGAGCGCCTCCCGGTGGTCGGTGGCCAGTTCGTCGACGACGTCGAGCTGGGCGTGCTGGTCGGTCATGGGTGCCTCCTGGGGTGGGTTCGCCTCCTCCCGACTACCCACCGACGCCCCGCTCAACCCCGATCGCCGGCCGCCTCGCGCACCATGTCGCAGAACACGGCGTGCACCCGGCGGTCGCCGGTCAGCTCCGGGTGGAACGCGGTCGCCAGGACGCGACCGTGGCGCACCGCGACCACACGGCCCGCCGCGGCGCCCGCGCCGGCCACCGCGGGAACGGTCGCGAGGATCTCGACGTCGGAGCCGGTCTTCTCCACCCACGGTGCGCGGATGAACACCGCGCGGACCGGGTCGCCCGCGATGCCCTCGACGACGAGGTCGGTCTCGAACGAGTCGACCTGCCGCCCGAAGGCGTTGCGCCGCACGACGATGTCGAGGCCGCCGAGCTGCTGTTGGTCGGGGCGTCCGTCGAGGACCTCGGCGGCGAGCAGGATCATCCCGGCGCACGAACCGTAGGCGGGCATCCCGGCCGCGATCCGGGCACGCAGCGGTTCGAGCAGCTCGAACGTCTCCAGCAACCGGCTCATCGTGGTCGACTCCCCCCCGGGGAGCACGATCGCGTCGACGGCCTCGAGCTCGGCGGGGCGGCGCACCGGCGCGGCCCGCAGGCCGCACGCGGTCAGCGCGGCCAGGTGCTCGCGGACGTCACCCTGCAGGGCGAGGACACCGACGGCAAGGTCGGAACCGGTCTCGGAAACCACGAACGACCAGCGTAGTCACCGCTGCGCCACGACCGGCGGGGAGGTGGCCGAAGGCGCCCCGGGGCCGATGGTGACGCTCACCACCGGAGTCACGTCCGTGGTGCACCGCCCATCGCGACGCCTCCCTCGGGACGATCACCCGCCGCCGCGGGGTCGCCGGTGGCCGCGGCGCGCACCGCCGCGGCGACGGCCGGGGCCACCGCGGGATCGAAGACGCTGGGCACGATGAACGAAGGGTTCGGCTCGGTGACCACCTCGGCGATGGCGGTGGCGGCGGCGCGCAACATCGCGTCGGTGATCTCGCACGCCTGGGCGTCGAGCAGACCGCGGAACACCCCGGGGAACGCGAGCACGTTGTTGATCTGGTTCGGGTAGTCCGAACGGCCGGTGGCCACCACGGTGGCGTGCTGGTGCGCGACCACCGGGTCGATCTCCGGCTCCGGGTTGGCCAGGGCGAAGATGATCGCGTTCTCCGCCATCGTGGCCGCCTCACCGGCGCCGAACACGTTGGGCGCAGACACCCCGATGAACACATCGGCGCCCACCAGGGCGTCGGCGAGCACGCCCCGGAGGTTGCGCGTGTTGGTCCGGGTGGCGATCGAGCGCAGGTTCTCGTCCAGCCCCGGCCGGTCACGGTGCACGATCCCGTCGATGTCGACGGCGATCAGGTCGGCGACGGGCTCCGCCGCCAGCAACCGGATGATCGCCGACCCCGCCGCACCGGTGCCGCAGACCACGATCCGGCAGTCGGCGATCTTCTTGCGCACCACCCGCAGCGCGTTGCGCAGCGCGCCGAGCACCACGACCGCGGTGCCGTGCTGGTCGTCGTGGAAGACCGGGATGTCGAGCAGGTCGCGCAGTCGCCGTTCGATCTCGAAGCACCGCGGCGCCGCGATGTCCTCCAGGTTGATCCCACCGTAGGCCGGCGCGATCAGCTGCACCGTGCGGATGATCTCCTCGGTGTCCTGGGTGTCCAGGCAGACCGGCCAGGCGTCGACCCCGGCGAACCGCTTGAACAGCGCCGCCTTGCCCTCCATCACCGGCAGCGCCGCCGCGGCACCGAGGTTGCCCAACCCCAGCACCGCCGACCCGTCGGTGACGACGGCGACCGTGTTGCGCTTGATCGTCAGTCGCCGGGCGTCGGCCGGGTTGGCCGCGATGGCCCGGCAGACCCGGGCGACCCCCGGGGTGTAGGCGCGGGACAGGTCGTCGCGGTTGCGCAGGCTGACCTTGGACTGCACCTCCAGCTTGCCGCCGAGGTGCATCAGGAACGTGCGGTCGGAGACCTTTCGCACGTGGACGCCGTCGAGGTCCTCGAGAGCGGCGGTGATCACGTTGACGTGGGTCTCGTTGACCGCGTTGCAACTGATGTCGACGACGACGTGCGCGGCCGCCGCCTCGACCACGTCGAAGGCCGTGACGACGCCGCCGACCCGCCCGACCGCCATCGCGAGGTCACCTGCGGCGCTGGCGGAGGCGGGCGCCTCGACCCGCGCGGTGATGGCATATCCGGGTCCTGGGATCGGCACATCCGCAACGTACTCGGCGGGGCTTGCCGCGGCACCCGGTCGGCCGGGGGGTTGAGATGCACCGCGGAGTGGAGTGAAATCGGACACACCAGCGCAGAGGTGCGACTCCGGTTCCGGGGGTGGTCGGCATGGCCGTCAGAGCAGACAGCGGGCAGCGCACGGGAGCCGGGTCGTCCCGGGCACCGGCGGTCGCCGATCCCGCTCGGGTGCGCAACGTGGTCCTGGTCGGGCCCAGCGGATCGGGGAAGACGACGCTGGTCGAGGCGCTGCTCGCGCACACCGGTGCGATACCCAGGCAGGGCACCGTCCTCGACGGCACCACCGTGTGCGACCACGATCCCGCCGCGGTCCGCCAGCAGCGGTCGGTCGCGTTGTCGGTGGCACCGATGCGACGCGAGGACACCAAGATCAACTTGATCGACACCCCCGGCTACGGGGACTTCGTCGGAGAGCTGCGGGCGGGGCTGCGCGCCGCCGACGCGGCCCTGTTCGTGATCGCCGCCGCGGAGGGGCACGAGGGCACGATCGACCCCGCCACCGTCGAGCAGTGGGAGGAGTGCGCCGCGGTCGGGATGCCGCGCGCCGTGGTGATCGCCCGTTGCGACCACGCGCGTGCCGACCTGGAGGCCACCACGGCCGCCTGTCAGGACGCGTTCGGCGCCGGTGTCGTTCCGCTCTACCTCCCGGTTCGCGCCGATGACGGCGCGCTCGGCGGTCTGTACGGGCTGCTGTCGCAGACTCCGGCGGGCGCCGCGCCCGAGGGGGCGAACGACGCCCGCGCCACGCTCATCGAGGGGATCATCGAGCAGTCCGAAGACGAGACGCTCATGGACCGCTACCTCGACGGCGAGGAGATCGACGTCGCCACGCTCGTCACCGACCTGGAGAAGGCCGTGGCGCGCGGCTCGTTCCATCCGGTCATTCCCGTGTGCGCGCAGACCGGGGTCGGCCTCGATGCGCTGCTCGAACTGGTCGTCGGCGGCTTCCCGTCGCCGCTGGAGCATCCGCTGCCACCCGTGATGGGCGTCGACGGTGCCGACCATCCGGTCCTCACCGCCGACCCCTCCGGTCCGCTGGTCGCCGAGGTCGTCCGGACCTCCGCCGACGCCTATGTCGGCCGGGTCTCGCTGGTGCGGGTGTTCTCCGGCACGCTGCGCCCGGAGAGCACGGTGCACGTGAGCGGTCACCTTCCCGCGCAGCGCGTCGCGAACGGCACGGCCGGCGCGGACGGCCACGACGCCGACGAGCGGCTCGCCCGCGTCTACTCCCCGCTCGGGGCCACCCTGCGGGAGGTCGACGGCTGCATCGCGGGTGACATCTGCGCGCTCACCAAGCTCGGGACGGCCGAGACCGGTGACACCGTCTCCGGCACCGACCACCCGCTGTTGCTCGAGCCCTGGGACCTGCCCGACCCGCTGCTTCCCGTCGCGGTCGTGGCTCACTCCCGTGGCGATGAGGACGCGCTGGTCAAGACGCTGTCGCGGCTGGTGGCCGCCGATCCGACGCTGCGCCTGGAACGCAACTCCGAGACCCACCAGACCGTGTTGTGGTGCATGGGCGAGGCCCATGCCGACGTCGTGCTGTCGCGGCTGCGGGCCGGTGGCGCCGAGGTCGACACCGAGCCGGTCCGGGTCCCGATGCGGGTCACCCTGGCCCGTTCCGGGCGGGCGACCGGACGCCACGTCAAACAGTCCGGTGGACACGGCCAGTACGCGGTGTGCCACATCGAGTTCGAACCCCTGCCCCGGGGCGCCGGGTTCGAGTTCGAGTCCAAGGTGGTCGGCGGCGCGGTTCCCACACAGTTCATCCCGAGCGTCGAGAAGGGCATCCGCGCCCAGCTCGAACGCGGCCTGACCGCGGGCGGGGAGGCCGCCCACCCGGTCGTCGACGTGCGCGCGACGCTGGTGGACGGCAAGGCGCACAGCGTCGACTCCTCCGACGCGGCCTTCCAGACCGCGGGCGCGCTGGCGCTGCGGGAGGCCGCCGAGTCGTTCGGTACCGTGCTGCTGGAACCCCTCGACGAGGTCACCGTCCGCATCCCCGACGAGCATCTCGGCGCCGTCCTGGGCGACCTGTCGTCGCGGCGCGGCCGGGTGCTGGGCACGGACGTCGCGGGCCCGGGACGCACGCTGGTGCGCGCCGAGGTCCCGGCCACCGAACTGATCCGCTATGCGGTGGACCTGCGGGCGATGACGTCGGGCACCGCATCGTTCAGCCGCAGCTTTGTGCGGTACGAGGCGGCTCCGACGACATACGGCTCGTAGCCTGGTCGGGTGCGACGACGCTGGCCCACCCCTCTCGCGCTGTGGACGGTCATCTTCGTCGTCGCGTACGGCACCAACGTTCCGACCCCGCTCCTGCTGATCTACCGGCAGCTCCTCGGGCTCTCCCCCACCGAGCTGACCAGCGCATTCGCGGTGTACGCGGCCGGACTGGTGCCGGCGTTGCTGCTGGCCGGACCGGCCTCGGACCGGTTCGGCCGCAAGCCGGTCGTCGTGCCGTTCGTGGTGCTGTCGGCGGTGACCTCGCTGCTGTTCCTGGGCGCGGCACACTCGACGTTCGTGCTGTTCGCAGGCCGGTTCCTGCAGGGCGCGGTGTCCGGCGTCGTGTTCAGCATCGGTACGGCCTGGCTCGGCGAGCTGGTCGGTGCCGGTCCCGCGGCGGCGGCCCGTTCGGCCCGGCTGACCACCGCAGCGCTCGGCGGCGGCTGGGCCCTCGGTCCGCTCGTGACCGGGCTGCTCGCCCAGTGGGCGCCGTGGCCGACCGTGCTGCCGTTCGCGGTACACATCGCGCTGATGCTCCTCGGGATCGTGCTGCTCGCGGGCATCCCGGAAACCCTGTCGCCCAACCGCCGACGGATCGGCGGACCGCTGCTCCACTTCGGCGTACCCGCGTCGGCGCGATGGCCGTTCGCCCTGGTGGTGCTGCCGATCGCGGTCGCGGTGTTCACGTTCCCCTCGACGGCGGTGACCGTGTTGCCCCTGCAGCTCATTCCCGCGATGCCGGACATCGCCGTGGCGGTCACCGGAATCGTGTCGGGGATCACGCTGGGCACCGGAGTGATCGCGCAACCGCTCGTGCGGATGCTCGGGGTGACGATGGCAGGCCCGGTGGGTGTCGCGATCGGCGCGGGCGGGCTCGGGTTGAGTCTGCTCGCCGACGCGCTCGGCAGCTGGCCGTTGCTCCTTCCGGTCTCGGTCCTGCTCGGCGTCGCCTACGGGCTGTGTCTGGCGGCCGGGCTCACGCTGACCGCGCAGATCGCCTCGCCGACCGCGCGGGGCGCCCTCACCGGCACCTTCTATGCATGCGCCTACCTCGGCTTCGGCGCCCCGGTGCTGCTGTCGCTGGGCCGGGGCACGAACGGGTTCGCCGGCGCGCTGGCCGGGCTCGCCGTGATCGCCGCGGTGGTGGCGGCGCTGCTGCTCACCCCGGCCGCGCGCCGGCTGGTCCCGCCGGGTCCGGCGCCAACCGGGCCGCAGGGCCGCCCGCGCCGAGGGCGTGCCCCCGAACGGCGCGAGCGTCATGCCGCACGCTCGCGCCGCTGGTGAGCCGGTCAGCGTCCCGGACGATGGCTACCGGCCGCCTCCGCCGAGGATGCGCAACCGGATCTGGGACGACATCCACCGCAGCTGCGCCTGGACCCAGGTGACCACGGCCTCGACCGTCACGGGCTGCGGCGTGGCGCTGTCGGGC
>NZ_JBHSQW010000016.1:0-5719 GCF_042658695.1 Pseudonocardia hispaniensis | reverse complement strand
GTCACCGGCGGCGGAGTCGTCGGCGGCACCGTGGTCACCGGCGGCGCAGTCGTCGGCGGCACCGTGGTCACCGGCGGCGCAGTCGTCGGCGGCACCGTAGTCACCGGCGGCGCAGTCGTCGGCGGCACCGTGGTCACCGGCGGCGCGGCGGTCGGACGCAGCGGATACTGCTTGACCCAGTCGACCTCCATCCGCGACTCGGTCACCGGTCCCCCCTTCGGAAACCAGTCCAGCTGGATGCACAGGTGCATCGGACCGGGCGGCAGGATCGAGCGGTCGGTGATCCGCCACCACTCGCGGCCGTCGACGAACATGACGATGTGGTCCGGGGTCCACTCGACCGCCCAGTTGTGCCACTGCGTGCCGTCCACCCGGACCGAGTTGGAGACCTGCGAGTTCTGCGGGCCGAAGTGCAGGAAACCGTGGACGAGCTGGCGGGTCGGTTCCATCATCTCCATGAAGTCGACCTCGCCGCCGACCGGGAAGTTCTCGGCGTCCGGCCACAACAGCAGCAACGCGTTGTAGGACCGGTCGCCCACCGGGACCCGGACCCGGCCCTCCCAGCGGCCGTACTTCTGGCCCGGTTCCCAGGCCATCCCGGCGGTGGTGCCCGCCGAGTTCCCCGTGATCGTCAAGATGCCGTCGCGCACGGTCACCGCGCTCGGGCTGCGTCGTCCGTTGCCGGCGTGGCCGGGTCCGTCGTAGACGTGCCAGTTCGGGCCGAGCGGACCGCTGAACTCCTCCGTTCGCGACGGAGCTCCCCATCCATACCGAACGGCCGCGCTCGTCTCCGCTCCGGCCGACCGGGCGGCGGTCCCCGGCTCCTCTGCGGCGACGGCCGCCGTCGATCCGGCCAGCATTGCCAGCACCGTCACGGTGCCTACCACGGCGATCCGCCGCATGAAGCCCCCATCCCGTTGATCAAGCGTTAACGATCAACGAGGCTATCCACCGTCCGTCCACAGTGGATCCGCCATTCGGATGGCATGCACACTTTCATCAAGATCACAACCGCTTTCGCTCAAACAGCGCAACTGTGCCGCTTACCGGTCGAAACCCAGAGTCAAGCGGCACTTCTTCCGCGCTAAGCGGTTGGCGATCACTCTAAGGGGCAGTGCCGGGTTCGTCCACATGAGCGTCGAGAACCACACTCTGCTCCACCCCGGATGTCCCGGTCAGGGAACCCCGAGCGCACGCAGTCCCGCGGTGGTGGCCGCCGCCAGCAGCACAACGATCACGAATGGCACCTTCCGCCAGGCGGCGAGCGCGCCGACGGCGACGCCGGCCGGCCGGGCCCAACCGGCGAACGCGCCCGGCCCGGTGAGCGCGGCCGTCGCCACGAGCGCGACGAGCAGGGCCGTCGCGCTCAGGTCGAGGTAGCGCTCCACTCGTTCGGGCATCTCGACCCGGTTGCGCAACACGAGTCCGCCCAGGCGCAGCAGGTACGTACCGGCGGCGAGGGCCAGGACCGCCTCCCATGTCACCGCGACTGTCCTCCGGACATCCCCCGTCCCACGGGCAGGAGCACCAGGCCGGCGAGGCCGGCGAGCACCGGTAGCCCGGCGGGCAGGAACGGGGAGGCGGCGAGCGCGGTGACCGCGGCACCGAGTCCGACGCGCCGGGCGTCGGGACGGCGCAGCGCGGGCAGCAGCAGCGCGAGCAGACCCGCCGGGAACGCGGCGTCCACCCCGAAGGCCGCCGGGTCCGGTACCGCAGACCCGGCGAGCACGCCGAGGACCGTGCCCACGTTCCAGAACACGAACGCCAGCGCTCCGCACAGCCAGTAGCCGGCCCGGGAGCGCGGACCACCACCGCGCGAGCGGGCGAAGGCCACCGACTCGTCGATCATCAGATGGGCCCCCAGCAACCGGACGGGCCACCGGTCGGCCACGATATCGCCCATCGCGAGTCCGAACGGCAGGTGCCGCGCGTTGAGCAGCAGTCCGGCCGCGGCCGCGGCGACCGCGCCGCCGCCCCCGGCGACGATGGCCACCATGAGGAACTGTGACCCGCCGGCGAAGACCAAGGTCGACATGGCGAGCGTGAGCGCGACCGGGATGCGCGCCGCCGCGGCCAGTGCTCCGAACGATGCGCCGACCACCCCGATGGCCGCCGCGAGGGCGAGGGCGTCGCGCATGTCCTCACGAGTAAGTGTTCGGTAGAACGAACGCACGTACTCTAGGCTGAACACCACGCTGGCATTCGTCAAACCCGGCGAGGAGAGGGATGGACCGGACGAGCCCTGTGCAGACGATCGCGATCGCGCTGCGGCGCGAACGGGACCGGCTCGGGGTGTCGCTGGCGGAGCTGGCCCGCCGGGCGGGCATCGCGAAGTCGACGCTGTCACAGCTCGAGGCGGCGGCGGGCAACCCCAGCGTGGAGACGCTGTGGGCGTTGGCGGTCGCGCTCGACGTCCCGTTCAGCCGGCTCGTCGACCCGCCCACCCGGCCGGTCCGGGTCATCCGGTCGGGCGAGGGACATGCCATCGCGTCCAACCAGGCTCGCTTCACCAGCACACTGCTGGCGGCCTGCCCCCCGGGTGCCCGTCGCGACCTGCATGTCATCACCGGGGAACCGGGCACACCCCGCAGGGCGCACGCGCACCTTCGCGGGACCATCGAGCACCTGCTCGTGACGGCCGGTCGCTGGCAGGCCGGACCGGAGGGCGAGGAGGTCGAGCTCGGCCCCGGAGACTACGTCTGCTTCCCCGGTGATCAGCCGCACCGCTACGTGGCGCTGGAGCCGGGCGCCGCAGCGGTGCTGATCATGGAGTACGTCTGACCGGGCCGGTCTCGTCGCCGTTCGAGCGTCGCGAGAGCCACCGGGGCGCCGCGCCGCCAGCGGCCGGACCGGCGCTCAGTCCCGGGGGGCGGACACCGCGTGCGGCACGAGCCCACCACCCCCGTGACCTTCGGTGACGCGGCGCTGGATGGCACCGGGATCGGCGCCGCCGTCCCGGACCGCCTCACCGATGTCGTCGGTCGCGTCCTCGGTCAGCTCGTGCGGGTCCAGCGAGTACTGCTTGACCCAGTCGACCTGCATGATCGACTTTTGGACGCTCCCTCCCCCGGGGAACCAGTCGAGCTGGATGCACAGGTGCATCGGGCCTGGCGGCAGAACGTGCATGTCGGTGGTGCGCCACCATTCCCTACCGTCGATGAACGCCGCGATATGGGTCGGGGTCCACTCGACCGCCCAGTTGTGCCACTGCGTCGCGTCGATCTGCACCGAACCGCTGACCTGGGAGTTGTTCGCGCCGTAGTGGACGAAGATGTGGGTCTTCTGACGCGTGTGATCCATCATCTCCATGAAGTCGATCTCACCGCCGACCGGGAAGTTCTCCGCATCCGGCCACAGCAGCAGCAGCGCGTTGTACGACGGGTCGCTGGCGGGCGCCCGCACCCGGCCCTCCCAGCGGCCGTACTTCTGGCCCGGATTCCACGCCATGCCCGCGGTGTTGCCGTGCTCGTCACCCGTGATGGTCAGGATCCCGTTCGCGACGCCGACCGCCTCGGGGGTTCGTCGCCCGTTGCCGGCGTGGCCGGGGCCGTCGTAGACCTCCCAGGCCTCGGACAGCTCCGTGCCGTTGAACTCGTCGACGCGGTTGGGCGTACCCCAATTCCGGATCGCCGCCGCGCTCGTCTCCTGTCCCGCCGACTGACCCGCCGGAGCGCACGGATCGGCCGGAAGCTCGGTGGGCGGCGGGAGCGGGGACACCGGCGGGATCGACGGCGCTGGCACGGCCGATGGGGCCGACGGCGGCGTGGGCGTGGCCACCGGGGGAACCGCAGGAACGGGTCGCGTGGTCGGGACAGGCGCCGGCTCGGGCACGGTCGGGGATGGCGCGAGCGCCGCGGCCGGCGCACTGGAGGTTGCCGCCGGCGTGGCCGGGACCAGGGCCGATGGCGTCGGTGGGGCGGGGCTGGCTCCCGGGGTCGACGCAGCCGCCGGTGGTGACGGGGGGGTGCTCGATGGCGGAACCACCGCCGACGCGACCACCGCCGAGGTCGTCGGCGCTGCCGCCCGGGTGGGCGGGGTCGGCGCTGCCGCCCGGGTGGGCGGGGTCGGCGCGGGCCCGGTGGCGGCGACGGACGCCGCCGTGGTTGTGGCCGCCGGAGCGGAGGTGGCCAACGGGACCGACGCCGCCGCGAGGGCCGCGGGGGCCGTCGGGGCCGCTGGAACAGGCGTCGGGGCAGGCACGGGCGGGGAGGGACGAGCGGCGAGCCCCGGGGTGGGTACGGCGGACGTGGCCGGTGGCGGCAAGGCCGGCGAGGTGACCGGCGGGGCGGTTCGCGGTCCAGTGGGCGGCACCGTCGGTAGCACCGTGGGCGGCACCGTCGGTGGCACCGTCGGCGAGACGCTCGACGGCACACAATCCGCCGGGGGTGGCGGCGCCGCCGGTTGCGCGAGAGCCAGCATGGAACCGGCGAGCACCGTTGTGGCAACGATGGCCCCGATCGTCACGGAACGTCTCATCGGTCCCCTCCGCCACGTGAGTCACAGCTGTCGCGGCGGAGACTATGTCCGAGCGGTCACGAACATCGGCGATTACACCGAACCGTGTGATCACCCGATCCCCATCAGTGCTACGTAGCGCTGTTGCTATTGCGGTGCGTCCGCGACGACTGGCACTTTTGGTCCGTCGAGTGGCGAGACGAGTAGCTGAGCGGACATCAGGCGCCCCGAACGGCTGATGATCGCTCCGCTCCCGCGGTCAGGCGCACGGGTGCCCCAGGATCGGCCGGACGTCGGCGGTGCGGTGTGGCGCTCGCTGAACGTGGTGGAGGGTGCCCAAGATCAGCGTTGCTTACCGGGCGAAGAGCAGGAGGCTCTCGTGGACGCTGACGTGGACACCCTTGCGACGGCACTCTCTGTGCGAACCGATGATCTGCTGAAGGTCTCGCCCGAACGGGTTCCGTGGTAGCCGGGGATCGGGTTCACCCCGAAGATCGGTGATGCCGAACTGATCACGCTGGTGGTGCTGCAGGCCCTGCTCGGGCACACCAGCGAGGCGCGCTGGCTGCGCTACACCCGCTGCCACCTGCGGCATCTGTTCCCGTACGTGCCCAAGCAGCCTGGCTACAACAAACGGCTGCGGCGACTGGGCGCCACGATCGGCTGGCTGGTCGGGATGCTGGCGCGGAACACCACCCTGTGGACCGACGACGCCTGGGTGGCCGACTCGACCCCGGTGAAGTGCGCCCGCTCCCGCGAGGCGGTCCGACGCTCGGACCTGGCCGGGTGGGCCGAGTACGGCTACTGCGCCAGCCACTCCCGCTTCCGCTGGGGCCTGCGGCTGCACCTGCTGGGCACGCTGCACGGGCTGCCGGTCGGGTTCGCCCTCACCGGCGCGAAGGCCGACGAACGGCACCCCCTTCTGGGAATCTTCGAAACCGACCCCGAGCCGACCGTCGGACGGTCCGGCAGATCCTGATCGCGGGCCGCGACCAACGACCCGCACCGGCCAGCCGATCAAGCGATCACTGCTGGCCTGTGACCACTGAGCCCTTGGAATCGATCATCCAGGTCGCCCCGTGGCGCGTCGCCCGCTCGGACACCGGAGCCCCCACCGCGCGGGCACTCACACCGGGGAGGTGTCCCGGATCGTCGAGCTCACCAGCCGCGGCCGGCGTACCGCTGCTCCGCGGGAAGGTCCGGAATGTTGATCCCGACCATCGGCTCCCCCAACCCCCGCGACACCTTCGCCAACACATCCGGA
>NZ_JBHSQW010000015.1:65369-116209 GCF_042658695.1 Pseudonocardia hispaniensis | reverse complement strand
GCGGGGCGGGGACCGAGTGGTCCCCGCCCCGCGGGATGCTCTGGGGAGGCCGGCCCGAGGCCGGCCCGATCAAGCGCCCGACTGCAGTTCCACGTCCAGCTCGCGCAGCTTGTCGGCATGCGCCCGCGCATGGTGCCCGCAGAAGAGGAGCTCGCCGCCGGACGGCAGCACGGCACGTACCTTGGCGGCCGCCCCGCAACGGTCACAGCGGTCGGCGGCGGTCAACTCGGGCCGGGTGAGTGTTCCTGGCTGCACAGCGGTCTCCCTCCGTCTCGATACCGGTCCCCCGGTATCGCTTGCTGTGACGACCGCTCGCGCGGTGCGCCCACTCTTGCAGACGTACAGCACCCCTGTGGGTGTTCCCGAGACCCGACGCGACAACCGTCACGTTGACACCGGAGAGCGATGGGTTGTCGCGCCGGTGAACATCCACAGATTCAGTTGACTACGAGTGAATGATGCGGTGCGAGTCGTGACCGTCGCAAGGTGTCTTCGGTCATCACCTGTGCGGATGCCGACTACGCTGCGCAGTTGTGCCGAGCAGGATGCGAGACCGGATTCCGGCTCCCGTCCTGTTCGTCCTCGGGGGCACCTCGATGTATGCCGGGGCGGCCCTCGCGGTGGGTCTGTTCGATCTGCTCTCGCCCGCCGCGGTCGCCGTGTTACGGATCGTCGGGGCGGCGCTGGTCCTGCTGGTGTGGCGACGACCCGGCGCCGACGCGTGGCGCATCGGCCGGCTGGCGGCGGCGGTTGCGTTCGGCCTGGCCACCGCGGGGATGAACATCGCCTTCTACGAGGCGATCGCCCGTCTGCCGTTGGGGACCGCCGTCGCGCTGGAGTTCTGCGGCCCGGTCGCCGTGGCGGCTCTCGCCTCCCGGCGCGCCCGCGATGTCGCGGCCGTTGCCCTGGCCGCCGTCGGTGTCGCGCTCATCGCGGATGTGCGCTGGTCAGGCAGCCCGTCGGGGGTCCTGTGGGCGCTCACCGCGGCGGCCCTGTGGGCGGCCTACATCGTGCTCGGCAAGCGCATCGCCAGCGGTGGGAACGGTGTCGATGACATGACGGTGGGATTCACGTTGGCCGCCGTCGCGCTGCTTCCGCTGCTGATGGTCGACGAGCGGGCGCTCCCGGCCCTGGCCGAGCCCAGGGTGCTGCTCATCGGCTTCGGGGTTGGCGTGCTCTCCAGCGCGCTGCCCTATGTGCTCGACCAGGTTGTGCTGCGCCGCCTCGGGCAGGCCCGGTTCGCGGTACTGCTGGCCCTGCTGCCGGCCACCGCCACGGTCGTCGGGCTGGTTGGTCTCGGTCAGGTGCCCGGCGTGCTGGAGAGCCTCGGGATCGTCGCCGTGGTGATCGCGGTCGGGCTGCGCTCGCGCGATGGTGACA
Source organism: Pseudonocardia hispaniensis (assembly GCF_042658695.1). Lineage (NCBI taxonomy): Bacteria > Bacillati > Actinomycetota > Actinomycetes > Pseudonocardiales > Pseudonocardiaceae > Pseudonocardia > Pseudonocardia hispaniensis. The sequence goes on along the minus strand of NZ_JBHSQW010000015.1, from coordinate 114,829 downwards.
CCCCGATCGCGGCGCAGCAGGTACCGGCGGGTCGGTACGGACCGCGTGAGAAGGCACCGGGGGCCGGGTAGCCGCCGCGGCACGGTGCAGTGGCGGCACCGGCCCTGCCGGTTCACCCGGTCCCGCGGGACGTTCCTGCCTGCCGTTCGGTGCGAGCCGGTCCGGACCGTGGTGTTTGACCCCGGGTACTCATCGGGCGTGCTCGGTGTCGTGCTCATGCTGGTGGCCGCGTGCCTGAACGCCCTGGCCTCCGTGCTGCAGCGGCGCGTGACGAGGGAACAACCCGAGTCGGCGGCGTTCTCGCTCGGGATGATCCTCGACCTGCTCCGCCGCCCGTTGTGGTTGCTCGGCATTCTCGCGTTGTCCGCCGGCAATCTCGTCGCCTCCCAGCCCGGATTCACCCTGACCAACCCGCTCGTCTCGGTGGCGTGGGGGCTGGCGGTGTTCGGCGAACACGGTCGCGGTGGGTTCTTCCTGGTCGGCACGCTCATGGGCGCCGGGCTGATCGGCGTGGGGACGATGATGCTGGCCCGCTCCGACCTGCTGGACCCGGACGCGACCCACGAACACGACGACGCGGCCGACGAGGGGGCCGCGGGCGAGCAGGCGCGGCCGCGGGCGGAACCGGCTCCCTCGTGACCGTGGGGCGCCGATCCGGTCGCGGGGTGACCGGATCAGGCCTGCGTGCTCAGGCGAGCACCCGCGGCCTCCAGTGCGGGCCGGTGCTCGCGTGCGTGGTGCCCGCAGAACAGCAGGTCGTGGCCGGTCGACAGGATGACCCTGACCGTGGCGGCGGCGCCGCACCGGTCGCATCGGCGGTCCAGGCGGGTGGGCGAGGGCGAGTCCATCCTCGTCGTCATGTCGTCACGCGGCCGCGAGCAGCGCCCGGCCGGACGCGGTGACCAGGGCACGGCCCCGGCTGGTCGGCGGGGCGGGGTGTGGGGATGGCCATCGGGTTCCTCCGTGTGGTCCGGTCCTTCCCGGGCCTGTGCAGGATGCGCCCGCCGGCGTTCCCCAGCCATCTCGTTGTCCCTACGACGTTCTGGGTCAACCCGCCTCCGCGGGTAGGGACCACCCCCGTCGGTCAGGTCCCGATATCCAGGATCCGCAGGGTCCCGTCGCCGAGGTTGCTCACGTAGGCCTGCTTGCCGTTCGGCAGCACCGCGATGCTGGTGGGTGACTTCCCGGTCGGGATCGTCGCGGTGACCTGGAAGGTCTCAGCATTGATCACCGAAACGGTGCCGTCGGTGACGTTCGCGGTGTAGGCGAAGCGCCCGTCCGGGGCCCACGCGATGTACTGCGGGTTCGTGCCCACCGGAATCGTCGCGATGACCTTCAGGGTGTTGGTGTCGATCACCGAGACCGACGCGCTGTCGTAGTTGACGTTCGCGACCAGGGGCCGGTTCGGGTGCACGGCGATGCTGTGCGGGCTGGTGCCCACCGGCACCTCGGCGATGACCTTGTTGGTGGCGGTGTCGATGGCCGAGACCAGGTTCGACTCGTGGTTGGCGGTGTAGGCGCGGGTTCCGTCGGGGGAGAACGCGACCCAGTGCGGGTTGCGCGCCACCGTGATCGTGTCCTGGAGGGTGTTGTTGCCGGTGTCGATCACCGACACGTTGCCCGAGTCGTGGTTGGGAACGTAGAGCCGATCCCCGTTGGGCTGGACGGCAAGCGCGAAGGGCCGGGTGCCGACCGGGATCGTCGCGATCACCGAGTTGGTGGTCGTGTCCAGCACGGCGACGACGTTGACGGTGCGGGCGTCGTTGAAGACGCTCACGTACACGCGCTTGCCGTCGGCGGAGAACGTCAGGTACTGCGGCGGCCCGGTGGTGATCGGGATGGTCGCGGTGACCGCGTTGACCGCGGTGTCGACCACCGTGACGACCCCGGCGTTCCGGTTGGCGATGTAGAGCAGCTTGCCGTTGGGCGAGGCAGCGACGAAGCCGGGGGTGGTCCCGACCGGGATGGTGGGGCCGATGGTGGGGATCGGCACGCTCGTGGCGACCGTGACGGTGCCGGGAGGTGCCGGTCCTGCCTGGACGGGACCGGTCGGCTCGGCGGGACCGGCGCCGGGCGATCCGCCCAACCGGTTGACCGCGACGTAGCCGAGCACACCGACCAGCGCCAGAAGCGCCACGACAGCGGCGACGATCACGGGTGTCCGCCCGGTGCGGCCGGGGCGAGCGGGAGGCGGTGCGCCCAGGCGGGTGTCGCCCGGTGGACCGCCCGCAGGCGGTGGTGGGCCGCTCGGCTCGGGCCATGGTCCCGGTGGCCGGGGTGGCGGACCAGCGGGACTCGTCCGGCCCGCGGTGGCTGCCGACCGGGGTACCTGCTGCTCGGGGATCGCGCCGGGCGGTACGGAGCCGCTCGCCTCCGGGCGCGGATCGGGCGTCGGCGTCCGGGGCGCAGCGGCCACGGTGGCCGCCGCACCGGTGACGGCCTCCCGCCCGACGGCCGATCCGTTCGACGAGCCGGCCCATCCGGAGGGGGTGGGCGGGCCGGCCGCAGCGGCCGCGGCGGGCCCGGGCGGCCCGGTCGCTCCCGCGGTCACCCGGGTCGGCGTCTCCACCTCGTCCGGGACGACGATGGTGTTCGGGCCGCCCGCTCCGGCGAGGGTCCCGGCCAGCGTTGCCGCACCGAGCGCGACCGCGTACTTGGGATGGGCGTCGACGACCGTCGGGCGGCGCAACGCTTCGGTGAGCATCGTGGCGATCAGCGGGATCCGTGAGGATCCGCCGACCAGCAGCACCGCGGTGAGCTGCTCAGGGGTGACGTTCGCCGAACGAAGGGTGCGCTCCAGCGCCACGATCGTCGACTCGACCGGGGCCCGCACCATGTCCTCGAACTCGGCCCGGGTCAACCGGACGTCGAAGTGCCGGTTGGGCAGGAACACCGGGATCGTGGTCTCGGTGTCGATCGACAGGGCCTCCTTGGCCAGCACACAGTCCTGACGCAGCCGGGCCAGCGCGATCGCGGTCTGCGGGTCACCGAGGTCCAGCTCGGACAGGGCGCCGCCGGAGGCGTAGTTGACATGCGACAGGATCGCCTCGTCGAAATCGACGCCGCCGAGGCGTTCGATTCCCTCCGGGATGCCCAGGATCTCGATGGCGTCCGTCCGCTTGCGCAGGACCGTGGCGTCGAACGTGCCGCCACCGAGGTCGTAGACCGCGACGACGTCACCGTCGGCGAGCTGCCGTGACGCGGCGTAGTGCGCCGCCGCCGCCTCCGGTTCGGTGACCAGCCGCGGCCCGGTGAGCCCCGCGGCCTGGGGAACCTCCTCGAACAGTTCCCTGCGGAACGGGCCCCAGTTGGCCGGATGGGTCAGCACGATCTGGCCGGGCGGCCGGCCCTCGGTCTCGCTGACCTTGGTGAGGATGTCGCGCAGCAGCGCGCCCAGCAGCGCGGTGACCGCGTACGGGATGCCGCCCAGCATCACCGGGGTGGGATCGCCGAGCCTGCGCTTGAACTCCCGGCCGACCCGCTCCGGACTGCTCACCGCGCGACGGCTCGCGGCATCACCGGTGACGACGGTTCCGTCCTCCCGCAGATACACGACCGCAGGGGTGACCACAGACCGGTCGCCCAGGGTGAACATCTCGACCCGGGACTCATGCGCGATCGCGGCCGCGACGAATGTCGTGCCGAGATCCACGCCGAGGTTGTAGGTCACCGCGACTCCTTGCAGGCGGGCCGCCATCGTAACGAGAATCTCGCCGGGCCCGATACCTGAACATCTCGCGAATCGCTGGACCAGCCGTGGGCGAACTCGCAGGATCGGGGAGAACCCCACCCGCGAGGTGGGGTTCTCCCCCTTCCCGGCGCGTCGTGCGAGGGCCACGATCTTCCCATGACGCTCGAGCCCGCGCACTGTGCCGGGGAGGCGTCGGGTCCGGCACCCGGGCCGTACGCGGCGGAGCCCGCGAGGCAGGTCGTCCGCCTCGCCGAACCCGTGAGCGAGGAGCGTCGGCGTCACGGACGCGAGCAGTGGCTGCGCAGGCGGCGGCTCGAGCGGCAGCTGCACGACGGGGCCGCGCTGCGGATCTCCGCGCTGTCGCTGCAGCTCGGGTTGTTCCGGCATCGGGTCCCCGTGGGCGAGACGGACCTGCAGGACTCGATCGACGGGTTGCAGGACCAGTTGCACACGGTCCTTCAGGAGCTGCGCGACGTCGCGGTGAAGATCTACCCACCGCTGCTCGACGAGGCCGGTCTCGGCCCGGCGCTGCGCGAGCTGGCCGAACACGCCGACCGGAGGGTGCACGTCTCCGCCGCCGACCGCAGGTTCGGCGCGGCCGCGGAGGGCGCCGCCTACTTCGCCGTCAGCGAGCTGTTGGCCGTCCTCCCGCCCGGGGCAGGGCCGGTCGGGGTGGCGGTCGAGGGAGCCGAAGGCCAGCTGATCCTTTCGCTGACCGGCGTCGACACGCGGCACACCGAAGTGGTGGACTATCAGGTCCGACCACTGGGTGGGACGGTCGACGTCGCCGCGGAAGGCGGGACCGGGACGATCACAGCGAGGATCCCATGCGAGTAGCGCTCGCCGAGGACGGGGCCCTGTTCCGGGAGGGCCTGCTCATGCTGCTTCGGGCCGCCGGGCACGAGGTCGTGGCCTGTGCGGCGGGCGGCGACGAGCTCGTCGCGATGCTGGCGAACCAAGCCGCGGATGTCGCGATCCTGGACATCCGGATGCCTCCCGAACCCGATGGTGGCCTGGTGACCGCCGAACGCCTGCGCGCCGCGCACCCCAAGCTGGGCTTGCTGTTCCTTTCGCACTACGCCGAATCGCATTACCTGATGCGGATCCTGCAGATCGGCACCGAGGCCATCGGGTACCGGCTCAAGGAGAAGGTGGGGAGCGTCGACGTCCTCACCGATACGTTGAACCGGATCGAGGCCGGCGAGATCGTCATCGAGCCGGTGTTGGCGAAACGGCTGGTGGAACGGCCTCGCGGGGACAAGAAGGATGTCATCGCCGCGCTGTCGGAACGAGAGCTCGACGTGCTGCGCCTGATGGCCGAGGGCCGGTCGAACAACGGCATCGCCGGGCAGCTGTTCGTGACGCCCAAGGCCGTCGAGAAGCACATCGCCAGCATCTTCGGCAAGCTCGGCCTGCACGCGGATACGGCGGAGCATCACCGAAGGGTGCTGGCCGTCCTGACCTACCTGCGGTCGCAGCGCAACGGCGAGTAGCCGATGCCGGGACGAGCGGCCGGAAGCCCGGCGACGACCCGGATGATCGTGGCCAAGACCCTGCGCCTGTTGCTGGTCGGTTCCTTCGTCGCCGTGGTGTTCCTCGCGGTCATGGCGGTGGCGGGGCTGGTTCTGGGAATCGAGCAGCTGAACCTGTTGGCGCCGTTCGCGGCCGCCCTGGTGGCCGCGGCCGGGCTCGGCCTCGTGCTGGCGCCGATCGACCGGTTGGTCGAGCAGCTGACCCAGCACCGCCAGACCACGCCGTACTCGGCGCTCGCGGCGGCGGCCGCCCGGATCCGGGCGGGAACCCTCGCCGAGGCGCTGCCCGGCCTCGCCGAGGTCCTTGCGGAGGGGACCGGCGCGCGGCGGGCCGTGCTGTGGCTCGCGGTCTCCGACCGGCTGGTCAGCGCGGCGGTCTACCCCCCGGAGCCGGTGACGGCCCGGCATACCGTCGACAACCTCGGGGTGCTGCTCGCCCGTCCGGACACCGACCATGTCGTCCCGGTTCTCGACGGGCCGGTGCTGCGCGCCGCCCTGGCGATCGGCAAACCGGGCTCCCCGATCACCCCGGCCGACCAGCAGCTCATGCAGGACGTCGCGAACGGTGCCGGCCTGCTGCTGCGCGGCGTGGCGCTCAACACGGAGCTGGAGCAGCGAGTCCGGCGGGCGGCCGAGCTGGCCGCCGAGCTCCAGCAGTCCCGCCAGCGGCTGACCAACGCCCGCGACGTCGAGCGGCGCAGGCTCGTCACCGAGCTCTCCCACGTCACCACCGATCGGCTCGCCGCGCTGCACCGGGAGCTTGCGGTGGCCCGCGCCGCGCTCACCGACCGCCCCGTCGATCTCGGGCGCGCCGGTGGAGCGCTCGCCCGGGCCCGTGCGGGGCTTGACGAGCTGCTCGAGCGGTTCCGGGTGATCGCCCGGGGCGTGTACCCCGCGGTCCTGCGCGATCAGGGGCCGGCCGGCGCGCTCGACGAGCTGGCGGCCGATCTGCCGCGCCCCATCCGGCTCACCGGCGGGCCGATCGAGCGGCTGGACTGGGAGGTCGAATCGGGGATCTACTACCTCACGGCATCGGCGATGCAGCATCTGGCGGGACTCCCGGCCGAGGCGACGCTGCGGGTCCACCTCGAACACACCGAGGGGAGGCTGGCGGTGCGGATCACGGATCCGGCCCTGCCGACATCCATCGACGAGGTGCGCACCGCGCTCGCCGACGATGTCGAGCGGCTCGCGGCGCTGGGTGGGGAGCTGGAGCTGACCGAGGACGGCAGCGGGGGCGCCGTGCTCTGCGCGAGGCTGCCGGACCAGCTCCACCCGGCGGTCGAGCAGCTGGGCCTGCGGGCGCTTGCACCGGGGCCGCGATGACGTTCTCGACGGCCGCCACCGCCGCGCGGCCCACGGCCCGGTCCGCGGTCACCCCGCCGGGTACGGCGCCGCGCGAGTCGTGGCTGGTGACCGGTGGGTACGCCGGGCTGCTCGTGCTCGTCGCGGCCGTGACGCTCGGGTGGCTGGGCGTCGGCGCGATCGTCGCCGCCGCGTCGTACCAGCCCGAGGTTGCCGCCGGGTTCACCGAGGCGGCGCAGTCGGGCAACGCCTGGGCCCGCGGGGTGCTCGCCGCGATCCCCCGCAGTGAGCCGCTCGACCAGGTCGTGGCCGACTATGCCTTCAGCGTCCTGAACCTGCTCATCGCGCTGCTGCTGCTCGTGCTGGGCCGCCGGGTCTGGTTCATCCGGCTGCTGGTCATTGCGATGATCGGATCCGCGGGCGCGTTCAACCTCCAGGCGCATGCGGCGGCGGTCGCGGTGCAGATCCCGACCGGACTGTCGATGGGCACGGTGCACCAGATCGTGCTGCACGGGGTGGCGGGGGCGGCCTACATCCTGGCGATCCTGGTGTTCCCGAGCTCGCTGTGGCGGTTGCAGCCCGACTCCGGCCTGACCCGGCGGCTGCTGCTGATCGCCGGCGTCGGCGCGGTGCTCGTCGCCGGGTTCAGTACCGCGTTGCTCCCGCACACCACCAGCTGCGTGCTGCTGTTCGGCTTCGGTGTGCCGCTGGTCGGCTTGGTCGTGCTGCCGCGCCGGATCCGGCGCGGCCCCACCGCCGGGCAACGCACCCAGGCCAGGCTGCTGTTCAGCGTGCTGGCCGCCGCCTTCGCGACCACCGTCGTTCTGGGTCTGATCACGCTGCTGCTGTTCGTGCTGGGCTGGCCCGGACTGATGGTCCACGACCCCACCGCGGGCGGGGAGCACGGCCAGCCGACGGGGCTGCTGTTCTGGTTCGCCCGGCTGGCGGCCGCGGCGATCGCGGGCGCGGTGCTCGTCGCGAGCCGGCGGACCCAGCTCTGGACGGCCGAGCGGATGTTCAGCCGCGGCCTCGCCACCGCGCTCGTCGTGACGCTGCTCGGCGGCGGGTATGTGGTGGTCAGGGCGGTCACGATCGACGCGCTCGCCGGTGCGCCGACCGTCGCGTACGCCCTGCCGACGGCGCTGGTGGCCCTGGCCGCCCTCCCGTTGTACGTCCGGGTCGAGCGGCTGGTGGACCGGTTGCTCTACGGCACCCGGCCGACCCCCTACAGCGTCCTGGCCGAGGTCGCGGCGCTGTCGCGGGCGACCTCGACCGACGCGCCGGACCTGACCCGGATGGCCGAGGCGGTCGCTCGTGGGCTGGGTGCCACCTCGTGCTCGCTGACGGTCTTCCGCCCGGGGCTGCGCGACCGGACCTACGGGTGGTCGGACACCGGGTCTGCGCCGTCGGAGGACGATCTCGTCGCGGTCCCGATCCGGTACGGCGCGGAGGAGATCGGCCGGATCTCGGTCGACCGGGGCGCCGTGGCGGGGCTGCACGCCGAGCGTGCGCACCTGCTCGCCGACATCGCCGACAACCTGGGCGTCGTCCTGCAGGCGAGCCGGTTCGGGATCGAGCTGGAGCGTCAGCTGCGGGCCGCGGTCGCGCACACCGAACAGATCGCGGTCTCCCGCCACCGGGCGGTCGCCGAGATGGACGCCGAGCGACGGCGTATCGAGCGCGACCTGCACGACGGGGCGCAGCACCACCTCGTCTCGCTGAGCCTGACCCTCGGGCTGGTCGAGCACCAGGTCGCGACGGGCGACCTCGGCCAGGCGCGGCAGCATCTCGACCAGGTCGACGAGCAGCTGGGTACCGCCGAGGCGGTGCTCGCCGAGACCGCGACCGGGGTGTCCTCGACCGCCCTGTCCGCACACGGCCTCTCCGCCGCGCTGACCGCCGATCTCGCGTCCGGTCCGCAGCCGGTCGCACTCGACACCGACGAGGCCGTCTCCGGGCGCCGGTACCCGGACGAGATCGAGACGGCGGTGTACTTCTGCTGTCTGGAGGCGGTGAACAACGCGCGCAAGCACGCCCCGGGCGCGGCGATCCGGGTGCGGCTGGCGGAGACCGACGGTCGCCTGACGTTCACCGTCCACGACGACGGGCCCGGGCTCGCCCAGGATCGCGATCCACGCTCGGCCGGGCGGGGGTTGCGCAACGTCACGACACGGATCAGCGCCGTCGGTGGGGTGATCGCGGTGCGGTCCGCTCCTGGCGCCGGGACGAGCGTCGAGGGCTCGGTGCCGGTTCCGCCGCCCCCGCCGCCCCCGACGGCCGGGGCGAGCACGACCCCCGCCCCGGGGCAGGCGCCGGCAGCCACGGCGTCCCCGCCGAAACCGGCCGTGCCGCCACCCGTCCGGGCCCCGCGACCCACGACGGCCGAGCCCGCGCTCCTCGACCAGGTCCGGGAGGCCGTTCGCACGGCCGGACGGCTCTACCCGGATGGTCCCCGGCACGAGGCGGTGCGTGAGATCGGCGAACGGCTGGAACGGCCGCTGCGGATCGCCGTCAGCGGACCGCCCGGCTCCGGAGTCTCGACCCTGGTGACGGCACTCAACGGGCTCGCCGCGACGACGGGTGCCGATCCGCAGCACTCGTCCATGATCGCCGTCGAGGCGCGGCGGGGCGGCACTGCCGACGCGGCCGTGCTGCTGATCCGCGCCGATCATCCCGAGGATCTTCCGGCGCTTGCCGCGGCCCGGGAGGGGCTGCGGTCGGTACCGGCGATCGGGGCGCTGAGCAGGGCCGACGAGCTCGGCGGCGGCGGTCCGGACGCACTGGAGCGGGCGCACCAACTGGCCAAGGAACTGGCGGCCGACCACCGGGTCGCCCGGGTGTGCCCCGTCGTGGTGCCGGTCGCCGGGGTGCTCGCGCTCGGCAGCGCGGCCCTGGGCGAGCAGGACCATCGGGCGCTGGCGCTGCTCGCCGGACCGCAGGGGGGCACGGATGCCGGGGCCGCCCTCGAGCCCGGCGAGGTCGCCGGGACCGCCCGGCGCCGGTTGCACGGCCTGCTCGGTCCCTTCGGCACGTGGCTCGCGATCGAGCTCGTCGCCTCGGGCGCGGCACCGGATGTCCGGGCGCTCGCGGAGACTCTGCTGCAGGCCAGCGGAGTCCCGGCGGTGGGCGAGCTGCTCGCGGGCTGGTGCGTCCGGCGGGCCGGGGCGCTGCGGGCCAGGACCGAGTTGGCCGAGCTCGACGCGCTGGTCCGGTCGGGGTCTGCGGCCGACGAGGCGGGCCGCCGACTGCGGTACGAGATCGACCGGATCCGCGCGGGGGAGCATGAGCTCGCCGAGATCGAGTTGCTGGACGTGCTGCGGGCGGGCGAGCTGCCCCTGCCGGAGGACGAATGCCGCGCGGCCGAGCGGCTGTTGGGGGCGGCGGGTACCCAGCCGTGGAGCCGGCTCGGGCTCGCCGCGGAGGCCGGTCCGGGGGAGCTGCAGGACGCGGCGATGGCGCAGCTGGCGAGGTGGCGACAGCGGATGTCGCATCCGGCGTCGACGAAGGCGGTGCGCGACGGAGCCGAGGTGCTGATCAGGATCTGCGAGGGCCTGCTGGTTCCGGTGGGTGGCGGGTAGCGCCGCGGCGCTACCCCCCCCCCACGTCCGGGGCCGATCCGGCCCGGTGCTCGACGATCCGCATCGCGATCGCCGTGTAGCGGTGCACCAGGTCGGGCAGGCCGAGCGGGCCCCGCGGGTCGTACCACTGGGCGATCGCGTTGCAGGCGGCCTCGATCGCGCGGCGGGCGTCGTCGGGGTGTTCGCAGCCGAACACACCCTGCGCGACCCCCGCGTCGATGATCTCGGCCCACAGGCGAGTCGCCGACCGGCGCAGCCCGTCGAGCCGCTCGCGGTTGACCGGCTCCAGATTGCGCCACTCCTGGGCCGCGATGCTGCTCTCGACGCGATGGCGCACCCGGAACTCGACCGCGGCGGCGACCATCGCGCGGAGGCGGTCGGCCGGATCGTCGCCCGACCGGCCGAGGGCGATCTCGCACAGGCGGAAGTAGGCCTGCGCGCTCTCCTCGATGAGCGCGGCGAGCAGGTCCTGCTTGCTGGGATGCCAGTAGTAGAGCGCCGAGAGGCTCAGCCCGGCTCGCCTGGCGATGTCCCGGATCGAGGCGCCGTGGTAGCCGCGTTCGGCGAAGATCTCGCGGGCAGCGCCGGAGATGGCGTCGCGGCCCGCGCCGCGGGGCACGGCCGGAGCCATCCGTGGATCGGCGGCGGACCGGTCAGAGGGACCCATCGCGACAGCATAGGAGCGATTCTCGGCGCAACGCCCATTGCCGGCTTAACGAGTGATCAGTAGGTTCGGACGCGGGTCTCGGGTCGAGGACGATCGAGGTGATGCGCCGTGGCCGAGGGGCTGGGGGAGTACCGCGCGGGTGTGCGGTCGTGGCTGCGTCGCCACGCACCCGGGCCGATGCGCGGTCTCGACCCGGCCGAGCACCTGCGTCGCGCCAAACAGTTCCAGGCCGCGTTGTCCGACGCCGGGTACGCCGGTATCACGTGGCCGCGGGAGGTCGGCGGACAGGGACTCGGCGCGGCCGAACAGCAGGTCTTCAGCGAGGAGGCCGCCGCGTTCGAGCTGCCCGGCCATCCGTTCATGATCGGCCTGGGGATGTGCGGCCCCACCCTGGTCGATCTGGGCACACCTGCGCAGAAGGCGCGCTACCTGCCGCGCATGCTGCGGGGGGAGGAGATCTGGTGCCAGCTGTTCTCCGAGCCCGGCGCAGGCTCGGATGTGGCGAGCCTGCAGACCCGCGCGGTGCGGGACGGCGACGGCTGGATCGTCAACGGTCAGAAGGTGTGGACCACCAACGCCCAGCTGGCCGACTTCGGCGCCGTGCTCGCCCGCACCGACCCGGACCGGCCCAAACACGCCGGCCTGACCATGTTCATCCTCGACATGCACGCGCCCGGGGTGACCGTGCGGCCGCTGCGGGACATGTCCGGCAAGGCCCCGTTCAACGAGGTGTACCTCGACGACGTGCGGATCCCGGCCGACGCGGTGATCGGCGAGGTCAACGCGGGCTGGCAGGCCGCAGTGACGATGCTCGGCCACGAGCGGGTGTCGATCGGCGCCGCTCGGCCGTCGCGCAGCAGCGCGCTGACCTACGACGCACTGGTCGAGCTGGCCCGCCGCACCGGCGTTGCGCGGGCGCAGCGGGAGCGGCTGGCCGAGCTCTACGCGCACGAGCGGGCACTGGAGTTGGTCAACCAGCGGATGCGGCAGCAGGCGGCTGCGGGCGAGCCGCCCGGGGCCCGCGGCTCGGTGGCCAAGCTCGCCGGGGCGCTGCTGCTGCGCCGGGCCGTCGAGACCGCGAGCGAGGTGGCCGGTGTCGCGGCGATCGCCTGGCCGCCCGGCGACCCGGGCGGCGACGAGCTCGCCCTGGCGATCAGCTCGGCCCCCGCGTCGGGCATCGCGGGGGGAACGAACGAGATCCAACGCACGATCATCGGCGAACGGATCCTCGGCCTGCCCAAGGAACCACTGCTCGACCGGGACATCGCCTTCCGCGACCTGAAGGTCGGCACCCAGCGCCCGGACGGTGCCCGATGAACCTCGTGCCGAACGCTGAACAGCAGCAGCTGCGTTCGGTCGTACGCACGTTCCTCGCCGACCAGGCCCCGTCCGCGACGGTGCGGGCCGCGATGACCTCCGAACGGGGCTACGACCACGGACTGTGGCTGCGCCTCGGCGGGGAGCTCGGTCTGCTCGGCCTGGTGGTGCCCGAGGCGCTCGGCGGGTCCGGCGCCGGTCACGTGGAGCGCGCGATCGTGGCCGAGGAGCTCGGGCGCGGGCTCATCCCGTCGCCGTTCCTCGGCTCCGCGGTGCTCGCCGTCGATACCCTGCTCGCGCTCGACGACGACGGCGCCCGTACGGAGCTGCTGCCGCGCCTGGCGTCGGGGGAGCGGATCGGGACGGTCGCCGTCGCGGAGGGCGGGGCCTGGGACCGGGCCGGTGGCGCCACGACCGCGACCCGCCGGGACGGGCGCTGGACGCTCGCCGGGACCAAGACCCCGGTGGTGGCCGGCGCGGAGGCCGACCTGCTGATCGTCTACGCCCGCACCGCGGACGGACCGGGCTGGTTCGCCGTCGACGCCGACGCCCCCGGGCTCTCCCGCACGGTTCTGGCCGGCCTCGACCCGACCCGGCGGCTCAGCCGGATCGCCTTCGCGGACACTCCCGCGCGCCCCCTGACGAGCATCGACCCGGCGGCGGCACTGGACCTCGTCGCCGATCTCGCCGCGGTTGCGTTGGCCGCCGAACAGGTCGGCGGCCTGCAACGGGCCATGGAGCTGACGGTCGACTACGCGAAGGTCCGCATCCAGTTCGGCCGCCCGATCGGCTCCTACCAGGCGGTCAAACACGGCTGCGCCGACATGTACTGCGCGTGGGAGCATGCCGTCGCGGTGCTGCGGTACGCCGCCTGGACCGCCGACCACGACCGGGCCGAGCTGCCGCTGGCGGCGGCGCTCGCCCAGGCCTACATCGGACCCGCCTACTTCGCGGTGGCGACGGCGATGGTGCAGTACCACGGCGGGATCGGCTACACCTGGGAGCACGAGGCGCAGCTGTACTACAAGCGTGCCAAGGGCTCCGAGCTGCTGCTGGGGACCCCGGCGCAGCACCGCCGCAGGCTGGCGGACCGGCTGGGGCTCTAGGCCGTGCCGTGACCGGGTACTCCGAGATCCGCTACGGCGTCGCCGACGGCATCGCGACGATCACGCTGCATCGGCCGGACCGGCTCAACGCGTTCACCACCACCATGGCCCGCGAGCTGGTCGCGGCCTTCGATGCCACGGACGCCGACGACGACGTGCGGGTCGTGGTCGTCACGGGCGCGGGCCGGGGCTTCTGTGCCGGTGCGGACCTTCGCCGCGGAGTCGGCCCGCTTCGGGTTCGTGTTCACCCGCCGCGGGCTGGTGCCGGAGGCCGCGTCGAGCTGGTTCCTACCGCGGGTGGTCGGCATCTCCCAGGCAATGGAGTGGGTGGTCACCGGCCGGGTGTTCGATGCCGCCGAGGCACTGGCCGGGCGGCTGGTCTCGCGGGTGCTGCCCGACGGCGAACTGCTGCCCACGGCGCGCGCGATCGCCGCCGAGATCGTCGCCCACACCTCGCCGGTCTCGGTGGCGCTGTCCCGCAGGATGCTGCGGTCGATGCTCGGCGCCCCGACCCCGTGGGAGGCCCACCGGCTCGACTCGGCGGCGATCCACCGGCTCGGCCAGGGCCCGGACGCGGCGGAGGGCGTCGCAGCGTTCCTCGAGAAGCGGGCACCGCGGTTTCCCGGCCGGGTCGGCGACGACCTCGACATCGTGCCGGAATGGCCGGCGAATCCGTTCTGATCGGGCCACCGGCAGCGCCGTGCGCCACCGGGTCGAACCGGTCGGCTGGGTCGAGTCGATCGGCCCGCCACCGCTGGGCGCCGGCACCAGCCGGTGGTGCGCGGGCACGTGGCCGCCGGGCCCGTCGGTGGTCTTCTGCGCCCCTGGCGCGTATCGTGATCCGGACCGCGGGAGCACTCACGTACCGAGGCTGAGAGGACGGCAGGACCGGCCGTCGACCGTTCGCACCTGACCCGGTTAGCACCGGCGTAGGGAGGAAACGGTGGGTATCCCCGAGCCGACCCGATCCAGGATCTGGCGGATCCTCGCGGTGTGCGCGGCGCTGGTGGTGGTCCTCAGCGGCTGCGGCGACGCGACCAGGGCGGACGCGGGCGGGACCCCGTCCACGATCCGCATCGCGTTGGACTGGACGCCGAACACCAACCACACCGGACTGTTCGTCGCCCAGCAGCGAGGCTGGTTCACCGACGCGGGCCTCGACGTCCAGTTCCTGCCCTACAGCGGGACCTCGCCGGACACGCTCGTCGGCTCGGGCGCCGCGGAGTTCGGCATCAGCTTCCAGGACTCGTTCAGCGTCTCGAAGGCGGCGGGCGCGGACATCACGTCGGTCATGGCGATCCTGCAGCACTGGGCGAGCGAGATCGCGGTGCGCGCGGACCGGACCGACATCAACTCGCCCAAGGATCTCGACGGCAAGGTCTACGGCGGGTTCGGTGGGCCCGGCGAGGACGCCAAGATGCGCGCGGTGATCAGGGACGCGGGAGGTCAGGGCCAGTTCACCACGGTCGTGCTGGGCACCTCGGCGTATGAGGCGCTCTACGCCGGAAAGGTCGACTTCACCGAGCCGTTCGTGACCTGGGAGGCCATCGACGCGCAGCTGCGCGGCCAGCCGCTCAAGACCTTCGCCTACACCGACTTCGGCTTCCCCGACGCCTACAGCGTGCTGCTCATCGGCAACGGCCGATGGCTCGCCGAGCACCCCCAGCAGGCCAGGGCGTTCGTGCAGGCCGCCCAGCGCGGCTACCGGTTCGCCGCCGACGACCCGGTGGCCGCGGGCACGCTGCTCATGGACGCCAACCCCGGCGCGTTCCCCGAGCCCGAGTTGGTCACCCGTAGCCAGCAGCTGATGAGCGAGCGGTACCTGCGCGACCCCTCGGGCCGGGTGGGCACCCAGACCCTGGCCCGGTGGGCCGGGTTCTCCGGGTTCCTCTCCGACGCCGGCGTCCTGCTCGACTCGAGCGGACAGCCGTTGACCGTCCGTCCCGACTTCGCCACATGGTTCACCGACGAGTACCTGGCGGCACCCTGACCAGGGGGCTGCGGCGCGCGCTGCCGCCGCTGGTCGTCGTCGCCGCGCTGCTGGTGGGCTGGCAGTGGTACGTCACGGCGAGCGGCATCGCCCCTCAGGTGCTGCCCTCCCCGCTTCGCGTGGTCGAGCAGGGCTGGGCCTATCGCGATGTGATCTGGGCCAACACGGTCCCGACGCTGCAGGTGACCGGTATCGGGTTCGGGGTGTCGCTGGCGCTCGGCTGGGCGTTGGCGATCGTCGTGGACTTCTCCGGGTGGCTGCGCCGCGCCCTGGTGCCCTTACTGGTGGCCTCGCAGACGCTGCCGATCATCGCGATCGCCCCGTTGCTGATCATCTGGTTCGGCTTCGGGCTGCTGCCCAAGGTCGTGGTCATCGCTCTGGTGACCTTCTTCCCGGTCGCGGTCGGGCTCATCGAGGGCTTCGGCTCGACCGATCGGGAGGCCTCGAACCTGTTGCGCAGCATGGGGGCCGGGCGCTGGAAGGAGTTCCGTTACGTACGGCTGCCCGGGGCGATGCCGTACTTCTTCACCGCCCTGCGGATCGGGATCACCTACGCGGTGACCGGTGCGATCTTCGCCGAGTACGTGGGCGCCACGTCCGGGCTGGGCATCTTCATGAACCAGCAGAAGAACTCCTTCCGCACCGACCTGGTGCTCGCCGCGGTGGTGGTGGCGGCGGCGATCAGCGTCGCGCTGTTCGCGCTGACCTACCTGGTGCAGCGGCTCGTCATCCCCTGGTACGCCACGGAGCGCCGACGTGCGTGAGATCCGCGTCGAACATCTCGCCAAGAGCTTCGGGACGCTGCCGGTGCTCGCCGACGTGTCCCTGCGGGTGGCGCCCGGCGAGTTCGTCTCGATCATCGGGCCGAGTGGCTGTGGCAAGAGCACCCTGTTCAACGTCCTCGCCGGGCTCGTCGCTCCCGACTCCGGCCGGGTACTCGTCGACGGCGCGCCCGCCGACAGGTCCGCGTTCGGCTACATGCCGCAGAAGGACCTGCTGTTTCCGTGGCGCACCGTGCTGGACAACGCGGCGCTCGGACTCGAGGTCGCCGGGATGCGCAAGCGGGCCGCCCGGCAGAAGGCGCAGGCGCTGTTCGAGCCGTTCGGGCTGACCGGCTTCGAACGGGCGCGGCCGAGCCAGCTCTCCGGTGGGATGCGCCAGCGCGCCGCGCTGCTGCGCACCGTCGTACAGGACCGGGACGTGCTGCTGCTCGACGAGCCCTTCGGCGCCCTGGACTCGCTGACCCGCACCGGGATGCAGGAGTGGCTGGAGGGGGTGCGGGCCAGGTACGGCTGGACGGTGCTGCTCATCACCCACGACATCCGCGAGGCGGTGTTCCTCTCCGATCGGGTGGTGGTGCTGGGCCCGCGCCCGGCGACCGTGTGCGACGAGGTCGAGGTGGGGCTGCCGCGCCCGCGCACGGTCGAGATTCTCACCAGGCCGCGGTTCGGCGCAGCCGAGGCGGAGGTGCTCGCCGCGCTGCGCGGGCCCACGCGGGGGTGTCCCGGCACCACGGCCCCGGTGAGCCGTGGTGCCGGGAGCGGACGTTCGCGTCAGACGTGGAAGTGGCTGTTGTCCGACAGCACGTGAAGCGTGTCGTGCGAATCGGTGGTGTCGGTGTTGTGCGACGCCAGCTCCGTGTGGTCGTGGGAATCGACGGCGGTGTCGTTGTGCGAGGCGGTCTCGCTGCTGTCGTGGCTGTCGGTAAGGCTGTGGTTGTCGGTGTGGGTGCTGGAGTCGTCGTGGCTGTCGGTGTGCGTGTCGCTGGTCGTCTGGGTCGCGGTACTGCCATGGTCGGCGGTGTTGATCGCACCCTTGCCGAAGTTGTTCAGTTCGTTGTGGCTGTCGGTGTCGGAGCCGGTCGCAGTGCCGGTGCCGGACACGGCGCTGCCGTGGTCGGCGGTGACGCCCGTGAGGCTGCTGACATCACCCCTGCCGAATCCGGTGGTGTCGTTGTTGCCATCGACGGTGTTGTTGTGGTCGCCGACCACGTTGTGATCGCCGGTGGTGATCGGGCCGTGGTTGTCGCCGCCGATGGCCACCGCGCCGTCGCCGGTGGCGTTGGTCGGGTGCAGGTCGAGCCGCTGGTCGAAGTCGCCGCCGTCGGTGTCGACGTGCTGATGGAACGAGTTGTCGATGTTCGTCTGGCGCGCGTCGAGATAGTTGTTGGTGATGTAGTTGTTCAGGTAGCGCACGGCCTGGTCGTGGGCGTCCTCCCCGTGGTGGTGTGTGACCGGTGGCGCCGGGGTCAGGTGTGCGGCCTCGGTCTGGCCGTGCTGGTGGCGCGCGTACTCATGCGGCTCGTTGTCGGCGGCGAGCACGATCGCGTCGTGCACGTCGTCGGCGGTCAGGTGGTCGAGCCCGCAGTCGGCGAGGAAACCCTTCGGGTCGTCGACGAAGGCGGCCTTGGCCGCCGGGTCGTTGAGCAGCGTGAGGAGCATGTCCAGCAAGGAGACGGGCGCGGCCATCTGATTCCTCCCGAGTGTGTCGCCGGCTCCGGGTGAGCCGGCCTTCGGGGCGGAACGCTAGGGCGGCGAAAAGGCCAGGGAATCGGGGATCGCACGCAGTCCTGCGGCCCCGCTCGTCCCTTTTGCGGGCTCCTTCCGATAGGGGGACTGGGAGAAATCCCGATAATTTTGAAATGAGGGGGTGGAAGGGGCTAACGCGCTCTCCGTGCGGAGCGATAACGCGACTTCCGTTAAGTGTTTTCGGTCGTGCGGCGTGCTTCCTCAGTATTGCCCAGTTCGTTCGATATTGCAATTGGTTTGCCCAGTCGGCGACCTGATTGGCGGTGACTTTACCGAATCCTTTCCGAAACGCGAGAGTCGTGGGCCGGCGGGGTCCGAGACGGCGTGCCGCAGGAGAATCTCTTTGCCTGGGCTCGACCGTCAGAGCACCAGTTCGGGTTTGAGCTCGGCGATCGACCAACACCGCTTGCGGGCCGTGGCGACCACACCGAGCACCAGCGCGACGATCAGAAACCCGGCGAGCACGGCGGCGTCGCCGAGCAGGTGGGCGCCGCTGCCGCCACTGATCGTCACCCGCAGCCCGTCGACGAGATAGCTCATCGGCAGCACCGGATGCAGCGCCCGCAGCGGCGCGGGCAGCGTCTCCACCGGGTAGACCCCGCCGCAGGAGGTCAGCTGCGCGATCAGCAGCACGAGGAGCACCGCGTTGGCGACCCCGCCCAGCCAGATCCGCAACGCGTGGGCGATCGCGATGAACGTCGCCGCGGCGAGCGCCAGCAGCCCGAGGTTGGCCCAGACGTGCACGGGGTCGAGCCCGAGGCCGAACTCGACCACCCCGTACAGCAGCGCGGTCGCGACGAGGGCACCGAGGGCGGCGGGCAGGTAGCCGGCCAGCGCGACCGGAACGTTGCCGAGCACGCTCGCCCGGGCCCGCGCCGACAGCGGCTGCAACAACAGGAACGCCACCATGCCGAAGACCCACAGCGCGATGGCGAAGAACATCGGCGCGATGCCCCGGCCGTAGACGCCGGCTGGGTTGAGGTTCGTCAACCCGACGTCGACCGGCGCGGCGAGCGTCGCCGCGTCGCGCCGCTGCTGGTCCGGGCTCAGCACCGGAAGCTCGTCGAGGGCGCCGGTGAGCCCGGTCGCGAGGGCGTCGGCCCCGGCCGAGAGCTGGACGGCCCCCGCGTCGAGCCGCTGTGCGCCGGACTGCGCCTCGCCGAGACCCGCGTCGAGCCGGGCGGCGCCGTCGGCGACCGCGGCCGCTCCGGCGGAGAGACGTCGCACGTCGGAGGCGGCCTGCCGGACCCGCTGCTGCAACTGCGGGGTCTCCCCGGCCAGCGTCGTCATCCCTGCCGCGACCGTCGCCGTCGTGTCCCGCAGCCGATCGGCGCCGGTGGAGACCTCGGCGGTCCGCGCCGCCGCCCGGTCCGCCGCCGCGACCGCGGCCTGGTAGGCCGGCTGTGCGGCGACCGTCGGGTCGGCCCGTCCCAGCTCGGCCAGGGCGGCCCGCACCGAGTCCGCGCCGCCGTCCACGGCGGCGGCCGCGTTCGCCGCCGTCGCGGTCAGCTCGGCCGCGCCGGTCGCCGCGCGGGTGGCGCCGGGCCCCACCGTGGGGAGGGCGTCGGCGATCCGGTCGGCCGCCGGTCCCACCGCCGCGGCGATCTGCCCGACGCCGTCGGCGACCTGGCGGGCGCCGGGGGCGAGCTGCTGGGCGCCCGTCTTGAGCTGCCCGATCCCGTCGACCAGCGCGCCGGTGCCGGCCGTGAGCTGGTGGGCGCCGTCGCGCAGCCGGGTGGCCCCGTCCGCGGCCTCGGTCATCCCCGCCCGCAGCCGGTCGAGGTTGCCGAAGACCGACTGGAAGTAGGCGCTCACCGCGGCCGCGTCGATCTGGTTCTCCAGCTTGGACTGGACCGTCTGGGCCATCTTGCCCACGACGTACCCGTTGGCGTCGTTGAGCACGATCTGCATCGACGCCCGCTGCGGGGTTCCGGTGGCGCCGCTGGCGAGCTTCGCGCTGAAGTCCGGCGGCACCGAGATCAGGAAGTAGTAGTCGCCGTCGTGGACTCCGCGGTCGGCCTCCGCGGCGTCCACGAAACGCCAGTCGAAGATCGGGTCGCGGCGCAGCTCGGCGACGAACAGCGCTCCGGCGTCGACCTGTTCCCCGTCGACCGTCACCGGGCGGTCCTCGTTCACCACCGCCACCGGGATCCGGTCGAGCCGCTGGTAGGGCTCCCAGTTCGACCACAGGTACAGCGCGCCATACAGCAGTGGCACGCAGACGGCGAACACGAGCGCCATCCGCTGCAGCGGGGTGCGGAAGCGGCGCAGCTCCAGCGCGGCCAGGCCGAAGACTCGTGGGGCAGGCACGTCTCACTCCTTCTCGTGGCGGCCACGCCGGGCCGGCAGGGGCGGGCCGTCGCTGCCGGAACCGAGGTCCACGAGCACGTCCGCGCCGGGCAGCGGAACGCTGTCCGTGGCGGCGACCGCCGTACCGGCGGCGGTCACCGAGCCGAGCGCGGCGTGGGCGCGTGCGCAGTCGGCGCTGGTCAGCCCGGCCGACAGGTCGTCGACCACGATCAGCGACGGCCGTGTCGCGGTCGCCAGCGCGACGGCCAGCAGCAGCGCCTCGACCGCGGGCAGGTCCTCGACCAGGTCGGACGGCTCGACCTGCAGGCGAAGAAGCGCCGCGGCCGCGCCGAGGTCGACGCTGCCACCGAACCGGGCGCACTCGGTCAGGTGATCACCCACGGTGAGCCCGGGTTCGAGGCCGATCGCGCCGCCGATGCGGGCCACCCCGACCCGTCGCCGAACCTCCGCGGGCCGCCGCGCCCCGGCGACGGCGAGCCGTCCCGTGGTGAGCGCGGCGCGCCCGGCGAGCGCGAGCAGCAGCATCGACCGACCGCTGCCCGCCGGGCCGTGGATGCCCAGCAACCCGCCCTCGGGCAGCTCGGCGCTCACGTCCCGGAACACCCAGCCGCGCCGGGTCCGCAGCCCGAGCCGGTCGGCCCGCAGCGCCGGGACCGGTGGGATCGGCACCTCGGGCGGCGTGGGGTCGGGTGCGGGAGGCGTCTCGGGCAGGGGCCCGGGGGGCAGTTCGGACACGCCACATATTTTTGACGCCGGACCCGCGCCCGCACGCCGCGGGCGTGCGACGTCACGGGGCGGGGCTCGTCACGGTCCGCGGCTCGCCGGTTAGCGTGCAGTCCGGTTGCGGTGAGAGGGGCAGGGGTGAACGCGACACCGGTGACGGTCGTCGGCATCGGGGCCGAGGGATGGGACGGGCTGGGCGGTGCCGCCCGCGAGGCGGTCACCGCCGCCGAGGTCGTGCTGGGTGCCCCGCGCCAGCTCGCGCTCCTGCCCGCGACCGTGGCGGCGGAACGGGTGACCTGGCCGTCGCCGATGCTGCCGGCGCTGCCCGCGCTGTTCACGGGCCTGCACGACCGGAGGGTGTGCGCGCTGGCGAGCGGCGATCCGATGTTCTTCGGGCTGGGGGCGACCCTGGCGCGGCTGCTGGGTCCGCAGCGGCTGCGGGTGCTGCCGGTCCCCTCCTCGGCGGCGCTGGCGTGTGCGCGGCTGGGCTGGGCCGCCGAGGAGGTCGAGACGGTCAGCGTCGTGGGCCGCCCGCTCGCCGCGGTCCGCCGCCAGCTCGCCCCCGGGCGCCGGATCCTGGTGCTGTCCGCCGGTGCCGACTCGCCGGCGCAGCTGGCCGCGCTGCTGGTCGGCGACGGCTACGGGCCCAGCGAGATGACCGTGCTGGAGCAGCTCGGCGGGCCGGCGGAGCGGCGGCTCGACGGCACCGCCCGCCACTGGTGCCACCCGCCCGGTGACGCACTCAACGTGGTCGCGGTGTCGTGTGTGGCCGATCCGGGCGTACGGCTGCTCGGCGAGGTCCCCGGGCTGCCCGACGAGGCCTACGAGAGCGACGGCCAGCTCACCAAGCGCGAGGTGCGGGCGGTGACCCTCGCGCATCTGGCCCCCCGGCCCGGTCAGCTGCTGTGGGATGTGGGTGCCGGGGCGGGCAGCATCGCGATCGAGTGGATGCGCGCGCACCGGTCCTGCCGGGCGGTCGCGGTGGAGTCGCATCCCGAGCGCGCCGCGGCGCTCACCCGTAACGCCGAGGCGCTCGGCGTGCCCGGCCTGCAGGTGGTGACGGGTCGCGCCCCGGCCGCGCTGGCCGGGTTGCCGGCCCCCGACACGGTGTTCCTCGGTGGCGGGGTGACCCGGGACGGGGTGCTGGACGCCTGCTGGACGGCGTTGGGGCCCGGCGGGCGGCTGGTGGCCAACGCGGTGACCCTGGAGGCCGAGGGTGTGCTGGCCGCCGGGCAGGCCCGGCTCGGCGGGTCGCTGGTGCGGCTCGCGGTGCAGCGGGCGAGCCCGCTCGGCGGGTTCACCGCGTGGCGGCCGGCGATGCCGGTGACGATCTGGAGTGTGGAGAAGCAATGACGGTTCACTTCATCGGCGCCGGGCCGGGCGCGCCGGACCTGCTGACGATCCGTGGCCGCGACCTCATCGCCGTCTCGCCGGTCTGCCTGTTCGCAGGCAGCCTGGTGCCGCCGGAGATGCTCGCGTACTGCCCGCCCGGGGCGCGCAAGATCGACACCGCGCTGATGACGCTCACCGAGATCGTCGAGGAGATGGTGCGGGCCCACGCGCACGGGATGGACGTGGCCCGGCTGGCGTCCGGGGACCCCTCGGTGTTCTCGGCGATGGCCGAGCAGATGCGCCGGCTGGACGCGGCCGGGGTGCCCTACGACGTGTGCCCGGGCGTTCCGGCCTATGCCGCCGCGGCGGCGGCGCTGCGCCGGGAGCTCACCGTCCCGACCGTCGCCCAGACGGTGACGCTGACCCGGATCGCCGCGCGGGCGACGCCGATGCCGGAGGCGGAAGGCCTGGCGGCGCTCGGCACGGCGGGGGGGACGCTGGTGCTGCACCTGGCGGTGCACCGGATCGACGAGCTGGTCAAGGAGCTGGTCGGCAGCTACGGACCGGACTGCCCGGCCGCGGTGGTCGCCCACGCGAGCCGCGAACACGAGATCGTGCTGCGCGGGCGGCTCGACGAGATCGCCGGCGCCGTGCACGACGCCGGGATCCAGCGCACCGCGGTGATCATCGTCGGGCCGGCGCTGGCGGCCGAGCAGTTCCCCGACAGCCATCTCTACTCCGATGCGAGGTGCCGATCCTGATCCGGCTGCTGATCCTCGGCGGGACATCGGAGGCGCGGCGGCTGGCCGGGGCGCTCGTCGACGCCCCGGGGCTGGAGGTCGTCTCCTCGCTCGCGGGGCGGGTGCGGACCCCGGCGCTGCCGCCGGGCGCGGTCCGCATCGGCGGTTTCGGCGGACCCGAAGGACTCGCGCAGTGGCTGCGGGACAACGGGATCGACGCCGTCATCGACGCGACCCATCCATTCGCCGCCCGGATGACGGCGGGCGCGGCGGCCGCGTGCGCCGCGACCGGGGTGCCGCTACTGGTGCTGCGCCGTCCGGGCTGGACCGCGGGCCCTGGCGATGACTGGCACTGGGTGGACTCGCTGTCCGAGGCGGCGGCGCGGCTGCCCGCGCTGGGCTCGCGGGTGTTCCTGACCACGGGCCGCCAGGACCTCGCCGCCTTCGCGCGGCTCGACCTGTGGTTCCTCGTCCGGTCGGTCGATCCGCCGGAGCCGCCGGTACCGGCGCGGATGCGGGTCCTGCTCGACCGTGGCCCGTTCCGCGTCGAGGAGGAGCGCGCCCTGATCCGGGAATACCGCATCGAGGTGCTGGTGACCAAGGACAGCGGGGGGGCCATGACCGCCGCCAAACTCACCGCCGCCCGCGAGGCGGGGATCCCGGTGGTCGTGCAGCGGCGCCCGCCGCTCCCGGCGGGGGTCACCGCGGTCCCCACCGCGAAGGACGCCCTGGCCTGGATCCGGGCGCTGCGGGGAGCGGGTCAGCGGGAGTAGTGGCGAGGGGTGAAGACCGTGGTGCGCCCGGCGCGCTCCACGACCCGGGTGGTCGAGGAGCCGATGATCAGCAGGGTGCGCATGTCGACCTGCTCGGGGTCGAGCTCGGCGAGGGTTGTGACGACGATCCGTTCCCCGCTGCCACCGACGTCGCGACCGAGGACGACCGGGGTGTCGGCGCGGCGGTGTTCGAGGAGCAGGTCGCGGGCGGCCCCGACCTGCCACGGCCGGGCCTTCGAGCGGGGGTTGTAGATCGCGATGGCCAGATCGGCCCGCGCCGCGGCGACGAGCCGCTCGGCGACCACGTCCCACGGCTTGAGCCGATCCGACAGCGAGATCATCGCGAAGTCGTGGCCGAGCGGAGCGCCGACCGCGGCCGCGACGGCCTGCGCCGCGGTGAGGCCGGGCAGGACCCGGACCGGCACGTCGCGGTACTTCGGTTCGGCGGCGACCTCCAGCACCGCGCTGGCCATCGCGAACACCCCCGGGTCACCGGCGGAGACCACGGCGACGCGGCGGCCGGACGCGGCGAGGTCGAGGGCGAGCGCCGCGCGCTGTGCCTCCACCCGGTTGTCCGACGGGTGGCGGGTCTGCCGCGGGTTGGGCGGGACCCGATCGAGGTAGGGGCCGTAGCCGACGAGGTCGTCGGCCACCGCGAGCGCGGCCGCGACCTGCGGGGTCAGCCAGTCGCGTCCGGCCGGGCCGGTGCCGACCACCACGACCTCCCCGGCGCCGCCGAGCGGCACCGGCGCGGGTTCGGGCACCGCGGTGGCGATCTTCCCGGGCAGCAGCGCGATGGCGAAGTAGGGGACCGAGTCCGGGTCGACGTCGGCCAGCGCAGCCGTGCGCTGACCGTCCATCGTGGCCCGCTCGACGTAGTGGGCCTCGTCGAGGCGGCCCGCGTCGGCCAGGGCGCCCCGCACCTGGGTGAAGGTGCGGCCGAGCTTCACGACGGCCGCCGAGTCCGTCTCGGCGAGCCGCCGGGCGAGCTCCTCGCGTGGCAGCGTGCCGGGCAGCACGGTGAGGATCTCGTCCCGTTCGACCAGCGGTGCGCCCAGCGCGGCCGAGGCGCCACTGATCGAGGTGATGCCGGGGACGACCTCGGTGCGGTAGCGGTGCGCGAGCCGCTTGTGCATATGCATGTAGGAGCCGTAGAAGAGCGGGTCGCCTTCGGCGAGCAGCACGACGTCACGGCCCGCGTCGAGATGCGCGGCGAGCCGCCCGGCGGCCTCGGCGTAGAACTCGTCCATGGCGCCGCGGTAGCCGCCGGGATGGTCGGTGGTCTCGGTCGTGACCGGGTAGACCAGCGCCTCCTCGATCTGGTCGCCGCGCAGGTGCGGCTCGGCGATGCTGCGGGCGATGGATCGGCCGTGCCGGGCCGCGTGGTAGGCGATGACGTCGGCCGCGGCGATCAGCCGTGCCGCTTTGAGGGTCATCAGTTCGGGGTCGCCGGGGCCGAGCCCGACGCCGTACAGCGCGCCCGTCGTGGAACTCATCTCACTCCCGCTCGTCGGCCAGCGCGTTGAGCGCGGCCGCGGTGATCGCCGAGCCGCCGCGGCGGCCGTGAACGACGAGATACTCGAGGTCGGTGCGCGCGGCGAGGGCCTGTTTGGACTCCGCAGCGCCGATGAACCCGACCGGGATGCCCAGGACCGCGGCGGGCCGCGGTGCCCCGGCATCGATCATGTCCAGCAGGTGGAACAGGGCGGTGGGGGCGTTGCCGATGGCGACCACGGCCCCGTCGAGGTGGTCGCGCCACAGCTCCACGGCCGCGGCGGAGCGGGTGGTCCCCAGCCGGGTGGCCAGGGCCGGGACGCGCTCGTCGCGCAGCAGGCAGAGCACCTCGTTCGCGCGCGGCAGCCGGGCGCGGGTGACCCCGGAGGCGACCATCATCGCGTCACACAGGATCGGTGCGCCGCCGCGCAGGGCGGCGCGTGCGGCGGTCACGATGCCGGGGGAGTGTCCGATGTCCGTGACGAGGTCGACCTGGCCACAGGCGTGGATCATCCGGACGGCCACGTCGGCGACGTCGGCGGGTAGGCGCGACAGGTCGGCCTCCGCGCGGATCGTGGCGAACGACCGCCGGTAGATCTCCGCGCCGTCGCGGATGTAGGTGCTGCTCACGGTGCTCCTCCGAGAGTGGTGCCGAGTACGGCCACCGGCACCGGTGTGCCGTCGACCCGGTAGCCGTTCGCGGTCGCGACGACGTCGGTGTGCGGGCCGTGCGGGGCTCCGCAACGCCGCTCGCAGCCGGCGAGGTGGATCCGCACTGCGCGGGGCAGCGCGCCCGCCGCGAGCAGCGCGCGGGCGTCGGCGCGGACGTCGGCCAGCGCCTTGGCACATCCCGGCCGGCCGGCGCACGCGCTCACCCCGAGCGCCGGGTCGTCCGGCTCGACGATCAGCCCGGCCGCCGCCAGGGCGGTCGCCGCCTCCTCGGCGGGCTCGGCCAGGACCAGCGTGCGCCACGGCGTGACGAGGACGGTGGGTGCCAGGTCGGCCAGCAGCCGCAACCCCGCCGCGGACAGCTCGCCCAGCCGGGGGGCGACGCCCAGCGCGGGCCCGGTGCCGATCCGGCCGACCGTCGCGCGCTCCGCTCCACCCCCACCGTGATCGTCGTTGGGGAGCCGGCCGCCGCGCTCACCGAGGTTCGCGCCGCCCAGACGCTGATCATGATCGGGGAGGTCGGGGCCGGCCGGAGCGCCGGGTCGGCTCAGGACGGCCGCGATCCGGGCCGCGGCGTCGGGGATCTCGTACGTCCGCCAGGCCGGGCCCCCCATGCCCCGACCAGGCCCCCGCACCAGCAGGAACGCTTCGGCGGCCGCGAGCAGCAGGTCGACGGCGTCGCCGATCGGCACCCGAAGCCCGGTGTCCGCACCCGCGACCAGCAGCGCGCCCACGGTCGGGTCGGACGCACGCCAGCACAGGTCGGGAGCCTCGGCGGCGACGTCGCCGCGGCCGTCGTCGAGGGCGAACAGGAACCGCCCGGGCAGCGCCGCAAGCCCGGGCCGAGCGCACAGGGCCGCGTCGAGCGCCGCGGCCAGGCCACGCACATCGGCCAGCCCGCCGTGGATGCCGCTGAGCGGGGAGGCGAGAACGTTGCGGACCCGCTCATGGGCGGGCGAGGGCAGCAACCCGGCGGTGCTGAGCCGTCGGATCAGCCCGGGATCGTCCCGGTCGAGGCCGCGCAGCTGCAGGTTGCCACGCGAGGTGAGGTGCACCGCGCCGTCAGCGAGATCTTCGGCACAGTCGGCGAGCGTCCGGAGCTGGGCGGCGCCGATGACCCCACCGGGCAGCCGGATCCGTGCCAACGCACCGTCCGCGGCGTCGTGCACGGCGAACACGCCGGGACACGCGTCGGGTCCAACACGGATGGGGGCAGGCACGCCGTCACTGTAAACACCCGTCCGATCGGGGCCCGGCTTGACGGGTGGCCCACCGGTTGCCGACAGTGGACGCACAACTGCATGGGCGAGCGGAGCCAGGAAGCCGGTGCGAGTCCGGCGCGGTCCCGCCACTGTCACCGGGGAGCGGACCCCGCACACGGCCACGGGCGCCACGCCGGGAAGGCCGGGGCGAGCGACGATCCGGGAGCCAGGAAACTGACCTGCCCGCCCCATCCCTCCGACCCGGGACGCGGATCCCGAGGAAGGCTCATCCCGGTGATCCTGCTGCTGTCCACCTCGGACACCGACCTGCTCTCCGCGCGTGCCTCCGGCGCGGACTACCGGCCGGCCAACCCGGCCCGGCTTCCCCTTGAGGACCTGCCCGCGCTGCTCGACGGCGTCCACGTCGTCGTCGTGCGGATCCTCGGCGGCCGCCGGTCCTGGGAGGACGGCCTCGACGCGCTGATCGCGTCCGGCAAGCCGCTGGTGGCGCTCGGTGGCGAGCAGTCGCCGGACGCCGAGATGATGGCGTTGTCGACGGTCCCGGCCGGTGTCGCCGCCGAGGCCCACCGGTATCTCGCCCACGGCGGCGCCGACAATCTCGGCCAGCTGCACGCGTTCCTGTCCGACACGGTCCTGCTCACCGGCGAGGGTTTCGCCCCACCGGTCGAGCTGCCCCAATGGGGGTTCGTGCGGGTCGAGGACAGCGGCGACCAGCGGGACCCCGCCCGGCCCACGGTTGCGGTCCTGCACTACCGCGCACAGCAGCTCGCCGGGAACACCGCCTACATCGACACCCTCTGCGCTGCGATCGAACAGGCCGGGGCGCGCCCGATGCCGCTCTACTGCGCCTCGCTGCGCCAGGCGCAGCCCGCGCTGTTGGACACGCTCCGCGAGGCCGACGCGATGATCGTCACCCTCCTGGCGGCGGGCGGCACCCGGCCCGCGTCGGCGACGGCGGGCGGGGACGACGAGGAATGGGACGTCTCTCAGCTCGCCGCGCTCGACATCCCGATCCTGCAAGGTCTGTGCCTGACCAGCAGCAGGGCCAGCTGGGAGGCGTCCGACGACGGGTTGACGCCGCTGGACGTCGCGTCCCAGGTCGCGATCCCCGAGTTCGACGGCAGGCTGATCACGGTGCCGTTCTCGTTCAAGGAGATCGACGCCGACGGGCTCTCGGTGTACGTCGCCGATCCGGAACGGGCCGCCCGCGTCGCCGGGATCGCCGTGCGCCACGCCCGGCTGCGGCACATCCGGAACCGGGACAAGCGCATCGTGCTGATGCTGTCGGCCTACCCGACCAAGCATTCCCGGATCGGCAACGCCGTCGGTCTCGACACCCCGGCCAGCACGGTCGCGCTGCTGCGCGCCATGCGCGAGGCCGGGTACGAGATCGGCGAACTTCCCGGGGTCGACGCGGGCGACGGCGACGCGCTCGTCCACGCCCTGATCGCCGCCGGCGGCCAGGACCCGGACTGGCTCACCGAGGAGCAGCTCTCGGGTAACCCGATCCGGATCTCCGCGGCGCGGTACCGGGACTGGTTCGCACAGCTGCCCGCCGCGCTGCGGGAAGGTGTCGAGCGACAGTGGGGCCCGGCGCCGGGCGAGCTGTTCGTCGACCGGTCCGCCGACCCGGAGGGTGAGATCGTCATCGCCGCGTTGCGCGCCGGAAACGTCGTGCTCATGGTGCAACCGCCGCGCGGGTTCGGGGAGAACCCGGTCGCCATCTATCACGATCCGGACCTGCCGCCCTCGCACCACTACCTCGCCGCCTATCGCTGGCTGGCGGCGGGGCAGGCCGACGGGGGGTTCGGTGCCGATGCGATCGTCCACATCGGAAAGCACGGCAACCTGGAGTGGTTGCCGGGCAAGACGCTCGGGATGAGCGCGTCATGCGCCACCGACGCGGCGCTCGGCGATGTCCCGCTGATCTACCCGTTCCTCGTCAATGACCCCGGCGAAGGCACGCAGGCCAAGCGCAGAGCCCACGCCACCCTCGTCGACCATCTGATTCCGCCGATGGCGCGGGCCGAGACCTACGGCGACATCGCCCGGCTCGAACAGTTGCTCGATGAGCATTCGAACATCGCCGCGCTCGACCCGGCGAAGCTGCCCGCGATCCGTCAGCAGATCTGGACTCTCCTGCAGGCGGCCAAGCTCGACCACGACCTCGGGCTCACCGAGCGTCCGCATGAGGCCGAGTTCGACGACTTCCTGCTGCACGTCGACGGCTGGCTGTGCGAGATCAAGGACGTGCAGATCCGCGACGGGCTGCACGTGCTCGGCGCGGCGCCGCAGGGCCAGGCCCGGGTCGATCTGGTGCTCGCGATGCTGCGCGCCCGGCAGATGTGGGGCGGCGAGCAGAGCGTGCCGGGACTGCGCGAGGCGCTCGGCCTCGTCGAGGACGGGTCGCAGGCCAAGGCTCGCGTCGACGCGGTCGAGGCGCTGGCGCACGGCCTCGTCGCGGACATGGAGGCCGCCGGCTGGGTTCCCGATGCCGTCGCGGACGTCGTCGCGGCGCGGCTGGGGACGCGGGATCTCCCCGACTCGGTCGCGGAAACACCCCGACTCGCGGTCGGAAATACCGCGACTCGCGGGGAAGAGGTGGGGCGGGTACTGCGGTTCGCGGCCGCCGAGATCGTGCCGCGGCTGGCCGAGACCGGCCAGGAGATCGATCGGGTGCTGCACGCCCTCGACGGGGGCTTCATCCCGGCCGGGCCCTCCGGCTCGCCGCTGCGCGGGCTGGTCAACGTCCTGCCCACCGGACGCAACTTCTACTCGGTGGACCCGAAGGCCGTCCCGTCCCGGCTGGCGTGGCAGACCGGGCAGGCGATGGCCGACTCGCTGCTGCAGCGCTACCGCCGCGACCACGGTGAGTGGCCGCGTTCGGTCGGGCTCTCGGTGTGGGGGACCAGCGCGATGCGCACCTGCGGCGACGATGTGGCCGAGGTGCTCGCGCTACTGGGGGTGCGGCCGGTCTGGGACGAGATGTCCCGGCGGGTGGTCCAGCTGGAGGTGATCGACCTTGACGAGCTCGGCAGGCCCCGCATCGACGTCACGGTCCGGATCTCCGGGTTCTTCCGCGACGCGTTCCCGCACGTGCTGGCGCTGCTCGACGACGCGGTGCAGCTCGTCGCCGCCCGCGACGAGCCCGCCGAGCAGAACTTCGTGCGCGCCCATGTATTGGCCGACCAGCAGCGCCACGGGGACCCCCGCCGCGCCACCACCCGGATCTTCGGCTCCAAACCGGGCAGCTACGGCGCGGGGCTGCTGCAGCTGGTGGAGTCCCGCAACTGGCGCGGGGACGCCGACCTCGCCGAGGTCTACACCGCCTGGGGCGGGTACGCCTACGGCCGCGGCCTCGACGGCGTCCCCGCGCGTGCGGACATGCAGACCGCCTACCGGCGGATCGCGGTGGCGGCCAAGAACACCGACACCCGCGAGCACGACATCGCCGACTCCGACGACTACTACCAGTACCACGGCGGAATGATCGCGACCGTCCGAGCGCTGACCGGCCGGGATCCGGCGGCCTACATCGGGGACTCCACCCGTCCCGAGTCGGTGCGCACCCGCACGCTCTCCGAGGAGACCGCTCGGGTGTTCCGTGCGCGCGTGGTCAACCCGCGGTGGATCGAGGCGATGCGCAGGCACGGGTACAAGGGCGCGTTCGAGATGGCCGCGACGGTGGACTACCTGTTCGGCTACGACGCGACCACGGGTGTTGTCGCGGACTGGATGTACGAGCGGCTGAGCGCCGAGTACGTCCTCGACCCGGAGAACCGCAAGTTCCTCGCCGAGGCCAACCCCTGGGCCCTGCACGGCATGGCGGAACGGCTGCTCGAGGCCGTCGACCGCGGGATGTGGGCGGCTCCGGAGCCCGCGACGCTGGAGGCGCTGCGCCAGGCCTACCTGGAGACCGAGGGGGACCTCGAGGGGGACTGAGCGCCGCGTTCGGTCGCGGCCACGGCGAGCAGCGCCACGTCGTCACGGCGCTCGGTGCGGGAGAACGCCTCGATCGCGGCGCGCACCCCCCCGACGAGCCGGGCGGCCGAGGCGCCACCGATCGAGGAGACGGTCGCGACCAGCCGGTCCGCGCCGTAGAACTCGTCGGCGTCGCGGTGCTCGGTGACGCCGTCGGTGTAGGCCAGCAGCGCGTCGCCGGGAGCCAGATGCAGCCGGGTGTGCCGCAGCTGCACCCGGTTGACCAGGCCGAGCGCGGTTCCGTAGGTGCCCACCAGCTCGGCGGCGCCGCTGGCGCGGACCAGTACCGGTCGCTCGTGCCCGGCGAGCACGAGGTCGACGAACAGGCCGGCGGTCCGGCCGGTCACGCCCGGCCCGGCGCGGCGCACCTCGGCTGCGGCGAGCGTGCAGAACTGGGACGGGTCGTGCGCCTCCATCATCACGTCGTTGAGCAGCTCGAGCGCGCTGGTCAACGGGCGTCCGTCCCGGGCGAGGACCCGCAACACGTCCCGCACGAGCCCGGTCCGCGCCGCAGCCGTGGCACCCTTGCCGCACACGTCGCCGATGGCGGCCAGCCAATGCCCGGAGACCAGGGTGATGACGTCGTAGAAGTCGCCGCCGACATCGCTGCCGACGCTGGCCGGGAGGTACTCCGCGGCGAACTCCACCCCCTCGGCGGCGGGCAGTGCCCGGGGCAGGAGGGCCTGCTGCAGGGCCTGGGAGGTGGCGACGTGCCGAGCCGTGCGCTGGGCGTTATCGATCGCCAGCGCCGAGCGGCGGGCGATATCGGTGATGAGGACGACGTCCTCGGGTGTGTGTGGCCGGTTGGTCGGACGCCCGACGGTCAGCACCCCGATCGGGCGGCCCGCGGCGACGAGCGGCACGGCGATCGCGTCGGTGGGTCGGCTGATCCAGGCCGGGTCGGTGGTGGCGGCGGTCGGGTCGGTCAGCTCCGCCAACCGGGCGCACAGCGCGCCGGATCGCGCGGGGTCGAGGGCGGCGCGCAGCTCGACGATGGTGTCCTCGTCGGCGTGGGTGAGCGCGGCCAGCGCCAGCTCGCGGGTGGGGCCGAGGAGATGGACCGCGCACCAGGCGCCCAGCCGCGGCACGACGATCTGCGGGATGACCGTGACGGTGAGCTCGACGTCCAGCGACTGGCCGAGCAGCTGACTGGTGTCGGCGAGATAGGTCATCCAGGCCCGACGGCTCCGGTCGGCGCCGCGTAGCCAGTCCGACTCGACGGCGAGCGCGATCCGGTACGCGGCGAGCTCGGCGACCTCGGTGATGCTCCGGGCCGAGGTGGTGTCGGGGCCGAGAGCGACCCGCAGCCTGCCGCGCTGCGGCGCGGTGAGAGGCAGTGGCACGTCGATCACCCGATGCGGGGCGACCTGCGTCGCCGGGTCGCGCCCGTCCCGGGTGAGCTTGTGCATGCCGTTGCCGTCACCGTGATCGACCTCGACGGTGACCCCCTCGACGCCACCGGCCCCGTCCGGGGCGAAGATCTCGCGGAGCCGCCGGGTCAGCTCGGCGACCAGGGCGTTCGCCCCGAGACGCTCGCCCACCTCGGCCGGGATGTGCAACAGCCGGCGAACCTGGTCGGGGTCCGGCCACTTCGGCACCGGCCCGACCGGCACCGGCTGCGGAACGGTCGGCGCGGGGCACCGCGCGGGCGGTCGGTGGTGCAGGGTGAACCAGATCGTGTGGGTGCCGTCGGAGTCGTGCCGGGTGCCCCAGGCCGTGGCCAGCCGCTCCACGAGGATCAGCCCGCGACCGTGCTCCGCGGCCCGGCCGAAGCCCTGCCGGGGCTGGGCGAGATGCCGTTCGAGTGGGCCGGCACCGTGGTCGCTGACCGCCACGGTCACCGAATCCGGCCGCGTCTGCATCTCGACCTCGAACTCGGTACCCGCATGCAGCACCGCGTTGTCGAACAACTCGCTGGCCAGCAGCACGACCGAGTCGGTGAGGTCGTCGTGCTCGGCGAGACCGGCGGCGGTGAGCTCCCGGCGGAGCAGGCCGCGCGCCCGGCGTGGCGCGTCCGCCACCGGGGGGAACCGCATCCGCCATCGACCTGGAGCGCCCACCCCGACAGTCTGCCGGGCCGCGCCGCGGGGTGTCAGCAGCCCGGTCGTCGTCGTCGGATGGCAGGCTGGGCTCCTGGGGGAGGGGCGAGCGATGGACGCAGAGGGCGGAGTACAGCAGGCTGACGCCAGCGGCCCCGGCGAGGAGGGGTCCGGCCACGGGGATTCCGCCGAGTTGCTCGACGAACTCGCCGAGGCCCTGCGGCGGGTGCGCGGCGGGCGGTTCGACGTGCGGTTGGCGCGCCGGGGTGGAGCGGCTGACGAGTTGGTCGGTCAGTTCAACGGACTGATCGCGGTGCTGGAGCGGCGCAACCGGGACCTGCTGCGGATCAGCCGGTTGGTCGGGCGCGAGGGCCGCATGCTGGAGCGGCTCGACGAGGAGTCCTACGACGGGGCGTGGGCGTCCGCGGTCCGGGCGGTGAACGCGCTGATCGACGATGTCGCCGGGCCGACCGCCGAGATCGCCCGGGTGTTCGAGGCGGTCGCTGAGGGCGATCTGTCCCAGCGCATGTCCCTGGACATCGAGGGCCGTCCGATGCGGGGGGAGTTCCTGCGCATCGCCAGCACCGTCAACACGCTCGTCGACCAGCTGTCCAGCTTCGCCGGCGAGGTGACGCGGGTCGCCCGCGAGGTGGGCACCGAGGGCAGGCTCGGCGGCCAGGCCGACGTGCGGGGCGTCGCCGGAACATGGCGGGCGCTCACCGACTCGGTGAACACCATGGCCAGCAACCTCACCAACCAGGTCCGGTCCATCTCCTCGGCGGCCACCGCGATCGCCCGCGGCGACCTGTCGCCGCGGATCACGGTGAACGCCCGCGGTGAGGTCGCCGAGCTGGCCGACACCATCAACTGGCTGACCGACACGCTGCGGCTGTTCGCCGATGAGGTGACCCGGGTGGCCCGGGAGGTGGGCACCGAGGGCAGGCTCGGCGGCCAGGCCGACGTGCCGAATGCGGCGGGCACGTGGAAGGACCTCACCGACGCGGTGAACCTGATGGCGGCCAACCTCACCGCTCAGGTGCGGGGCATCGCCCAGGTCTCGACGGCGGTGGCGCGCGGGGACCTGTCGCAGAAGATCACCGTGGACGCGCAGGGGGAGGTCCTGGAGCTGAAGTCGACGGTGAACACCATGGTGGAGCAGCTGTCGAGCTTCGCCGATGAGGTGACCCGGGTGGCCCGGGAGGTGGGCACCGAGGGCAAGCTGGGCGGCCAGGCGTATGTCCGGGGTATCGCGGGAACCTGGCGGGATCTCACCGAGAGCGTCAACCAGCTCGCGTCGACCCTCACCACCCAGCTACGCGCGATCTCGGCGGTGTCCACGGCCGTCGCCAGCGGCGACCTCACCCAGCAGATCAGCGTGGCCGCCCATGGCGAGATCGCCGACCTCAAGGACACGATCAACCAGATGATCACCGCCCTGCGGGCGACCACGGAGACGAACGCCGAACAGCGCTGGCTCGACTCCAACCTGGCTCGGATCAGTGAGCTGCTGCAGGGACAGCACGATCTCCGCCAGGTCTGTCAGATGATCATGAACGAGGTGGCGCCCCTGATCAAGGCACAGGTCGGTGCCTTCTTCGTCGCCGCGGAACCGACGGGCGAGGAGCCGCACGCCGAGCCCACCCACTGGCGGTTGTGCGCCGGTTACGCGCTCGGCCCCGGCGCCACAGCCCGCTCGGTCCGCTCCGGCGAAGGGCTCGTCGGGCAGGTTGCGGTGACCAAGGAGGTCGTGCTCGTCGAGGACGTCCCGCAGGACTACCTGACGATCCGGTCGGGCCTCGGTTCGGCCTCGCCGCGCGCCCTCGTCGTCCTGCCGGTGCTGTTCGAGGGGGAGCCGCTCGGGGTCATCGAGTTCGGTGCGGTCCGGCCGTTCTCCCCGTTGCATCTGAGCTTCCTGGAACGGCTGGTCGGCACGATCGGGGTGGCGATCCGAACGATTCTGGTCAACCGTCGCACCGAGCAGCTGCTGGCGCAGTCCCAGGACATGGCCCGGGAACTGCAGGAGCGTTCGGCCGAGCTCCAGCGCACCAACGCGGAGCTGGAGGAGAAGGCCGCCCTGTTGTCCGCCCAGAACCGCAGCATCGAGATCAAGAACGCCGAGATCGACGCGGCCCGGCGCGGGGTGGAGGAGAAGGCGCAGCAGCTGGCCAGGGCGAGCCGCTACAAGTCGGACTTCCTGGCCAACATGAGTCACGAGCTGCGGACCCCGCTCAACTCGCTGCTGCTGCTGTCGCGGCTGCTGGCCGACGACCCCGAACGCAACCTCAGCGACAAGCAGCGGGAATTCGCAAGCTCCATCCACCGGGCGGGCTCGGAACTGTTGCTGCTCATCGACGACATCCTCGATCTGTCCAAGGTGGAGGCCGGTCGGGTGGACGTCGAGGCACAGCCGATCGAACTGGCCGAGATCCGCGACTACGTGCTGGCCGCCTTCGGTCCGCACACCGAGCACAAGGGCCTCGAGTTGCACGTCGACCTCGCACCCGGACTACCCCCGACGATCATCACCGACCCACGGCGGCTGCAGCAGATCCTGCGCAACCTGCTGTCCAACGCCGTGAAGTTCACCGACGCGGGCCGGGTCAGCCTGCGGATCGAATCGGTGGCGCCGGGCCCTGGGTACGGGGTGCCGACGCTCGACGCGGCCCGGTCGGTGATCGCCTTCGTGGTCAGCGACACCGGTATCGGCATCGCCGACGACAAGCTCGACATGATCTTCGAGGCGTTCCAGCAGGCGGACGGCACCACCGGCCGCAAGTACGGCGGAACCGGACTCGGCCTGTCGATCAGCAAGGAACTGGTGCAGCTGCTGGGCGGTGCGATCCGGGTGTCGTCGCGGTCGGGGCGGGGCTCGGTGTTCACGTTGCTGCTTCCCGAGGAGCTGCCGTCGGCGCTGGCCACCGGCGCGTACCGCCGTTCCGTGCCGGCGTCCGCGCCCGCGCGGTCGGGGGCCTCGATCCTGCCGAACGAGGCCGGCGGCACCGGCGCGCAGCGCCGGCTCGACGGCGTCACGGTCCTCATCGTCGACGATGACGTGCGCAACGTGTTCGCGCTGACCAGCGCGCTGGAGCTGCACGGGCTACGGGTGCTCTACGCCGACACCGGCCTCGGGGGGATCCGGCTGCTCACCGAGCACCCGGAGGTGAACATCGTGCTGATGGACGCGATGATGCCCGACCTCGACGGCAACGAGACCACCCGGCGGATCCGGAAGCTGCCTCAGGGACGGAACCTTCCGGTGGTGTTCCTGACCGCCAAGGCGATGCCCGGCGACCGCGAGTCGAGCCTGGCCGCCGGGGCGTCGGACTACCTGATCAAGCCGGTGGACATCGACCGGTTGCTGACGGTGATGGCATCCTGGGTCGAGTGGTCCCGGACAGGCGGCGCACCCGGGCAGGAGCCGGTCGGGTGACCAGACGTACCGCCAAGGCCCTTGCGGTGGACGACCGCAAGGAGAACCTCCTCGCGCTCGAGGCGATCCTGCAAGGCCTCCCGATCGAGGTGGTCGGTGTGACCAGCGGTGACGAGGCGCTCAAACGGCTGCTCGTGGACGACTACGCGGTCATCCTGATCGACGCGCAGATGCCCGGCATGGACGGCTTCGAAACCGCGGGGCACATCAAGAACCGGCTGCGGACCCGGCATGTCCCGATCGTCTTCCTCACCGCCGTGGACTACGACTCGCATCTGGCGTACCGCGGCTATCAGGCAGGCGCGGTCGACTACATCACCAAACCGTTCGATCCGTGGGTCCTGCGCTCGAAGATCGCGGTCTTCGTCGACCTGTGGCGGCTGAACACCGAGGTCGTGGAGCGAGCCGCCGAACGCGACGAGCTCGGCGGCGCCGTCGACGACGCGCTCGTGATGCTCACCGACCCCGCGGACGATCCCGCCGAGGTGCTCGCCCGGGTCCGGGCCCGGCTCGCCGCCGCCCGCGACCGGCGCACCCGGCGGTGACGGCGGCGCAGCAGCACCACCAGCACGATCCAGGACAGCGCGACCGTCGTGGCCACCGCCGCGCGGATGCCGACGAGGGCATCGGTGGGATAGACCACCCCGGTCAGGTAGGTGTCGATGAACCCGCGCGGCAGACCCTGCTCCCCGGCGCGGCGCCGGGCCCAGTCCTCGAGGAGGGTGAGCGGGCAGACCAGACCGACGGTCGTGGTGAGCAGGCCCCAGACCGCGGACCCGACGTGCGGCACGATCAGCCATGCCCGCCACCAGGCGAGGAACCCTCCGAGGGCCACGTAGACCAGGAAGGTGACATGCGCCGCCATGGTCAGGTCGGCAAGAGCCTGGTAGCCCACGGCCGCCTCCGGATCGAGGATGCGAGCCGAGATTACGCCGGTTTCCCGGTCTGTGCCGCCCGGCCCGGTTCCTCCGGGGCAGGGGCGATCATCCGGCGAGCCAGGCCGCCTGTGGTGCCGCCCGGACCCGGATCGCTGCCGGAGCGCAGGCCGAACGTCTGCCGGTAGGCCCGCGGCGTGGTGCCGACCAGGCGGGTGAAGTGGTGGCGCAGCAGGTCCGCGGTACCGAAACCGGTGCGGCGCGCGATCTCGTCGATCGTGAGGTCGTCGTGTTCGAGCAGTTCCTGGCAGAGCAGGACCCGCTGCCGGATCAGCCACTGGTGCGGGGTGGTGCCGGTCGCGTCGGCGAAGCGACGGGCGAAGGTCCGCGGCGACATGTGGGCCCGTTCGGCCAGGCCGGCGACCGTGTGCCGATGGTGCAGGTGGGCTTGCAGCCAGGCCAGTAGCGGCGCGAGGTCGTCGCCGTCACCGGCACGGCGGGGAACCGGGGTACTGATGTACTGGGCCTGGCCGCCGTCGCGGTGCGGCGGCACGACCATTCGACGGGCGATGCCGGTGGCGACCCGGGCCCCGAACTCGCAGCGGACCACGTAGAGGCAGGCGTCGATCCCGGCGGCGGTGCCCGCGCTGGTGATGATCGGACCGTCCTGGACGTAGAGCCGGTCCGGCTCGACCTGCAGGGTGGGAAACCGGCGCGCGAGGACGTCGGCATGCATCCAGTGGCAGGTGACCCGGCGGTCCGCCAGCAGGCCGGCCGCGGCCAGCAGGAACACCCCGGAGCACACGCTCAGCAGGGTGGCGCCCCGTTCCAGTGCCGAGCGCAGGGCCCGGATGACCCCACGCGGCACGGCGACGTCGCCGGTCTCCCAGGCCGGGATGACCACGAGGTCGGCGGTGGCGACCCGGTCGAGTCCGTGGCCGACGTGCAGGGTCGTACCGCCGAGCGCCGGCAGCCGCCGGCGCCGGGCGGCGCAGACGGCGAAATCGAAACCCGGCAGGCCGTCGGCGGTGCGATCCAGGCCGAACACCTCGCAGACGACGCCCAGCTCGAACGGGTGGATCCGATGGTCGACGAGGGCGACGACATCGCGCATCATGTTGGCAGATTTTTCCCGATTACTGTCACTCCTGCCAGTCCCGGCAGCGCCCGTCCCGGCGCATGCTCGGGGCATGCACGATCCCTCGAACGTCGAGACAGCCGGCCGAAGGTGGTCCTGATGCCGGGTTGGTTGATCGCTTCGATCCTGATCGGACTGGTGTACGCCGCGGCATGGCGCTACGGGGTCGACAGCCGCGACGGCCAGGACTGGAACATCCGTCGCGAGCCGGCGCCCCGGCTGGCGCCGACTCCGTATCGGGCGCATTCGCCGGCACGCGACCTCGCGACCCTGTGGCGGGCGGTGCGCCGTGTCCTCGCCGACATGCGCGAGCTGCAGGAACGTCGCATTCGGCTGGACCGGCCGTGGGAGGAGGGCTGCGAGCGCCGATGATCCCCACTCGATAGACACGGACTGATAACGATTGTCCTGCGATCATTGCCCGTAGCGAATAGGTCACAAGAGTTGCGACTAGGCCAGAACCTCGCTCGGTATCGCATAAGGGACAGACGATGCGCAGGCGCTTGCGAATGCTGATGGGACTGTCGGTGATGGCGCTGGTCGCCGCCGGGTGTGGCGGAGGCGGCGGGGAAGCAGGTGGTGGCGCCGCCCCGCCTGCCGGTGGCGGGGCGCGCGCGGACGGCGTGCTCAAGCTGGGGTTCGTGTTGCCGCAGACCGGGCAGCTCGCCTTCCTCGGCCCGCCGCAGATCCAGGCGGCCAGGTACGCGGTGTCGCAGATCAACGAGGCCGGTGGCGTGCTCGGCAAGCCGATTCCGGATCTGGTCGGCGGCGATGAGGCCGATCAGGCCGCGGTGGCCCAGCAGTCGGCCGACCGGGTCCTCGCCAGCGGGGTGGACGCGGTCATCGGCGCGGCCGCGTCGGGCATGACGCTGGCCATCATCGACCGGGTGACCGGGGCGAACGTCGTGCAGTGCTCCGGGTCGAACACCGCGCCGAACCTGACCGACTACAACGACAACGGCTATTACGTCCGTACCGCGCCCAGCGACGCGCTGCAGGGTCCGGTGCTTGCCGAGACGGTCGTCGCCGACGGGCACAGCCGGGTGGCGATCGTCGCTCGTGCCGACGACTACGGCCGCGGGCTCGCGAAGGCCACCGCCCAGGCGCTGGAGGAGGCCGGGGCGACGGTGGCGTTGAACGAGACCTATGACCCGAACTCGCAGAACTTCGATGCCCTCGTGCAGCAGGTGCGTGGCGCGCAGCCGAACGCCGTCGTCCTGGTCTCCTTCGAGGAGGGCACCCAGGTCCTGAAGGGCCTGATCGAGGCGGGAATGGGGCCGGGCAGCGTCGGCATCTACGGGGCCGACGGGTTGCGCAGCGAGGAACTTCCCCAGCTGGTCGCTCCGGGCAATCCCGCGGTGCTCGCGGGCATGAAGGGCACCGCGCCCGCGTCGGCGGACAACCCGCAGTTCCTCACGGACCTGCGCAGCTTCGCCCCCGAGCTGACCGAGGTGCAGTACGCGCCCCAGGTCTTCGACTGCGTCAACGTCATCGCGCTCGCCGCCGAGTCGGCGAAGAGCGACGATCCGGCCGTCTTCAAGGACAAGATCGTCGAGGTGACGAGGGACGGCACGAAGTGCACCACGTTCACCGAGTGCCAGCGGCTTCTCGCCAACGGCACGGACATCGACTACGACGGCGTGAGCGGACCGCTCGACTTCGTCCCCGCAGGCGAACCGGGCACCGCCTCGATCGAGGTCTACACGTTCAACGACCAGGGCGCGCTGCAGTCGCTGCGGACCGTGCAGTCGGCGTCGGCGAAGTAGCCGGGCCGCCGCCCGCGGGGGTGTCGTCGCCATCCGGGTCCGGCAGCCGGCTGCCGGACCCGGATACGGTTCACCGGGCCCTGGCCAGCGTGCCCAGGTAGAGCTCGATCACGGCCGGGTCGGCGAGCAGGTCGCGGCCGCTGCCGGTGTAGGCGTTGCGGCCCTGGTCGAGCACGTAGCCGCGGTGGGCGATCTCGAGGCAGCGCCTGGCGTTCTGCTCGACCATGACCATCGCGACGCCCGCCTCGTTGATCGCCTGGATCCGGTCGAACGCGTCGTCCTGGGCGATCGGCGACAGCCCGGCGGAGGGCTCGTCGAGCAGCAGGACCTTCGGCTCCATCATCAACGCGCGCGCCATCGCGACCACCTGGCGCTCACCGCCCGACAGTGCGCCGGCGCGCTGCGTGCGCCGCCGGGCCAGCAGCGGAAACAGCGCCGCGACCTCCCGCATCCGCTGCGACATCCGCTTGGGGCGCTGGTAGAGCCCCATCTGCAGGTTCTCCTCGACGGTGAGGCTGGGGAACACGTTGCGGGTCTGGGGCACGTAGCCGATCCCGAGGGATACCAGCCGGTGGGCGGGCACGTTGGTGATGTCCGCGCCCTCGAGCCGGATCGCGCCGGACCGGATGGGCAGCAGCCCGAACAGGGTCTTGATCAGGGTCGACTTCCCGGCGCCGTTGGGGCCGATGATGCCGACGATCTCGTCCGGCTCCAGTCGCAGGTCGCAGCCATTGACGATGTTGACCTCGGGCAGGTAGCCGGCGACGACCGCCTCGGCGGCCAGGAGCGGTTGCGGACTCATCGGCCCTCCCGGAACTCGGGTTCGTCATGGTGTGAGCCGAGGTAGGCGTCGATGACGGCGCGGTTGCCCGCGACGCTGGCGGGTGGTCCCTCGGCGATGATGCGTCCCTCGGCCATGCAGACCACCCAGTCGCTGATCGTCATCACCACATCCATGTCGTGTTCGACGAACAACACGGTGCGACCCGAGTCGCGAAGGTCGGTGATGTGAGCGAGGAGGTCCTGGCGCAGGGCCGGGTTCACCCCGGCCATCGGTTCATCCAGCAACACCAGCGCCGGATCGACCATGAGCGCGCGCGCCATCTCCAGGAGCTTGCGCTGCCCGCCGGACAGATAACCGGCGTAGTCGTTTCGCTTGGCCGCCAAACGAAACCGGGTCAGCAACTCGTCGGCCTGCCGCTCGATCCGGGCCTCCTGCGTGTGCCACAGCGGGTGCAGCAACGCGGGCAGGAACCGCTCTCCCCGCTGTCCGTGGGCGGCCAGCTTCATGTTCTCCAGCACGGTCAGCCGGGAGAGCACGCGGGTGAGCTGGAAGGTGCGGACCATGCCGCGGCGGGCCAGCCGGTGCGCGGGCAGTCCGGACGCGTTTCGGCCGTCGAACGTCCAGCGCCCGGAGTCGGCCCGGTCGAAGCCGGTGAGCACGTTGAACAACGTGGTCTTGCCCGCGCCGTTGGGCCCGATCAGCCCGGTGATCACCCCACGCTGCACCTGCATGTGGTCGATGTCCACGGCGCGCATGCCGCCGAAGTTGCGCCGGACACCGTCCACGACGAGAAGGGGGTCCGGTTTGGCGACCCCGGGTTCGGCGGCGACGTGGGCCAGCGCCTCCTTCTCGCTCACCTGCTGACCTCCTCGATCTGCGACGGTGCCGGGGGGCCGGGACGGCGGTGGGGGCGGCGCGGAGCGCCGGAGGCACCTTCCTCCAGCCGCATCTCGGCGCGGTTGCCGAGGATGCCCTCCGGCCGGAACACCAGCAGCAGGATCAGCCCGAGCCCGACCAGGGCGAAGCGCAGGGCGCCGACGTCGGCGGGTTCGATCACCTGTGGCGAGATGTATCCCGCTCCGATCGCCTGACGCAGCACGCTGTCGGCGAACGAGAGCAGGAACCAGAACAGCACCGAACCGAGGACCGGCCCGAGGACCGTGCCGGCGCCGCCGAGGATGAGCAGCGTGTACAGGTAGAACGTCACCCCGGGGTTGAACATGTTGGGGGTCACCGCCTGGGCGTCGACGGCCAGCAGCATCCCGGCGGCGGCGCCGATCAACCCGCCGAGCACCAGGCTCTGGATCTTGTAGCCGTACACGTTCTTCCCGAGACTCCGGGCGGCCTCCTCGTCCTCGCGGATCGCCCGCAGCACCCGCCCCCACGGACTGCGCACGAGCAGGAACAGGCCGAGCGCGGCCACCGCCACGGCACCCCAGCCGACGAGCATCACCCACAGGTCCCGTTCGGTGAAGGCCAGCGGGCCCACTCCGTAGGCCCCGCGGGGGATCGGGTTGAGGGCGTAGAAGGCCCCGGCGAACTGTTGCAGGCCGTAGACACCGCCGGTGATCGGCTGGGCGAAGCCCGCGTTGAAGACGATGCGCAGGACTTCGGCGGCGGCGATCGTGGCGATCGCGAGATAGTCGGCGCGCAGACGCAGGGTCGGCAACCCGAGCAGGAGCGCGAGCAGGCCCGCGCCGGCCAGGCCGACCAGCACGCCCAGCCACAGCGGCCCGCCGTAGACCGCGACCGGCACGGCGACTCCGTAGGCGCCGACGAGCATGAACCCGACGTGCCCGAAGTTCAGCAGCCCGGTGTACCCGAAGTGGATGTTCAGGCCTACCGCGGCGAGCGCGTAGATGGCCGCCACCGGCCCCAGCGCGCCGCGTCCGGAGTCGGCCAGGATCGCCAGCAGGTCCATCGCGTCTCGCCTACCCAACCCGCATCGCGCGGCCGAGGACACCCTGCGGGCGTACCAGCAGGACGAGGATGAGTACCCCCAGCGCCCAGGCGTTCTGCAACTCGACGGGGAAGTACGCGGTGGAGAGCTGGGCGACGAGACCCACCAGCAGGCCACCCACCATCGCGCCGAACGCGCTGCCGAGCCCGCCGAGGATCACCGCGGCGAACATCAGTAGCAACAGGCGAAATCCCATGTCCCACGCGACGATCTCGGTCAGTCCGAACAGGACACCACCCAGGGCCGCCAGCCCGCCGCCGAAGACCCAGACCCAGAGCACGACGCGGGAGACGTTCACCCCGGACGCCTCGGCGAGCTCGCGGTCGTCGGAGACCGCCCGCATCGCCTTGCCGATCCGGGTGCGCAGCAGCATCACACCCACTGCCACCAGCACGAGAAGGGACAACAGAGTGATCACCAGGTCGCGCGGGGTGATCGAGATCGGGCCGAGGACGATTGCCTGCTGGATGGCGTACTCGGTGTACGGGCGCGGCCGGGAGCCGAAGATCACGAGCAGGAGGTGGCGCAGCAGCAGGGACAACCCGATCGAGATGATGAACAGCTGAATGCGACCGGTGCCCCGCACCCGCAGCGGCCGCCAGAGTCCCAGCTCGAGCGCCGCGCCGATCAGGGCCCCGATCGCGATGGCGAGCAGAGCCGAGGGGATGAGGCCCCAGCCCGGTCCCACTGTCGCCGCGTTGAGGAAGAACGCGGTGACTGCCCCGATGGTCACCAGCTCACCGTGCGCGAAGTTGATCAGGTTGGTCGTCCCGAAGATCAGCGAAAGCCCGATCGCCGTGATCGCGATGATGGCGCCGAACTTGATCCCCGCCAGGGTGAGCTGGGCGAGGACGGCGCCGATCCCGGGCGGGCCCGGGGCCGGGGCGGGACCGGGAGCCGAACCGCCCTCGCCCGTGGTCCCGCCGGCCGGGACGAGCGCGAACAGCACACTGCGCTGCTGCGCGGGCCGGACGGTCACCCCGGCCAGCGTCGCCGCGCCCGGGTCGCGCAGCATGATGCCGGCCGGGAGCGTCGCGACGTCCAACGTGACGTCGTAGCTGCCGGGCGCCGGCACCGGCACCTCCCATGTCCCGTCCTGGCCGGTGGTCGCGGTGCCGACGGGGGCGCCGTCCTGCGTGACGCTGATGGTCACCCCGGCCACCGGCTGTCCGCCGGGGCCGCGCAGGGTGCCGCCGACGGACTGCCCCTCCTGGGCGATCGCCGCGGCGGACGGCGTCAGCAGCGCGGCGATTACGAGGAGCAACACCACCAGGCGACTGCGCACGACCCCTCCTCGCCCCGATGCATGATGTGTCGCTATACCATGCCCTGCCCGGAGCCGCCGGTCGAGAGTTGACCAACGCGCGGCCGGCAGTCCGACCGTCGTCGAAGGGGCCAGGTCGTCCGGTGTCCAAACAGGTCGAGACCGGTCCGTGACCTGCCGCGGTGCCGAGTTCTGACGGCCGGTGGCAGCGTCGGACTCCTCCGGCCGATCCGGGAGACGAGGACGGCGAGCGGATCTCCTCGCGGGGAGCACCGCGCACGACACGGAGATGCCCTCCGAGCCGCTGCACAGCTCGGAGGGCATCTCGATGGACTGCTCAGTCCAGGTAGTCGCGCAACACCTGCGACCGCGACGGGTGGCGCAGCTTCGACATCGTCTTGGACTCGATCTGCCGGATCCGCTCCCGGGTCA
The DNA here is from genome assembly GCF_042658695.1 of Pseudonocardia hispaniensis. Classification (NCBI taxonomy): domain Bacteria; kingdom Bacillati; phylum Actinomycetota; class Actinomycetes; order Pseudonocardiales; family Pseudonocardiaceae; genus Pseudonocardia; species Pseudonocardia hispaniensis. Next base: position 70,182 of record NZ_JBHSQW010000015.1, on the reverse strand, counting down.
CCCCGTAGACCTGGCCGATCTCGTCGAGCGTGCGAGGCTGGCCGTCGGTGAGCCCGAACCGCAGCCGCACCACGCCCGCCTCCCGCTCGGACAGCGTGGCGAGCACCGACTGCAGTTGGTCCTGCAGCAGCGTGAAGCTCACGGCGTCGACCGCGACAACCGCCTCGGAGTCCTCGATGAAGTCGCCGAGCTGACTGTCGCCCTCGTCGCCGATGGTCTGGTCCAGCGAGATCGGCTCCCGGGCGTACTGCTGGATCTCCAGCACCTTCTCCGGAGTGATGTCCATCTCCTTGGCCAGCTCCTCCGGAGTGGGCTCGCGGCCCAGGTCCTGGAGCAGCTCGCGCTGGATGCGGCCGAGCTTGTTGATGACCTCGACCATGTGCACCGGGATGCGGATGGTGCGGGCCTGGTCGGCCATCGCCCGGGTGATGGCCTGGCGGATCCACCAGGTGGCGTAGGTGGAGAACTTGTAGCCCTTGGTGTAGTCGAACTTCTCGACCGCGCGGATCAGGCCCAGGTTGCCCTCCTGGATCAGGTCCAGGAACGCCATCCCGCGGCCGGTGTAGCGCTTGGCCAACGACACCACGAGGCGAAGGTTGGCCTCGAGCAGGTGGTTCTTGGCGCGCTCGCCGTCGCGGACGATCCAGCGCAGGTCGCGGCGCAGCTGCGGGGAGATCTTCTCGCCGGCGTCCATCGTGCGCCGCAGCCGCTCGGCGGCGTAGAGCCCGGCCTCGATCCGCTTGGCGAGCTCGACCTCCTCCTCGGCGTTGAGCAGCGCGACCTTGCCGATCTGTTTGAGGTAGGCGCGGACCGAGTCGGCCGAGGCGGTGAGCTCGGCATCCTTGCGGGCCTGCCGCAGCGCCTCGGACTCTTCCTCGTCCCAGACGAAGTCGCTCGACTGCTTCTGCTGCGAGCTGCGTGTCGTGGGTGCGCGGCGGTGTGCGCCGGTGTTGCTCTCCGGCTCGTCGTCGGCCTCGTCGTCGGCCTCGTCGTCCGTCTCGTCCAGGACGTCGTCATGGCTGTCGTCCGCCACGGCGGCGTCGAGATCGGCGTCGTCCAGGTCGACATCGACATCCTCGAGCTCGCCGGCCTCCGGGGCACCGTCGAGGTCGTCGAGGTCTGTGGGCTCCTCGCCGGCCGCGGGCGATGTCGCCTTCTTGGCCGATGTCTTCGTCCCCGCCCGGGACCGCGCGCTGGGTGCGGCCTTCTTCGGGCTGCCCGCCTTGGTGGCGGTGCCCGCCCTTCGGGTGCGGCGTACGGGTGCCGGAGCGGCCGCCGGGTCGACGGTCGCGTCGGTGCGGGTTGCGGAGTCTGCGGCTGCCACCTAGGCCCTCTCGCTGCGTGCGCTCTGCGGTCCACCGGGACATGGACTGATCCGGCGACCGTCGAGATTGTCTGCTGCCTCGCCTCGCCCGTAGCCGTCGTCTCGTCGGTTCGACGCGCCTCCCTGGGCGGAGTACCCGCTCATTGTAACTGTGCTCGCGCGGAGTGCTCGCACTTCGCGCACATCGCGCGCAGGGGTGATTCGCCGGGCGGTCGTCCGGTTACCGGTGAGCGGAAGGGCCGCGCCGAGCGATGTGGTCCGATTGAGCCATGGATCCCGTAGTCGACGACCCGTCCGCGCTGCGCCGAACCGCAGAACAGGTGGCCATGGAGGCTGCCGAGCACCTGCGCATGTTACGCACCGAGGGGGCGGTGCGGGCGCTGCGGACGAAGACCTCCCCGACCGACGTCGTCACCGCGGCGGACACCGCCCTGGAGAACCTGGTGCGCTCCCGGCTCGCCGAGCTGCGCCCGGGGGAGGTCGTCTACGGCGAGGAAACGGGCGGTGATCCCACCGCGGCGCACTGGGTGGTCGATCCGATCGACGGCACCGTCAACTACCTCTACGGGCTGCCCTGGTACGCGGTCTCGGTCGCCGCGGTGCGGGGCGGCCGGTCGCTCGCCGGCGCGGTCGTGGAGCCCGCCTCGGGCCGGGTGTGGTCGGCGGCGGCCGGCGACGGGGCGACGCTCGACGGCCAGCCGCTGAGGGTGGGGGAGCAGACCGACCTCGCCCAGTCGCTGATCGGGATCGGGTTCTCCTACCGGGCTGACCGGCGTGCCCGGCAGGCCCGGATGGTCGCCGGGATGCTGCCGCGGGTGCGCGACGTGCGCCGTGCGGGCTCAGCGGCGCTGGATCTGTGCGCCGTGGCCGCGGGCTGGCTCGACGCCTACGTGGAACATGGCCTGAGCTGGTACGACTGGGCCGCCGCGGGACTTGTCGCTCGTGAGGCGGGCGCGGTCGTGCGGGTGCCCGGTCCGCCCGGTGCCCCGACCGCGCCCCGAGGCGACGGGCTGGGTGCCGACGCCGTGTTGGCCGCCACACCGGGCATCGCGGATGCCTTGACCGCGCTGGTTCGCGACTGCGGTGCGGCAGCGGTCTGAACGGGGCGGTCCCCTCTCAGCACGGCACCGCGCGTGCGCTCGCGAGCGTTGCCGGGTCGACGGCGGGCCGGGTGGGGTCGTCGTCCCCGGCCGCCGACCCCACGGCGGTCCCGCCGACCGACGCGGGACTCGTGAGCTGGTCGAGGAGGTCACGCGCCGGGCGGCTCGGGTTGACATCACCGAATGACGCCCCCACCGCGACGTCCACGGTCTCGTCCGAGCGATCGTCGCGGACCAGCTCCGTGCAGGGGAGCACGATCGCCAGCGTCGCCGCCGCGCCCTCCCCGGCGGGGCCGAAGCGCAGCTGGCCGCGGCAGCTGAGGCCGCCCGCGGGATAGTGCGGATCGTTGTCGGGCGGTGCGGCCATGGTGAAGCCGAGGTCGCCGAGCTGCGCGGCGACCAGGTTGGCCTGGCCCCGCTGCCCGCCACCGTTGAGCACCCGGACCTTGATCGCGTCGGGGGCCAGGGGTGCGACCTCGTCGAGCGCGGTGGCGTCCAGGACCGTGCCCAGAGCGCCTCCGGCAGCGGGATTCGGGCAGGCCGACGTACCGGATCGGCCAGCGGCGCTGATCAGGACGATCGACCAGGTCAGCGTCGCGGCGACGAAGAGCGCGGAAACCGTGACGATCATCGGCCGGGAGCGGCGGCGCTGGTAGGGCCGGATCCGGATGGTCATCAGTCGATCCCGCGGGCGAGCACGTGGTGGCCGAGCGCGACGAGCGGCTCCACCGCGTCGTCGATGCCGTGGGCCATCGCGGCGGGCACCGCGCCGGCGCGGACTCTCGCCAGGATGCCGGCCAGCACCACCGCGAGCTTGAAGGCGCCGAACGCGACATACCAGGGCAGCGGCTCGAGGTCCAGGCCCGATGCTCGCGCATAGGCCGCCGCGACGTCCACGCGCAGCGGGAAGCCGGGCAACCGGGTCGGGCTGGGCAGATGCTGCGCGGCCTGCCAGACCGGCGTCTCGTCGGCCTGGTACCAGTAGATGAGCAGCAGGCCGAGGTCTGCCAGCGGGTCGCCGAGGGTCGACATCTCCCAGTCGAGCACCGCACGGATGCGCCCCGGGTCGGTGCGGTCGTACACGCAGTTGTCGATGCGATAGTCGCCGTGCACGATCGTGTTCCGCTGCGTCGTGGGCACGGAGCCGCCCAGCAGCGCGCAGAGCTGGCTCAGCTCACCGGCCGTCCGGGCAGAGGCGGCGGTCACGCCGTCAGCGCGGGCGGTCTCCCACTGCGTGCTCCAGCGCCGCACCTGACGGGCCAGGTAGCCGTCCGGGCGACCGAAGTCACTCAGGCCGACGGTGTCCGGGTCCACCGCGTGCAGCCCCACCAGCACATCGACCAGCGCCTGACCGGCCCGGGCGCGGTCGGCCTCGGTCGCGGCCCAGCCCTCGGGCAGCTCGCCGAGCGGCACGACGCCGTCGATGTACTCCATGACGTAGCACGACGCGCCGACGGGCCGGCCACCGTCGGACGCGGCGAGAACGGCCGGTACCGGCACCGCGGTTCCCCGGAGCGCGGAGATGACCCGACGCTCGCGGTTCATGTCGTGGGCGGTCGCCGCGACCGCACCGACGGGTGGGCGACGCAGCACGACGGTCCCGGCGGGGCTGTCCACCCGATAGGTGAGGTTCGAGCGGCCCGCGCCGATCGGGCTCAGCGTCGACCGCCGCCAGGCCTCGTCGCCCAGTTCGACCGCCAACCAGGCGCCGACGGCGGCCGGGTCGGCCCCGGGATGGCCGGGGGCGGAGGGTTCTGAGGGTCCTTCGGAGCTCACCACCACGGCAATGACCTTAGTGGGGCCGAAGGTTCGGCGGGCGGCGCAGCGAATCGCGCAGCTCTGAGCTACCCTCTCCGCCCCGGGGGGCAGTCGACATCTGTCATGAGTGCCACGGGCCCGGCCTGCTGGCGAACCTGGACACGTCTGAGATGTGACCTGCGTCACCCGTATGCCGGGCACAAACCCCGAAGTTGTGACGTTGTCCTGCGGCACGACGAGACAAGTGCATTGAGTACAAGGGTGGGAACGATGGCGACCGACTACGACGCTCCGCGACGAAATGAATCCGACGACCTTGCGGAGGACTCGCTCGACGAGCTCAAGGCCCGTCGAAACGAGGCGCAGTCGTCCGTGGTCGATGTCGACGAGTCGGACACTGCGGAGAGCTTCGAGCTGCCGGGTGCGGACCTGTCGGGCGAGGAACTGACCGTCAAGGTCCTGCCGAAGCAGGCCGACGAGTTCACCTGTGCCAGCTGCTTCCTGGTGCATCACCGCAGCCGGCTGGCCGAGACCCACGGCAACCAGCTCATCTGCCGTGACTGCGCCGCCTGACGCCAGGTCCGGCGCGCCCGGCCGGCCGGCGGAGCCGCTCAGCGGCCTGCGGTCAGCG
>NZ_JBHSQW010000015.1:40214-65265 GCF_042658695.1 Pseudonocardia hispaniensis | reverse complement strand
CCCCCCCCCCCCCCCCCCCCCCCACGACCGGACCGACCCACGCTCGATGCAGCAGGTAGGCGGCCGGGTCGAGCTCCGGGCCCAGCGCCACCTGCTTGTCCGGTCGGGGCACGATCTCGGTGCGCCCGACGAACCGCAGCGGAACCCGCGCCCGCCCGGCCCGCAGCTCGCCGGCTGCGACCGTGACCCTGGTGCTGCCCAGCCAGACGAGGGCCGCGGTCAGGAGCGGGATCATGATTGCGTACCCGATCCACGAACGCAGCCCCGGATAGCCCATATGGATCTCCGCGCCCAGCAGGGCGCCGACACCGACCGCCAGCGGGTACCACCACCACGGGACGGACAACCGCTCGTCGAACGCAGCACGGCCGGACGTCGCAGAGTCCGGGGACGACGGGTGCTTGCTCACGAACGCTGAGGGTAGCCTCGCACGTCGTGCCCGGCCCCGTCGATGCTCCCCCGCACGAGCCGTCCGCCGAGCCGTTCGTCGATCCTCCGCTCGACGTCCTGCTCACCCGGCTCGATCCAGGTGTCCCCGTTCCCGCATACGCCCGCGCCGACGACGCGGGTGTGGACCTCGTGACGACGAGGGACCTCGTGCTCGCACCGGGCGAGCGTGGCGTCGTCGGAACCGGGCTGGCGATCGCCCTGCCCACCGGCTACGCCGGGTTCGTCCATCCCCGCTCCGGCCTCGCCGCCCGGGCCGGGCTCTCGGTCGTCAACGCCCCGGGCACGATCGATGCCGGGTACCGCGGGGAGATCCAGGTCTGCCTGATCAACCACGATCCGCACCACGAACTGGTGCTCCGTCGGGGTGACCGCATCGCCCAGCTCCTCGTGCAGCGTGTGGAGCGGGTGAGGTTCGTCGAGGTCGCCGAGCTGCCGGACTCCGATCGGGGAGCCGGCGGCTACGGGTCGACCGGTGGGCACGACCGGCTCGGCGCGCCTGCGGAGCGCGGTACCGGCGTTGCAGGGGAGTCGCCGTAGTGGCTCGCCGCGATCGCAGCATCCTGGACGGGTTCGGACCGATCGACGTGGCGCCCGGTGCCGTGGCCGTCGACGAGGCGGCCGAGCGGCCGCGGTTCGGGCCGTTCGACGTCGATGAGCTCGATCTCGACGACGACCCGGAGGCCCGGACCGACTTCGGCGCGCTCCGTCTTGCCGTCCCCGGCCGGGGGGCGGTCACCGTGGAGCCGACGGCCAACGGCCGGTTGCAGGCCGTGCATGTGGCCTTGCCCGAGGGGCGGCTGTCGGTGAGCGCATTGGCCGCGCCCCGCTCGTCGCGGCTGTGGCCGGAACTGGTCAAGGAGATCGAGGCCTCGCTTCGGGACGGCGGGGCCCAGGTTCGGTCGTTCCAGGGCGACTGGGGGCGGGAGCTGCGCGCCCACACCCAGGGGGCCTCGTCGGTGTTCGTGGGTGTCGACGGGCCCCGGTGGATGCTCTACGGCGTGGCCACCGGCCCGGTGCAGCACGCCGTCGACCTCGACGCCGAGCTGCGCCGGATGCTGCGTGGCACCGTCGTCGTGCGGGGCCGGGCGCCGTATCCGCCGCGGACGGTGCTGCCCCTCGAGCTGCCTGCGCATCTGAAGGAGCAGCAGGAGGCGGCCGCCAAGGCGGCGCAGGCCGAGGCCGTGGAGCTCGCTGCGCCGGTGCCGACCGACCCGCAGCCCCAGCTCGTACCGGACTCCGCGGCGCCCGACCGCGTCCCCGCCGCAGCCGGGGCAGCGGCCGCGGCCCCGGACCCGGAGACCACCTCCCTGCTGCCGAAGGTGACCCCGGCGCAGCCGCGCCCCGGCGGGCGCAGACGCCGCGCCGCAGGCCCCGGCGTCGTCCCGTTCCGGCCGCCGGCCGGTGCGCGCCCCGGTGGCCGGCGCCGCGCTCCCGAGCCGGTGGTGGCCGAGGTGCCGACCACGATGTTTCCTGCGCGGCCGCATCCGGCCGGACCCGATCCGGCGGCCGGGACGGACGCGGACTCGGTGCCGACCGGACCGATGCCGGTGCTCACCTCGTCGGCCGCGACGCCGACCCCGGCGCGGCGTGGCAGGCACGCCCGGCCCGACGACGAGGAGGCCGCGGTGTCATCGGCGCCCTGGCCGGGCCAGGGCGCCCAACCGGCGCTGGCCTACCTTGCCGATGATCCAACGGTCCGGTTCGCCGCCCTGGAACGGGAGTCCGGGCGGCACCGTCGCCCTGGTCATCGGCACAATTGAGGTTTCCCGCGGGTTACGCTAGGTCGGGTAGCGGCCGAATCCGACGAATCCGGCCCGCGCCCGAGCAGCCAAGGAGAGAGATGGGCAGCACGGACGGTGGGGCCTTCCGCCGTATGCTCCGGAAACTGACCAGCGACGTCGAGACACTGGACGCCGATGCGCTCTCGGAGGACTCCGAGCGATCCGGGGCGCAGCGCGCCAGCGACTGCGCCCTCGGGCAGGAGGTCACCATGCTCGGTAGGCTCCGCAGTGTGGAGATCTGCCCGCAGGAGGCCGAGGCGACCCTTGAGGCAGAGTTGTTCGACGGCACCGAGGGGGTCACGCTGATCTGGCTCGGTCGACGCCGGATCCCGGGTGTCGAGCCGGGCCGGACCATGCGCGTCCAGGGACGGGTCGCGGAGCGTGACGGGAGGAAGGTCATCTACAACCCGTTCTACGAGATCTGCCAGACCCAGTGACCGGGCCTCAGGCAGCCCCCCGACGCACTGGCGACGAGCCGACCGAGCAGCTTCCCGCGGTCGACCCGGGGGCACCGCCCCCGGGCCGGGTTCCGGGGCCCTCGATCCTGGAGCAGATGGGCGGGATCGCCGGTGTCGTCTACTCCTCGATCCCGGTGGCGGTCTTCATCCCGGTCAACATGGTGGCCGGACTGCGGGCCGCGCTCATCGCGGCGTTGGGTGCCGGCGCGCTCGTCGCGGTGCTGCGGCTGGTGCGCCGGGAGGCGTTGCAGCCCGCGGTCTCCGGGCTGATCGCCGTCGGGGTGTGCGCGTTCCTGGCCAATCGCAGCGGTGAGGCCCGCGACTTCTACCTGCCGGGTCTGATCTACAGCGGTGTGCTCTGCCTGGCGTTTCTGATCTCGGTCGTCGTGCGCTGGCCGCTGGCCGGGGTCGTCTGGCACGCCGTCAACGGCGACGGGCACGCCTGGCGCCGCAACCGACCGCTGCTGCGCGCCTACACCCTGGCCAGCCTGCTGTGGGCGCTGGTGTTCGGCGCCCGGCTGGTCGTGCAGGGCTGGCTCTACCGGGTCGATGAGGCCGACTGGCTGGGGGTCGCTCGACTGCTGATGGGCTATCCCCTGTTCGGGGTGGCCCTGCTGGTCACGTTCTGGGCGGTCCGCCGGGCCCGGCGGCCGTCACCCGGGCCCGGCGCCGCCTGATCGTCCTACTGCTGCAGCGCCGCGCGGATGTCCGTCTCGACCGCCGAGGTCGCCACGAACAGCAACTCGTCGCCGGGCTCGAACGCGTCGTCCCGCTCCGGGACGATCACCCGGCCCCTCCGGAGGATGACGACGAGCGCGGAGTCGGGTGGCAGCCGCACCGACCCGACAGGCCGCCCGGCAAGCGGGGTGTCGTCCGGCAGGGTGACCTCGACGAGGTTGGCCTGCCCCTGGCGGAAGGTCATCAGCCGGACCAGGTCGCCGACCGCCACGGCCTCCTCCACCAACGCCGCCAGCAGCCGCGGGGTGGACACGGCGACGTCGACCCCCCAGTTCTCGCCGAACAGCCACTCGTTGCGCGGGTCGTTCACCCTGGCGACGACGCGGCGCACCGCGAACTCCGTCTTGGCCAGCAGGGACACCACGAGGTTGACCTTGTCGTCACCGGTGGCGGCGATGACGACGTCGCAGCGCTCCAGACCGGCCTCCTCGAGCGAGGCGAGCTCGCATGCGTCCGCGTGCACCCATTCGGCGGGTTCGACGGCCTCGGGCTCGATCTGGGACAGGTCGCGCTCGATGAGCATGACCTGGTGCTTGTTCTCCAGGAGCTCGAGGGCGATCGAGCGGCCGACCGCTCCAGCGCCCGCGATCGCTATCCGCATGCCGATCAACCCTCCTGTGGCGGGGCGGCGGCTGTCGCCGTCACATCGCTGATCGTGCCCGACACCGCAGCCACGTACACCACGTCCTCGGCCTGCACCACGGTGTCGGGTTTGGGCAGCAGACCGGTGCCGAACCGGACGAGGAACGCGACCCGGCAGCCCGCGGTCTCCTCGAGCTCGCGCACCGGTCGTCCGAGCCAGCCCTCGTGCAGGGGCAACGGCAGCACCGCGACCGTGCCGGAGGGCTCGCGCCAGGCCGTGGCCACCCAGTCGGGCAGCAGCATGCGCATCAGCCGGTCGGTGCTCCACGGCACGGTCGCCACCGTCGGGATGCCGAGCCGCTCGTAGACCGCGGCCCGCTTGGCGTCGTAGATGCGGGCGACCACGCGTTCGACCCCGAAGGTCTCCCGGGCCACCCGAGCGGCGATGATGTTGGAGTTGTCCCCGTTGGAGACGGCGGCGAACGCCTTCGCCTTCTGCGCACCCGCCTCGACGAGCACCTCGCGGTGATATCCCTCCCCGACGACCTGGCGGCCCCGGAAATCCGCGCCCAGCCTGCGGAACGCCTGGGGGTTGCGGTCGATGATGGCGACCTCATGGCCGAGCCGCTCCAGGCCGGTCGCGAGCCCCGAGCCGACCCGGCCGCAGCCCATGATCACGACGTACATCGCGGTGCCCTCCCTGTGGCGAAAACCCCGATGGGCGGCACGGTAGCCCGCATTCCGACCGCATGGATCTCGGGTGCCCCGACGCCGTGGCGTCGATGTTGCGCGGTGAGCATAGGCTGCCGCTCGTGCCCAAGCTCGCCGTCGCGGTGAAGCGGATCCTGGTGGGGCGGCCTCAGCGCAGCGACCGCCTCACCCACACCCTGTTGCCGAAGCGGATCGCCCTGCCGGTGTTCGCCTCCGATGCGCTCTCGTCGGTGGCGTACGCGCCCGAGGAGATCCTGCTGACGCTCTCGGTCGCCGGGTTGTCGTACTACGCGTTCTCGCCATGGATCGGGGTGGCGGTCGCGGTGGTGATGCTCACCGTCGTCACCAGCTACCGGCAGAACGTGCAGGCCTACCCGTCCGGTGGTGGCGACTACGAGGTCGCGACGGTCAACCTCGGCCGCAACGCGGGGCTCACCGTCGCCAGCGCGCTGCTGGTCGACTACACCTTGACGGTCGCGGTGTCGATCTCGTCGGCGATGGCGAACCTCGGTGCGCTGGTGCCGTTCGTGGCCGAGCACCGGGTCCCGATCGCCGTGACGGCGATCGTGCTGCTGACCGCGATGAACCTGCGCGGCGTGCGGGAGTCGGGAACGGCGTTCGCGCTCCCGACCTACGCCTTCATGGTCGGAATCATCGCGATGATCATCTGGGGGCTCACCCGGATCCTGCTGTTGGGCGACGAGGTACGGGCGGCCAGCGCCGACCTGCACATGGTGGCGATCGGCGACTCGTTCACCGGGATGGCGCTGGCCCTGCTCGTGCTGCGCTCGTTCACCCAGGGCGCGGCCGCCCTGACCGGTGTCGAGGCGATCAGCAACGGCGTGCCCGCGTTCCGTAAGCCGAAGTCCCGGAACGCCGCGGCCACCCTGATGATGCTCGGTCTGATCGCGGTGTCGATGTTCATGGGGCTGATCGTGCTGGCCCGGCTGACGGGGGCGCAGATCGCCGAGGACCCGGCCGCGCAGTTCCCCGACGCCCCCGGCTACGTGCAGCAGACGCTGGTCGCCCAGCTCGCCGACGCGGTGTTCGGCGACTTCCGGGCCGGGTTCTTCTTCGTGCTCGTGTTCACCGCGCTGATTCTGATCCTGGCCGCGAACACCGCGTTCAACGGCTTCCCGGTGCTCGGGTCGATCCTCTCGCAGGACCGCTACCTCCCCCGTCAGCTGCACACCCGGGGCGACCGGCTGGCGTTCTCCAACGGCATCCTGCTGCTGGCCGGCTTCGCGATCGTGCTGGTGATCGGCTTCGGGGCGGAGGTCACCAGGCTCATCCCGCTCTACACCGTCGGTGTGTTCGTGTCGTTCACCCTCAGCCAGACCGGCATGGTGCGGCACTGGCGCCGGCTGCTGGCCACCGAGACCGACGGGCGCGAGCGGCTGCGGATGCGCCGGGCGCAGACCATCAACGCCTTCGGCGCGACCCTGACCGGGATCGTGCTGGTCACCGTACTGATCACGAAGTTCACCCGCGGCGCCTGGATCGCGATCCTCGGCATGATCGGCTTCTACCTGCTGATGAAGGCGATCCAGCACCACTACGACCGGGTGACCCAGGAACTGCGGGCGGGCGAGGCCGACACCGTGCTGCCCTCGCGCAACCACGCGATCGTGTTGGTCTCGACCCTGCACAAACCCACGCTGCGGGCCATCGCCTATGCCCGGGCCACCCGCCCGGACGTCCTCGAGGGGGTCACGGTCAACGTCGACGACGCCGATACCAAGCGGCTGATGGCCGACTGGGCCGCGCGGAAGCTGCCCGTTCCGCTGAAGGTGGTGGAGTCGCCCTACCGAGAGATCACCCGGCCGGTGCTGGAGTACGTCAAGCGGATCCGCACCGACAACCCGCGCGACGTGGTGACCGTGTTCATCCCGGAGTACGTGGTCGGGCACTGGTGGGAGCAGGTCCTGCACAACCAGAGCGCGCTGCGGCTCAAGGGCAGACTGCTGTTCCAGCCAGGGGTGATGGTGACCAGCGTGCCGTGGCAGCTGGAGTCGTCCAAGTACGCGGCCAAGCGCCTGCCGCCGCCGGCGCCGGGTTCCTCGCGCCGCGGCTACCCGGCACTGGATCAGCTGACGAACGCCTCCCGCGGCGACAGCGCGCCGACTCGGACGAGGGAGGGCGACCGTGCCCGCTAGCCCGGCGGCCGCGCCGCTCGACTGGACCGACCGGGTGCTGGAGCTGCAGATCGGGCCCATCGCCCATGGCGGGCACTGCGTGGCCCGGCACGAAGGCCGGGTGGTGTTCGTGCGCCACGCCCTGCCCGGGGAGCGGGTGCGCGCCGTGGTCACCGAGGACGCCGGCGGGTCGTTCTGCCGGGCCGACGCGATCGGCGTGCTCGACGCCCATCCCGACCGGGTCGAGCCTGCCTGCCCGTGGGCGCGCGCGGGCGGCTGCGGCGGCTGCGACCTACAGCACGCCACCCCCGCCGCGCAGCGCGCGCTCAAGGCCGAGGTCGTGCGCGAGCAGCTGCGCCGACTCGCCGGCCTGGACACCGACGTGACCGTGGCCGAGCTACCCGGCGGGACGCTGGGCTGGCGGAGCAGGGTGCGGCTGGCCGTGGACGCCGAGGGCAGGGCGGGTCTGCGTGCCCACCGCAGTCACGACGTCCTGCCGATCGCGGACTGCCCGATCGCGCCCCCGGGGCTGCTCGGGCCGGTGCTGGCGCACCCGTCCGCGCCGGGCGCCGAGATCGAGGTGGCGCAGGACGTCGACGGCCGACGCCACGTCGACGGCCGCCCCGGCCCCGTCGTGCAGCGGGCGGCCGGTCGCGAGTGGCTGTTGTCACCCGGCGTGTTCTGGCAGGTGCATCCCGCCCTGCCCGACGCGCTGGCGGACGTCGTCTCCGAATGGGCCGCGGCGCCGCACGGCGGGATCGGGTGGGATCTCTACGGCGGCGTGGGACTGTTCGCCGCCGTGCTCGCCGGGCAGGTCGGTCCCGAGGGGCGGGTCACGGTCGTGGAGTCGTCGCGCCGGGCCGTCGAGGACGGGCGGGCCGCGCTCGCCGACCTCCCGCAGGTCGACTGGCGGGTCGGACGGGTGGAGCGGCTGCTGGGCGGGCTCGGCGAGCGTCCCGACGTCGTCGTCGCCGATCCGCCGCGCAAGGGCCTCGGCGGTGCCCTCGTCCGCGCGCTCACCGCCGTCGCCCCGGCCCGCGTCATCCACGTCGCCTGCGACCCGGCCGCGCTGGCGCGCGATATCGCGCTGTTCGGCGACTGTGGCTATCGGCTCGCCGGGCTGCGAGCGTTCGATGCCTTCCCGATGACCCACCATGTGGAGTGCGTCGCCCTCCTCCTGCCTGTGAGTGCGTAACAGTGTTAGAACACTGTTACGCACTCACAGGGTGCTCTCATCGGCAAAAACGGAGGTCGACGGCGTGACGGGACTGGCGGAGCACGTGGCAGGGTGGGCGCCCCGGCCGGTAGAGGTCAGCACCCGGCTGGACCGCTGGCCGTCCGCGGCCTTCGCCGCCCTGCTGGACCAGCCCTCCCCGGTCGAGGTGGACGGGGACCCGCTCCCACTGGGCTGGCACTGGTTCCACCACCTCGAACACCCGGCACAGGCCGACCTCGGCGACGACGGGCATCCCGCGCACGGGCACTTCCTGCCACCGATCCCGGACCGGCGCCGGATGTTCGCCGGAGCGCGGTTGGAGGTCCACGAGCCGTTGCGGATCGGCGCGCAGGTGGTGCGCCGCTCGTCGCTGCTCGAGGTGACGCCCAAGCACGGTCGCAGCGGCGAGATGCTGTTCCTGACCGTGCGCCACGAGTACCTCCAGGACGGTGCCGTCGCGTTGACCGAGGAGCAGGACATCGTCTACCGCAGTCAGCGGCCCGGCTCCGCCCCGGCCACGGCGCCCGCGCCCGTCGCGGCCGAGCCACCGCCCGCCGACCCGCGGGTGTGGCGGATGCGCCTGGACCCCGATCCGGCCCTGCTGTTCCGGTTCAGCGCGCTGACCTATAACGCCCACCGCATCCACTACGACCAGACCTACGTCACCGGTGTGGAGGGCTATCCCGGCCTGGTCGTGCACGGGCCGCTACTCGCGCTGCTGCTGCTGGAACTGCCGCGGCGCAACGCCCCTGACCGCCCGGTCGGGACGTTCGAGTTCCGGCTCACCCGGCCGGCGTTCGCCGGTGTTCCGGTGATCGCGGAGGCGACGCCCGACGGCGAGCGGATCGGCCTGACGGCAGGCGTTCCCGGCCAGCCCGCGTCGATCACCGGTTCCGCGTCGCTGCGCTCGTGAGCGGCACGCACCGCCGGAGCGGTACGTGTCACTCGCGGGTACGGCATCGGGCACGATGTGTCGGTGACGGATAAGTCAGGCTCAGTTCAGCAGCGGATCGCCGATGAACTCGGCGTGCGCCCGCACCAGGTCGCGGCGGCGGTCGAGCTTCTCGATGGCGGCGCCACCGTTCCCTTCATCGCCCGGTACCGCAAAGAGGCGACCGGAGCGCTCGATGACGCGCAACTGCGCACGCTCGAGGAGCGGCTGAGCTATCTGCGCGAGCTCGAGGAACGCCGGGGCGTGGTGCTGGAGTCGATCCGCAGCCAGGGCAAGCTCGACGACGCCCTCGAGGCGCAGATCCTGGCCGCCGACTCCAAGGCCCGGCTCGAGGACATCTACCTGCCCTACAAGCCCAAGCGCCGGACCAAGGCGATGATCGCGCGGGAGAACGGGCTGGAGCCGCTGGCCGACGCGCTGCTGGCCGACCCGGCCCTGGACCCGATGGCCACGGCCGAGGGCTACCGCAGCGAGAACGTCCCCGACGCCGCGGCCGCGCTGGAGGGCGCCCGGGCGGTTCTCGTCGAACGCTTCTCCGAGGAGGCCGATCTCATCGGCGGGCTGCGGGAGCGGATGTGGACCCAGGGTGTGCTCGTGTCGAAGGTGCGCGAGGACAAGGAGGTGGCCGGAGCGAAGTTCGCCGACTACTTCGACTTCGCCGAGCCGTTCACCAGCCTGCCCAGCCATCGGATTCTCGCCGTCTTCCGCGGGGAGAAGGAAGAGGTCCTCGACGTCACCCTGGAGCCGGGCGGCGAGGCCGGTGAACCCGGTGCGCCCTCGGAGTACGAGCGGGCGATCGCGCAGTACGTCGGGATCGCCGACGAGGGCAGGCCCGCCGACGCGTGGCTCGCCGACGTCGTCCGGTGGGCCTGGCGGACGCGGATCCTGCTGCACCTGGGCATCGACATCCGGGTCCGGCTGCGGGCCGCCGCCGAGGAGGCCGCGATCCGGGTCTTCGCGACGAACCTGCGTGATCTGCTCCTGGCCGCCCCCGCGGGAACCCGCGTGACGATGGGGCTGGATCCGGGTCTGCGGACCGGTGTCAAGGTCGCCGTCGTCGATGCGACCGGAAAGGTGGTGGCCACCGACACCGTCTACCCGCACGAGCCGCGACGGGACTGGGACGGCGCGCTGGCGACGTTGACCAGGCTCGCCGCGGCGCACGACGTCGAGCTCATCGCGATCGGGAACGGCACCGCGTCGCGGGAGACCGACCGGCTGGCCGGCGAGCTCGTCGCGGCCAACCCGGGACTGAAGCTCACGAGGGTGATGGTCAGCGAGGCCGGGGCCTCGGTGTACTCGGCGTCGGCCTACGCCTCGGCCGAGCTCCCCGATCTGGACGTGTCGCTGCGCGGGGCGGTCTCGATCGCCCGCCGGCTGCAGGACCCGCTCGCCGAGCTGGTGAAGATCGACCCGAAGTCGATCGGGGTGGGTCAGTACCAGCACGATCTGCCGGAGTCGGCGCTGTCCCGTTCGCTCGACGCCGTCGTGGAGGACTGTGTGAACGCGGTCGGCGTCGATCTCAACAGCGCGTCCGTGCCGCTGCTGCGCCGGGTCTCGGGCATCGGCGAGTCGCTCGCGGCGAGCATCGTCGCGCACCGGGACCAGCACGGGCCGTTCCGGACCCGGACCGCATTGGCGGACGTCCCCCGACTGGGGCCCAAGGCGTTCGAGCAGTGCGCCGGCTTCCTGCGGATCCGCGGCGGCGACGAGCCGCTCGACGTCTCCGGGGTGCACCCCGAGGCCTACCCGGTGGTGCGGCGGATGGTGCAGGCGGCCAAGACCGATATCGCCGAGCTGATCGGCAACGCCCCGAAGCTGAAGGCGCTCAGGCCGACGGATTTCCTCGACGAGCGGTTCGGGCTGCCCACGGTGACCGACATCCTCGCGGAGCTGGAGAAACCGGGCCGCGACCCGCGCCCCGCGTTCCGCACCGCGACGTTCGCCGAGGGCGTGCACACGATCGCCGATCTGAAGCCGGGGATGCTGTTGGAGGGCGTCGTGACCAACGTCGCGGCGTTCGGCGCCTTCGTCGACGTGGGGGTGCACCAGGACGGTCTGGTGCACGTCTCGGCGATGTCCAAACAGTTCGTCTCCGATCCGCGCGAGATCGTGAAGTCCGGCGACGTCGTGCGGGTCAAGGTGCTGGAGGTCGACGAGGCGCGCAAGCGGATCTCGTTGACCCTGCGGCTGGACGACGAACCCGGCGGGCCGAAGGGGCCCCGCCGCGACCCCCAGCGCGGCGGTGGGACCCGGGAGCGGCGCGACGGGAAGGACCGGCGCGGCGGGAAGGACCGGCGCGGCGGCGACCGGCGCGGATCGAGCGCGGGTCCGGCGAACAACGCGATGGCCGACGCGCTGCGTCGGGCCGGTTTCGACACCGGCGGCGGGAAGCGCTGAGCGTGCGCGGACAGCCGCGGGGCCGGGTCCACCGACCCCGCGGTTCGCGCCTGCACCACCGTGACCGGCAGGGCGGTCCCCGAGCCGGGAACACCGTGTCCGCCAGCCGCGTCGTACCCCTCGACGGCGCGTGATCAGGGCGTGAGATACTACTGAACCGGCTGGCCGCGCGGGCCGGCCGCGAGCCCCATCGGTCCACGTATCTCTGCCGCAGGGCCTGCGGGCTTTCGTGACTCCCGGAGTGCGCCGTCCACCCATGAGCCGGCCACCCCCTGCGACCGAGGATATGTGTGAGCACACTGCTGGACCTGCCCGAGACCGACGAGCTCGACCTGACCGACTTCGACCTGACCGACGCTGACGAAGCTGACGACGCCGACCGCTGCGACGGTCCGACCTTCGCCGAGCTGGGATTGGCCCCGGAGCTGCTTCGGGTGCTCGACGAGCTCGGCTACGAACGCCCGAGCCCCATCCAGGCCGAGGCGATCATCCCGTTGACCGCGGGGCGTGACCTGATCGGCCAGGCCGCCACCGGCACCGGCAAGACCGCGGCGTTCGCGCTGCCGATGCTGCAGCGCCTCGCCGAGGAGCGCCCCGGCGGCGGCACCGCCCCGTTCGGCCTGGTGCTGGCCCCGACCCGGGAGCTGGCCATGCAGGTCACCGAGGCGATCTCCCGGTACGGCGAACAGATCGACGCCCGGGTGCTCGCCGTGTACGGCGGCGCCCCGTTCGGGCCGCAGCTGGGCGCGCTGCGGCGCGGTGTCGACATCGTCGTCGCGACCCCCGGCCGGGCGATCGACCTGCTCAACCGGGGTGCGCTGAGCCTGGATGAGCTCCGGGTCGTCGTGCTCGACGAGGCCGACGAGATGCTCGACATGGGTTTTCTCGAGGACATCGAGACGATCCTGGCCGCGATCCCGCAGACCCGGCAGGCCGTGCTCTTCTCGGCGACGATGCCGCGGCGCATCGAGACGCTCGCCCGGACCTACCTGCGCGAACCGGTGACCGTGCGCATCGAGCGCGAGGTCGTCCCGGAGGGCGAGGCGCCGCGCGTCCGGCAGACCGCGTACCTGGTCCCGCGGACCCACACCACCGCGGCGCTCGGCCGGATCCTGGAGCTCGAGCGGCCCACCGCGGCGATCGTCTTCTGCCGGACCCGCGCCGACGTCGATGCGGTCACCGAGGCGCTGACGGGACGGGGTCTGCGGGCCGAGGCGCTGCACGGCGGGATGGATCAGGAGCATCGTTCACGGGTGGTCGACCGGCTGCGCAACGGCCGCACCGACCTGCTCGTCGCGACCGACGTGGCGGCCCGCGGGCTCGACATCGAGCAACTGTCGCACGTGGTCAACCACGACGTGCCGAAGTCGCCCGAGGCCTACGTGCACCGCATCGGCCGGGTGGGCCGGGCCGGGCGCGAGGGCGTCGCGATCACCCTGGCGGCGCCGTCGTCGATGCGCAGCCTGCGCAACATCGAACGCCTGACCGGGATGCCGGTGCCGATCGCCACGGTGCCGACGGTGGCCGACCTGCGTGCCGCGCGGCTCGAGCGGACCAGCGAGGCGCTTCGCGACACACTCGTCGCGCTGGCGGGCGACGCGTCGGCCGAGACCGACGGCGTGCGGGCGATGGTCGCGGCGCTGGCGGTCGAGTTCGATCCGGTCGATGTGGCCGCGGCTGCCGTCCGGATGGCTCAGGCCGTCTCCGGAGCGGCCGAGGACGAGACGGAGATCCCCGTGGTGTCGGCGCCGCGCGACGGCCGTGGCTCGGGTCGTGGCGGACGCCGCGAGTCCGGCGACCGCGGCCAGGGCGCGCGCCCGCCGCGGGCCGGGACCACCCGGCTGTTCGTGTCGGCCGGGCGGGCGGCCGGGGTGCGCCCGCAGGACATCGTGGGGGCGCTGGCCAACGAGTCGCGGCTGTCCGGGCGCGATATCGGGGCCATCCAGATCCACGAACGGCACGCGCTGGTCGAGGTGCCCGAGCACGCTGTTGACGAGGTGCTGCGCTCGCTGCGCGGGACCACCACCCTCAAGGGCAGGCGCGCCAGCGTCCGCCGCGACCGGGGATTCGCCACCTCGGGCCGGCCGAGCAGGTAGGGTCGCCGGCCCCACGCGCGGCGCGTCAGGACCCGGCAGACTGGGATACCCGACCGCATCGCGAAAGGGCAGGCGATGACCGCGCACGACCTGAAGCCCCGCAGTCGCGACGTCACCGACGGCCTCGAACGCACCGCGGCGCGCGCCATGCTGCGGGCCGTCGGGATGCGTGACGAGGACTTCGCCAAGCCACAGATCGGGATCGCCTCGAGCTGGAACGAGATCACCCCCTGCAACCTGTCGTTGCAGCGGCTGGGGATCGCCGTCAAGGAGGGCGTGCACCGCGCCGGCGGCTACCCCATGGAGTTCGGCACGATCTCGGTCTCGGACGGCATCTCGATGGGACATGTCGGGATGCACTACTCGCTGGTCAGCCGCGAGATCATCGCCGACTCGGTGGAGACCGTGGTACAGGCCGAGCGGCTGGACGGCACGGTGCTGCTGGCCGGCTGCGACAAGAGCCTGCCCGGCATGCTGATGGCCGCGGCCCGGCTCGATCTCGCGGCGGTGTTCGTCTACGCGGGTTCGATCCTGCCCGGGCACCTCGGCGACCGCGAGGTCAACATCGGCGACGCCTTCGAGGCCGTCGGGGCCTGTGTGAAGGGGTTGATCAGCCGCGCCGAGGTCGAGGAGCTCGAGCGGGCGATCTGCCCGGGCGAGGGGGCGTGCGGCGGCATGTACACCGCCAACACCATGGCCAGCGCCGCGGAGGCGCTGGGGATGGCGCTGCCGGGCTCGGCCAGCCCACCGGCGGTCGACCGGCGGCGCGACGGGATCGCCCGCGCGTCCGGCGAGGCCGTG
This sequence comes from Pseudonocardia hispaniensis, assembly GCF_042658695.1. Classification (NCBI taxonomy): domain Bacteria; kingdom Bacillati; phylum Actinomycetota; class Actinomycetes; order Pseudonocardiales; family Pseudonocardiaceae; genus Pseudonocardia; species Pseudonocardia hispaniensis. The sequence continues at coordinate 50,945 of NZ_JBHSQW010000015.1, read as the reverse complement.
GTGAACCTGCTGGCCGAGGGGATCACCGCGCGGCAGATCCTCACCCTGGAGGCCTTCGAGAACGCCATCGCCGTGGTGATGGCGTTCGGTGGTTCGACGAACGCGGTCCTGCACCTGCTGGCGATCGCCCGCGAGGCGGGCGTCGACCTGCGGCTCGACGACTTCAACCGGATCGGGGACCGGGTTCCGCAGCTGGCCGACGTCAAACCGTTCGGGCGGTACGTGATGGCGTCGGTCGACCAGGTCGGTGGCGTGCCGGTGGTGATGAAGGCGTTGCTGGAGGCGGGGTTGCTGCACGGGGACTGTCTCACCGTCACCGGGTCGACCGTCGCGGAGAATCTCGCCGCGATCGCCCCACCGGACCTCGACGGTGTCATCCTGCACGCGCTGTCGGACCCCCTGCACCCGACCGGCGGGCTGACCGTCCTGCGCGGCTCGCTCGCCCCGGACGGAGCGGTGGTCAAGAGCGCGGGCCTCGGCGGTGCTGATTCTGTCGGGGCGCGGTTCTGCGGCACCGCTCGCGTGTTCGACGGGGAGCAGGGGGCGCAGGACGCCGTCGCCGACGGCTCGATCGTCGCCGGGGACGTCGTGGTGATCCGCTACGAGGGCCCGCGCGGCGGCCCCGGCATGCGGGAGATGCTGGCGGTCACCGGGATGATCAAGGGGGCCGGGCTGGGCGCGGACGTCCTGCTGGTCACCGACGGCCGGTTCTCCGGCGCGACGACCGGACTGTGCGTCGGGCACATCGCTCCGGAGGCCACCGAGGGGGGCCCGATCGCGCTGGTCCGCGACGGGGACCCGATCACCCTGGACATGACGACCCGCACGCTCGACCTGGGCGTCGACCCCGTCGAGCTGGACCGCCGTCGCGCCCGGTGGACACCGCCACGGGTGGACCGCGGCGGAGTGCTGGCCAAGTACGCCAAGCTGGTGGGGTCGGCCGCCGAGGGCGCCGTCTGTGGCTGACCCGCGTGGCAGGGTGGATCCATGAGTTCCTTGACGCCAACCGAGCAGACACCGCCGCAGCGTGCGGCCTCGGACGTGGTCGCCATCGTCGCCGAGCGGCTCGGTCGCGACCAGGTGTTCGGCCCCCCGATCGAGAAGAACGGCACCACCGTCGTCCCGGTCGCCCGGGTACGCGCGGGCGGGGGCATCGGCGGCCGCCGCGTGAGCCACCTCGCGGGGAGCAGCGGCGCGGGTGTGGTGGCCCGCCCGGTCGGGGCGTTCAGCATCGGCGCGGATGGCACGGTGTCCTGGCATCCGGCCGTCGACGTCAACAAGATCATTCTGGGCGGACAGGTCCTCGTCGGCCTGGTGGCCGTGGCGGCGACGCGCAGGCGGCTGCGTCGGCGCCGCCGGCACGATGCGACGAGCTGACGGGTTCGCGATGGCCCCGCAGCGGGCGGGGCGGGCGCTGACCGCGTTCCTGGTCGTCCTGGCGGTCGCCGTGACCGGGTGCGCGACGACCCGCGAGCCGCCGGCGCCGGCCCGGGTCCCCACCCCCGATCATGTCGTGGTCGTCGTGTTCGAGAACAAGGACGCCGACCAGATCCTCGGGAACCCTGACGCGCCCTACCTGACCGCGCTGGCCCGCCAGGGCGCCGACTTCACCGATGCGCACGCCGAGACTCATCCCAGCCAGCCCAACTACCTCGCCCTGTTCTCCGGGGATACCCAGGGTGTTGCGGACGACAGCTGCACCGGGCCGTTCCCCACCCCCAACCTGGCGAGCCAGCTCGTCGAAGCGGGGCGCACGTTCACCGGGTATGCCGAGGACCTGCCCGCGGTCGGCTACACCGGCTGCGAGGACGGCGACTACGTCCGCAAGCACAACCCGTGGGTGAACTTCTCGAACGTCCCGGCCGAGGCCAACCGGCCGCTGTCGGACCTGCCCGCCGACTACGCGGACCTGCCCACGGTCTCGTTCCTGATCCCGAACCTGTGCCACGACATGCACGACTGCGATGTCGCGACCGGCGACGGCTGGGCCCGCGAGCATCTCGACGGCTACCTGCGCTGGGCGCACGACCACAACAGCCTGCTGGTCGTCACGTTCGACGAGGCGGAGTCGCCGGGCGGTGACAACCGGATCGTCACCGTCTTCGCCGGGCCGATGGTCGCGCCGGGGCAGTACGCCGAGCGGGTCGACCATTATCGGCTGCTGCGCACGCTGCAGGCGATGTACGGGCTCGCGCCGCTGGGACACAGCGCCGACACCGACCCGATCACCGACGTGTGGACGGGCGACACCCGGTAGCCGGGCTACGCCGGGTCAGGGCTCGGGAACTCGGACCAGCGGTACCTCGGCGACCGCGGACTCCCGCACCGTGACGGCGACGACGTTGGTCAGGTCTCCCTGCCGCAGGACACCGTCCCGGTGCAGATGCAGAACGGCGCCGACCTCGTAGCTGCGCCGTTCGGCGGGCAGCGGGCAGTCGAGGATGAGCTCGGCCGGTTCGGTGGCGTCGAGCTCGTCGAGGTCGAACTGCAGGCGGGCGACGACGACCGCCGGAGCGTCCTGTCGCCGGGTGTCCTCGATGCTGATCACCAACTGGGCCGGGGCCAGGACGCGCCCCAGGGCAGGTATCCGGACGATGAGCCGTGCCGACCTCATCCGGGTGCCTCCTCGAGGATGACGTACCTGACCTCGGCGCCGAGTGGCGCGTCGGTCAGGTTGGTGATCGTGAAGTAGTAGAGCAGGTCGCCCGCCGTGTCGTGCCCGATGTCGAGCCGCCAGTTCAGCAGCGGCACATCGGTGCCGCCGGCGGTGGGGACGACGTCCCAGTGCACGCGCCGACGGGGGTGCCAGCCGCCGCTCATGACCACGACGACGCTGCGCGCGGGGACGTCGGTCGAGTACTGGACGTTGCCCGGAGCCGGGGTCGCCGGAGTCGACGGCGTCGACGGCGTGGTCCTGGGGTACAGCGTGTTGACGGCGGCGATGTCGCCGTCGCTCAGGGCGGTCCGTTGCCCGATCTCGACACCGGCGACCAGCGGTTCGATCGTGCTCGACCCGTCCACGCTGAACGCGTTGCGTGGGTAGTGCATGATCGACCCGAAGTCGTAGGGGCCGACGTCGTCGCCGTCGGTGATCCGTTGCCGGAAGTTCGCCTCGAACCCCGGCCGGATCCGGTCCCAGTGGATCCGGATGTGCTGGTCCCGGTCCTCCCGGCTCTGCTCGTGCCAGAGCCCGAGCACATGGCAGAGCTCGTGCACGGCGTTGCCGACCGTCGCCGCGGGCGCGAGATCGACCGTCTGCGATCCCCCGGATCGACCCACCTCCGAGCTGCAGTACGCCGAGACCGCGAAGGTGACGTAGTCGGCGTCGGCGTCGGTGCGGGGGACCAGCTGCGCGTTGGTCCGAGCGTTGATCTCCGCGATCGCGGACGCGGCGACCTCGGCGATGACCGAGTCCCGGGGTGGGAGCTCCACGGGTACCCGGCCGCCGGGCCAGCGCTTCATCGGATCCGTGACGACGGCGGCGAACAGCACGTTCTCGCCGGCCGGCGGTGCGGCGTCGGCGAGCGCGCTGGTCAGGTCCCGCGCCGCGCCCAGGACGATGTCACCCTCGAAGATCGCGCGGTCGCCGACGAGGCTGAACTCGACCAGCGCGGGGCCACGTTCGGCCCGCGCGATGACCCCGGACGCGACCCCGGAACGACCGGCGATGGTGTCCGCCTCCTCCAGCGGGAGCGGCCGGACCGGCGCCGCCGCGGCCTGGTCGCGCAGGCGGGCCCAGGTTCGGTCGCCGGATGGCCGGGTCATCGGTGACTCCCTGGCGGTGCGGTTCGTGGGACCGCGGTTCGTGACATCACGGCGTGTGCACGGTGTGTACGACGCAGGAGCACGACGCGCAGGCGAGGGCGCCGTTCTGGGACCACCAGCGGCACGAGGCCCGGATCGCGCATCGGGGCGGCGGGACCGGCTCGGCGAGCCGGGGAGCGGCCGCGGTGAGCGCATCGCCGACGCGGCACCGCGCGCCGTCCCAATGACCACACGACGATTCCGCGCAGGGGCCCGCGAACCGGAAGCGCGACTCCGGTGGGCGGCGGCCCGCCGTCGCCGTCTCGACGAAGCCGCGGTCCACCTCCAGCGGCGGAAACAGCCCGACCACCGTCCCGTCCGGGCCGACGATCCCCAGCAGGAGATGCCCCTCGCGGCAGGTGCTGCTGGGGCACAGCGCGCCGGTCACCGCTCCACCTGGGCCACGAAGAATCCGATCGGGCCGCCGATCGCCGCGTCGGCGAGGGGGCGGCGGATGGTCTTCGCCAGCCGGAGATCGGCGAGCGGCCGCTCGACCAGCGGCGGTTGCAGGTCCAGGTCCGCGATGGCGTCGAGGGCCGCCTGGCGGACCGCTCGGCCGATCTTCTGCAACACCTCCCTCGGGAGGTCTCCCTGGACGAGTACCGACAGCTCGGCGGGTGCCATCACATCTCCTGTCCTGCCTCGAGTTCGGCGAAGGGGGGCAGGCCGGTCGCGGCGACGTTCTCCCGCGCCTGGGCCGGCGTCTTGATGCCGACGATCGTGGTCGCGAACGCGGGTTCGTCCAGGACGAAACGCAACGCGGCCTGCGCCATCGTCCGGTCCGGCCGTTCGTGGTGGCGGAACACCTCGGCCAGGGCGATGTAGATCCGCCGGCGCGCGGGCGGCCAGCGGCCCCGCAGATCGCCCGCGCCGTAGGTGCGGCCCCCGGCGTGCCGACCGGAGAGGAACCCGGCGGCCAGCGGTTCGCGGGCGATCAGCCCGACGTCGCGGCGCCGCGCGTCGGCGAAGACCGCCTCCCAGGCGTCCTGGGGTTCGACCTGGGTGAGCAGGCTGAACGGGATCTGCACCGTCCGGACCCGGGGGTGCGCGAGGGCGGCCGCGACCTGCGGCGGGGTGTGGACCGAGACCCCGTAGTGGTCGATCCTTCCCTCCGCGACCAGGCCGTCGAGCACATCGAAGACGGCACCGGCGCGCAGCACCGACAGCGGCGGGTCGTGCAGCTGGTACAGCTCGACGCGGTCGCGGCCCAGCCGCCGCAGGCTGGCCTCGACGGCTGACCGCAGATGACGCCCGGAGAAGTCGGCGCGCACCCGTTCACCGTCGAACCGGGCGCCACCCTTGGTGGCGACCACGACGTCGGACGGGTGTCCGGCCTCGCGCAGCGCGCGGCCCAGCAGCGTCTCGCTGTGGCCGAGGCCGTAGACGTCGGCGGTGTCGAAGAAGCGGTAGCCGAGCTCGAGGGCGGTGCGCACCGCGGCGATCGACGTCGCGTCGTCGGTCGGGCCGTAGCTGTTGCCGGACCGGTTGCCGCCGATCGCGAAGCACCCGAACCCCAGCTCGGAGACGCGCAGCTCGGTGGAGCCCAGCCTGCGAGTCCGCATCGGGGACGCACCTACCAGTTCGGGTTGAGCGGCAGGGCCAGCGCGAGGTACTTGTCGTCCTCACCCAGCATGAGGCCCGCGGCGCAGAACTCGGTGAGCGCGGCGCGGACCTCCTCGACCGTGTACTCGTGGCGCTCGTCGGTCCGGCGCAGGTGCTCGGCGATCTGTCTCGGTCCGTGCATGGTGTCGCTGCAGAACTCGTAGATCAGGGCGTTCGCCCCGGTCACCTTGAGCGTGTGCTGGTCGCGTGGGCCGCGGTTGCGGTCGATGAGGATGCCGCCGGCCGTGCGCCGGTAGGTCAGCGAGTGCCGCTCGCCCGCGGCCCACTCCGCGCGCCACCGGCTGACGAACTCATGGGTCGCCCGATGCGTCTCGGGGGCGAGGGTGTCGCCCATCTCGTAGTCGAAGAAGTAGGCCGCCTTCACCAGGTCGACATGGTCGGGATAGACGTAGCGGTAGCTCGCCTCGGGCCGCCGATGCCGGACCGGGAACGCCGGATCGGTGTAGTGCGGGGAGAAGCGCTCGAGCCAGATCCGGCCGTAGCCCACCGGTGGTTCGAGGTGCCGGATGGCCCGCAGGACCTCCAGCTCGTCCTTGTAGTCCTCGACGGTCTCGCCGGGAAAACCCCAGATCAGGTTCCAGTTGACCCCGATGCCGTAGTACGCGCACCACTTCATGCACCGCACGTTCTGCAACATCGTGCAGCCCTTGCGCATCAGCCGCAGCACGTGGGTGCTCAGGCTCTCGATGCCGGGCTGGACCCGCCGAACACCGCCCCGGTGCAGGGTGCGGATCTGTTCCCGGGTCAGGTTCGCCTTGACCTCGTAGAAGAAGCTGTAGTCGAGCCGGGCGCGCTCGATCTCGGCGAACAGCGTCGGGATGTAGCGCACGTCGAGGATGTTGTCGACCGCCACGAAGGAGCAGACGTCGTGACGGTCGGCGAGCGCGCTCAGCTCGGCAAGCACCCGCTGCGGGGACTTCGACCGGAAGCCGATGGTCTCGCCGTTCAGGCCGCAGAACGTGCAGTGGTGCTTCTGGCCCCACCAGCAGCCTCGCGCGCTCTCGTAGGGGACGGTGTAGGTGGCCTGGTAGTACGGCCGCAGCCCGCGTTCCTCGGCCTGCCGGAAGTAGGGCGCGTAGTTCGGGACGGGCAGCCGGTCGAGGTTCTCGACCGGCGCGGCGGGCGCGCCGCGTTCGAGACCGGGCCCGGCGCGGCTGACCAGCCCCGGGACGTGCCGCGGCCGGACGCCCTGCGCGAGCGCCTGCAGCAGGGCCGGGAACGCGTCGTCGGCCTCGCCGGACACCACGTGGTCGATGAACGGGAACGCGCGGGCGTACTCCTCGCCCATCTCCCCTTCCATGTTCGCCCCACCGAACACGATCGCGACGCCCTCGTGGCGCTCCTTGATCCGGCGGGCCAGGGCGAGCGAGGCCACGTTCTGCTGGAACAGGGAGCTGAACCCGACCACCCGGTAGCGATCCCAGTCCACCGCGGCGAGGCACCGGTCGACGAAGGCGGGCAGCCGGACCCGGCGGAGGTCGACGAAGAAGCTCTCGTCCTGCCCGATCTCGGTGCACCAGGAGAACTCGTCGGGGAAGCGTTCGAAGTACTCGCGCTCGGCGCCTGCGTGGTCCGGGCCGAAGGCCGCGGGGGCGAAGAGCCATTCCCCGGTCATATGCGACCGGCGCTCGCACAGCAGCTCGTACACCGCCGGGGTGAGCTCGGCGGCCAGATCGAGGTTGAAGTGCAGGAGGTCGACGGGGAACCCGGCCGCCTCGGCGACGGCGCCGACCAGGCCGAGCTGGATCGATGGCCGGTCGGCGGAGGCGAAGGGCATGCAGACGAGCGCGACGCCGAAGTCGGCGGGCGCGACGGGCTGGGCCATCGTCGTCTCCCTCGGCTAGCGGTGGATCTGGTCGGACACGGGCTCCCACAGCGCGCGGCCGAACGCGGTGAGCGACGTGGCGCGCCGCAGCACCGGCTCGATCTCGCCCAGCTGGCGGCGCAGGGTCCGTTCGCGATCGGCGAAGTCCTCCGCGGCCGGCATACCCGAGGGAAGGAATCCGTTCTCGCGCGCGGTCCGGTAGAACAGCAGCACGTTGCCGAACGCGTGGTAGGCGACCACGATGAAGAAGATCGGCCGGTCCTTGTTGCGGAACGGGGAGAAGTACCGGCCCTCGTCGCTGCCGTCGTCGAGCCCGCCGAGCCGGGTGAGGATGTTCAGGTACTGGTGGGTCGCCTCGTGCACGAGCATCTCGGCCAGCGGCCACACGTAGGGCTGGTCGGAGACGCACACGACGCCCGGCGAGAACCGTTCGCTTCCGCTGTTGAAGGTGCCGGGCCGCGCCCGCAGCGCGATCAGCTCGCGCAGCACGGTCGCCACCCAGGGCAGGTAGACGGGTGCCGCGTCGGCGATGAGGTCGATCGCCGCCCGACAGGTCGCCGTCCAGTCCGCCCCGCCGGCCGCCGAGTCCTCGACCCCGAACGTGTAGGCGTCGGCGTGCAGCAACCGGTCGGCGGCCGCGGGCGAGAGCACCAGCGGGGTCGAGAGCGTCACCCGCAGCGGGCCGCGACGCAGGACCGGCAGCGCCGGGACCTGATCGGTGTGCCAGCCGGCCTCCCGGCGTCGCAGGTCGACCGTTCCGGCGCCGTCGGTGTCGATCGTCACCGCGTCGGGCTCGGCGGTGACCCGGATCGTCCGGGTCGCCGGCAGGAGCCGTCCACCGAACCGTAGCCGGGCGGGTTCGGCGAGGTCGGCCCGCCACCGGCCGGTGTGCCCGGCCTCCGCGAGGCGAAGCGCGAGGGCGCAGGCGCACCGGACGGGGTCGACGGCCCCGCCGAGCACCGCGGCGTGGGCGTCCCCGAAGGCCGGATGCCAGGCCACGTCGAAGCCGCCGTCGGCGGCGCCCCAGGACTCCAGGACGGCGTCGGTCCCCGGCGCCCGTGCCGCGAGCTCGGCCCGGTTGCGCTCCAGGAACTCCTTGACGACGAGCCGGGTGTGGTCGACGACCAGCAGTTCGGTCAGCGCCGGGTTCAACCCGACCTGTGGGCAGGCGAAACCCCGGAATACGTCGTCGTCCACGATCGGCTCCTGTCGACTGCGGGACCTCAGAACGAGATGCTCTGCCCGACCGAGCTGCTGATGGCGACGAGATCGCCGGGCTTCAGCCCCAGAGTGGGGCCCTCCCGGGCCAGCTCGGCGGCGAGTGTCCGCTGCAGGCTGGCGTGGATCCGCTGCTTGGTCGCGAAGGACAGCGAGGCGGTTTCGCCGGCCTCGATCCGGGTGCCCCCGGCCCCGGTCGACCGGCTCAGCGCCGCCGTCGCGGTGGTCAGGGCGGCGACGGCGTCCGCCAGCGCAGTGCCGGAGTCCCCCGGCGCGTCGGCCTGCGCGTCACCCGATCTGGTCCGCTCGATGTAGAGGTTGAGGTCCTTCGGCTCCATCCCGGGCTCCTCCGCTCCGCTGTGCACACCCGTGCGCACACAGCGTCCGGCTCATGCGTCACCGTTGCGTCGCGTCCCCGGTGTGCCACACGTCTGTCCAGTCGTACCGCGGACGTGTGCGTACGAGACCGCCGACCGTGCGTTCCCTCCGGCCGCAGCGGTGGCTGCCCGGTTGGTGATGCGCGGGTGATGCGATCGTGACCGTCCGGCGACGCACCCCGGACGGCCGGGAAGCGGCGGACCTGACTGATGGCACCGGCTTCGGCGATGCCCGTGGGACACTCACTCGTCAGAGTCGACCGGCGCTGACGGTCCCGGAGGCCCCCATGACGCACTCTCCCGTGGATCTCGTGCACGTCACCCTCCTGGGCGGCTTCGAGTCGGCTCACCTCGGCACCGGGATCGCCCTGCCCCTTGGCGCCCAACGTCTCGTGGCCTTCCTCGCGCTGCAGGACGGCGGCCTGCACCGCTCCGCGGTGGCGGAACGCCTGTGGCCCGACAGCTCCCCGCGCCGCGCACCCGCGAACCTGCGCTCCGCGCTGTGGCGGGGCCGGCAGATGGCGGGCGTGCCCGTGATCGAGTGTGTCGGTCCGCGGCTGCGGCTCTCGCCCATGGTCCGTGTCGACCTGCAGGACATGCTCGCCAGGGCCCGGCAGGTGCTCGCGGGTCCGGGCGACGCCGGGGCCGACTGCGGCGAGTTGGTGCAGGCGCTTCGTCGCGAGTTGCTGCCGGCCTGGACCGACGACTGGCTGATGCTCGAACGGGAGCGCTGGGACCAGACCCGGCTGCACGCGCTGGAGGTCCTCGCCCAGCGGCTTCAGTCGGCCGGGCGCCATCTCGCCGCGCTCGAGGCGGCGTTCGCGGCCGTCGCGATCGAGCCGATCCGGGAGACCGCGCACCGCATCGTCGTCGAGGTCCACCTCGCGGAGGGCAACGTCGGCAGCGCACTCAAGCACTACCAGCGGTACCGCTCGCTGCTCGCGCGAGAGCTCGGCGTCGCGCCCTCACCCCGGATGACCGAGCTGGCGAGCGGCCTACTGTCCTCATAGACGCCGAAGACACCACAGAGACGCCGCCGGACGACGATGCCCGCCGTGACCCGCCCCCCTCGTGCCGCCGCGTTCCTCGTCCGGACGTGGTGGGAGGACGGGCGGTTCCGGGCACGGATCACCTACGTCCACGACCTGCACGCCGAATCGGTGCCGGAGGTGCAGGTCCTCACCGCGGAACCGGACGAGGTGCGCCGCCGCTTCGCCGCATGGCTGGAGGACGCGACCCGGCCCGAGGCCGTGGAGTGACACCCGCGACGAGGCCGGGATCCGTCTCGGTGGGGAAGACCGTCGTGCGCTCGTCCGGTCGCACAGCAGCGCCCGCCGCAGCGTCCGATCACCGGCACCGTAGGGTGCGGGAGGTGTCTGCTTCCGAGCTCCCCGGCGACTGGTCGCGGTGGCGCACCGAGGTTGATCTTGACGATTACGACGAACGATGGGCCCGGATGGCTGCGGCGGGGCAGAACCCGCACGGCGAGGCCGATCTCGTGGCGTCCTACCGACCGGCCGCGGTGCTCGACGGCGGCTGCGGCACCGGACGGGTCGCGATCGAGCTGGCGCGCCGCGGCGTGGCCGTCGTCGGCGTGGACCCCGATCCGGACATGATCGCCGCCGCCCGGGCGAAGGCGCCGTCGCTGCGCTGGTTGCGGCTGGGTCTGCAGGAACTCGACCGGGGCCTCGGTCCGACCGAGCGGTTCGACCTCGTCGTGCTGGCCGGGAACGTCGTTCCGTATGTCGCGGCAGCCGACCGCGCGGCCGCGATCGCGCGCTGCGCGGGCCGGCTGGTGCCGGGCGGGCGGCTCCTCGCCGGGTTTCAGCTGCAGGACGGCTGGCCGACGCTCGCCGACTACGACCGGTGGTGCGCCGAGGCAGG
>NZ_JBHSQW010000015.1:0-40062 GCF_042658695.1 Pseudonocardia hispaniensis | reverse complement strand
GTTACGCACTCACAGGGGGGCTTGAGCTGCGTCGAGGGCCGCGCGCATCGCCTCGATCGGCCCCGGTCGCCCGGTCATCAGCTCGACCTGCGCGGCGGCCTGGTGCAGCAGCATCGCGAGCCCGCTGACGACGGCGCAGCCCGCGTTCGCCGCCGCGGCCGCGAACGGTGTCGGCCATGGGGCGTAGACGACGTCGAGCACGGTGGCCGAGCCGGACCATGGGGTAGCGGCCAGGGCATCGGCTGCGCCCGCCGGGAGCGTGGAGATCACCACCTCGGCGTCGGCGAGCGCGGCGGTGGCCAGCGCCGGGTCGGTCAGCGCGGCCTCGACACGTGGGGAGACACCGAGCCGCGCAGCCGCAGCGCACAGCTCGCCGGCCCGTGCGGTATCGCGGACGAGCACCAGCGGCTCGGTCGTTCCCAGCTCCCGCAGCGCGGCGAGCGCGGCCTGCGCCGTTCCGCCGGCGCCGAGGATCACCGCACCCCGGGTGTGTTCCACCCCGCCCTCGCGCAGCGCGGCGACGATGCCGACGACGTCGGTGTTCTCGGCATACCTGCCGTCCGGGCCCAGGATCAGCGTGTTCGCCGCTCCGGTCGCCGCCGCCAGTGGGGAGACCCGATCGGCCACGGCCAGCGCGACCCGTTTGAGCGGCATCGTCAACGACAGCCCGACCCACTCCGGCCCCAGTCCGTCGAGGAAGGGAGCCAGGCCCGCCTCATCGCACTCGTGGGCGTCGTAGCGCCACCGGTCGAGCCCGAGGGCGGCATAGGCGGCCCGGTGCAGGACCGGGGACAGCGAATGGGCGATGGGGGAGCCGAGCACTGCGGCCCGCCGCGGCGGGGTGGTCACCGCGACAGTATGCCGAGGCGCGAGACTCGCGGGATGGCCGAGACGGTGCTGGTGTTGGGTGGGCGCAGCGAGATCGGGGTCGCGGTCGCGGAGCGGCTTGCGGGTTCCGGGGCGCGGAGGGTGGTGCTCGCCGCCCGCCGCTGCGACGATCTCGACCACGAGGAGCGCCGGGTCCGTGCGGCCGGGGCGAGCACCGTCGAGCGGGTCGAGTTCGACGCCGACGATCTCGCGTCGCACCGCCCGCTGCTCGACGCGCTGTGGGCGCGGCACGGCCGCATCGACCTCGTCGTCGTCGCGTTCGGGATCCTCGGCGAGCAGGCCCGTGCCGAGGCCGACGCCGCGCACGCCGTGCAGATCGTGCACACCGACTATGTGGCGCACGTGCACGTGCTCACCCATCTCGCGCACCTGCTGCGGGCACAGGGGCGCGGCACGCTGGTCGTGTTCTCCTCGGTCGCCGGAGTCAGGGTGCGCCGGGCGAACTATGTCTACGGGTCGGCCAAGGCCGGTCTGGACGGCTTCGCCAGCGGGCTGGCCGATGCCCTGCACGACAGCGGGGTGCGGCTGGTGCTGGTCCGCCCTGGGTTCGTGATCGGCCGGATGACCTGCGGGATGGCACCGGCGCCGTTCTCCAGCACCCCGGAACAGGTCGCCGACGCCGCGGTCGCGGCTGTGCGCGGCAGGCGCGGCGAGGTGTGGGTTCCCGCGCTGCTGCGGCCGATCTTCTTCGGGATGCGACTGGTGCCGAGAGCGATCTGGCGCAGGTTGCCGCGGTGAGGTGGCCGCGGCCGGCAGCGGGCGCGTGTCGCCTGGATGCCCCGACTCGGTCGCGGAAATACCGCGACTCGCGGGGCGGCGCTGTCCGGCGGCTTTCGTCCGTGTGATTCCCGTCATATGGTCGCCTGCGTACCCGATCGCTCAACGTCGACGAAGGGGCGAGGCTCGATGCAGACCCGTGGAGCAGTGATACGCCAGGCGCCCGGCAAGTACGAGGTCGTCGATCTCGAGGTGGACGACCCGAGGCCCGGTGAGATCCAGGTCAAGCTGGCGGCTTCCGGGCTGTGCCACTCCGACGACCACGTCGCCACCGGCGATGTCCCGGTCGGGATCTACCCGTTTGCGGGCGGTCACGAGGGGGCCGGCGTCGTGACCGCGATCGGCGCCGGGGTCCGTGGCTTCGCCGAGGGTGATCACGTCGTGTTCTCCTTCCTCCCCGGATGTGGGCGCTGCCGTTGGTGCGCGACCGGCCAGCAGAACCTGTGCGACCTCGGCGCGACGTTGCTCGTCGGCTCGCGGTGGGACGACCCCGAGGACTTCCGGCTCAGCCTCGGGGGCAAGCCGGTGGGGCAGATGTGCGGGATCTCCACCTTCTGCGAGACGACGACCGTGGCCGTGGAGTCGGCGGTGAAGATCCCCTCCGACATCCCGCTGGACAAGGCCTGCCTGCTGGGATGCGGCGTCGGGACCGGCTGGGGTTCGGCGGTGAACTCCGCGCAAACGCGGCCCGGCGACACGGTGATCGTGATGGGCATCGGCGGCATCGGGATCAACTCGGTGCAGGGCGCGCGGCACGCGGGCGCGACGAACGTCATCGCGGTCGACCCGGTGGCGTTCAAGCGCGAGAAGGCCCAGGAGCTGGGTGCCACGCACAGCACCGAGACCATCGAGGAGGCCGCCGAGCTCGCCAAGGAGATGACCAACGGGCAGGGGGCCGACTCGGCGATCGTCACGGTCGGCGTCACGAAGCCCGAGCATGTGGCGCAGGCGTTCGCAGCGATCCGCAAGGCGGGCACGGTCGTGGTCACGGGCCTCGGCGACATCGGCGAGGTCGGGCTGCCGATCGCGATCTCCGAGCTGACCTTGTTCCAGAAGCGGCTGCAGGGCTCCCTTTTCGGCGGGTCGTCGCCCAGCTTCGACATCCTCCGCCAGCTGCAGCTCTACCAGGACGGAGTGCTGAAGCTCGACGAGCTGATCACCCAGACGTACTCGCTCGACCAGATTCAGCAGGGTTACCAGGACATGCACGACGGCAAGAACATCCGGGGAGTGATCCTGTTCGAGTGACCGCGCTCGGCAGCGCGGTCGGTTCGAGCCGGGACAGGCTCAGGAGCGTTGCATCCGCGGGCGTAGGTCCGCCTCGCCCACGGCCCCCATGCCGGACCGCTCGATCCGCTCGGCCAGCGCGGTGGCGTGCCGGGCCAGACCGTCCAGGTCCAGCCGGGCCGGTGGGTCGCCGACCCACCTCGCGATACCGTCCGCGCTGCGCTGCAGGAGTGCGACCGCGCCGCGCGCGTTGCCCCGCTGGGCGTGCGTCAGCCCGACCGCGAGCTGCGCGAGAGCTCGCCAGAGGTCCCGGGTCGCCGGGCCTGCGGACTTCCACGCCGCCTCCAGCACCTCGTGCGCATGGAACGGCAGGTCGTCCTCGAGCAGCCGCTGAGCCTTGGTGACGGTCTCCTACGGGGTCAGCACGAGGTCCTCGGGAATCCGGGGCACCCCCGGCCGGTCGTAGGGCAGCGGCCGACCGCTGGCGTCGCGCGGGCGCGCGTTTCGGGCCCGTCCCGCGGGATCGCGATCCCGGCCGCGCCGGTCCCTGAGGTGGTCGACGGACATGTCCCGACCCTACTGAGGGCGGTCAAGGTCCACCGCCGTTCGTGACCGTCGGTGCCGGGGAAGCCGGGGCGGACGGCACCGCCCACCGGCGTTCGGCTGCTCGGCGGGGCGACGAGATTTTCGACACCCGGTAGAAGGTCGGTCGCGGACATGCGGCACAGTGGACGGGGACGACCTCGCCCGAGCCCAGGAGTTGCCGATGACCGAGCAGCCCGACCCCTCCCGTCCCGGTGCCGCCCGCGCCTTCCGGGCGATCGCGATCGCCGAGGCCTGCTCGTGGGCCGGTTTGCTGGTGGGCATGTTCTTCAAGCACGTCGCCGTCGGCAACGAGGTCGGGGTGAAGATCTTCGGACCGATCCACGGGGCGTTGTTCGTGGCCTACCTGGTGATCGCCGTCGTGGCCGCCCGGCGGCTGAGCTGGGACGCGCGTACCGTCCTGCTCGCGTTGGTCGCCGCGGTTCCACCGCTGTTCACGCTGTGGTTCGAGCGCTGGGCGCTGCGCTCCGGCCGACTGAGCGAGCCCGCCGTCGCGACCTGACCCGGCCGTCCACGGGCGTGTCCCGCTGCCCCTGCTGCCAGGGCCACCTAGCCTGCGTACCAGGACGTTCGGGGGGGCCGGAATGGGACGAATCGGCGGTGGACGGGCGGTAGTCGTCGCGGTGATCCTCGCTGTGCTCACCGCCGGGTGCGCCCGCCACACGGCCGCGCCGCAGGCTCCCCAGCTGCGCGACCCTGGGGAGCGGCCGGTCGTCGTCACCGGTGCGGACGCGGCCGAGCTGGCGGTGGCGACGAGCGCGGCCCTGTACCGCCGGGCGCCGGTCGTCGTGCTGGCCGCCCATGACGATGTCGAAGGCCAGGCCCGGTCGGCCTCGCTCGCCGTGGCCCTGGGGGTACCCGCACTGGTCACGCCGGTCGGGGACCCGGGCGGGCCGGTCCGGGACGAACTGCGCAGGCTGGGCGCCACGGTCGTGCTCACCGTCGGGACGGCGGCCGACTGGGCGCGGAAGCTGGACGGCGGGCCCGCGGTCATCGAGGCACCCGCGGATCCGGCGGCGCTCGAACGGCTCACCGGACGGCGGTTCGGCGTGCCGGAGCCGGTCGACCCGGTCCGCCTGGTCGCCTCCGTCGCCGCCCTTGAGCGGGACCCGACCGCCTTGCTCGCCACCGGCCCACCCGCGCCGGACCGGCCGGACCGGTGGTCCGACCGGGTGCTCCTGCCGGCCGTGGCCCCGCCCGTGCCGGTGGCGCCGCTCCTCGTCCTCGCCCAGCCCGCACCCGAGCAGGCCGCGGCAGTCGCGACCGCCCGGGCATCCGGCGCGCGGGTGCGGGTCCTGTCCGCACCCGATCCGCGGGCCGATGCCGGTCTGGCCGCGATGTTGACCGAGCAACCCGCGGGTCGCGTCGTCGCGCTGGGCGCCGGCTTCGGCACGCCCGAGGTTCTCGGCAGCAGGCTCGAGACCGCGGCTGTCGGCGGGGCGCTTCCCGGCGGCGGGACGGTGCTCTTCCCGGGGCGCCGCATGGTCGCGCTGTACGGGCACCCCGGCGCGCCGGCCCTCGGGGTACTCGGCGAGCAGCCGGTCGAGGAAGCGGTCCGGCGGGCGCAGCAGCTGGCCCAGTCCTACCAGTCACTGGTCACGGAGCCGGTGATCCCCGCCTTCGAGATCATCGCCACCGTCGCGGACTCGGCTCCCGGACCCGACGGGAACTACTCCGCCGAGTCCTCGGTGGCCGAGCTGCGCCCCTGGGTCGACGCCGCCCGCGCCGCGGGCATCTACGTCGTGCTCGATCTGCAGCCCGGCCGGTCCGACTTCGCGAGCCAGGCCCGCCGCTACACCGAACTGCTCACCGAACCCCATGTGGGGCTCGCCCTCGATCCCGAGTGGCGGCTGGGCCCCGGCCAGCTCCACCGGGTGCGGATCGGCTCGGTGAGCGCGGCGGAGGTCAACACCGTCATCGAATGGCTCGCCGACCTCACCCGCGACCACCACCTGCCCCAGAAGCTGCTCCTGCTGCACCAGTTCCAGCTCGGCATGATCAGCAACCGTGGCCAGGTCGACACCGGCCGCGACGAGCTCGCCGTCCTGATCCACGCGGACGGTTTCGGGACCCCCGAGCGCAAGCTCGACACCTGGAAGGTCCTGCACGCCGACCCGCCACCGAACGTCTGGTGGGGCTGGAAGAACTTCTACGACGAGGACACACCCACCTTCACCCCCGCCCAGACGGTCGCGGTCGGGCCCACCTCACCGGTCTACGTCTCGTACCAGTGAGTCCTCCGTGTCCCCGAGCGCGCGGTAGGCCGGCCTCAGCAGGTCGACGACGCGGTGCCCGCGGACGTCGATCGGGAACGCCGGGAGCTGGTCGAGCAGGGCGTCGGGCGGAGTGGGTGGGGGTGGCAGGTCCGCGGCGGCTCCGGCCGGACCCGCGGTGAAGAATGCGTCGAGCAGGTCGGCCAGCGGGGTGGCCGTCGGCGCCTCCGGGGCGGGACCGGTGTCGCTGCGCCGGGTTCGCAGGTTCGCCAGCAGGGTCTCCCGGTCCCGGCCACGCAGCGTGAGCACCTCGAACGGGTCGGCGTCGAAGCGCTCGGCCAGGATGTAGAACACCGCGGCCAGATGCTTGCAGGGGACGGCGTGGTCCGGGCACGAGCAGTCCATGCTCAGGTCGTGTCCGCCCGCCGGGAACAGCGCCAGCCCCAGCCCGGTGAACAGCTGCTCGATCTCCGGCGGCATCCGGCCGGCCAGCAGGGTGGCGGCGTACCAGGCGTCCTCGGCGAGCGCCTGCTCCACCGCGGCCCATTCGGCCTTTCCGTAGGTGCGCAGCCCGATCCGGACCCGGTAGGGCTGCGGCCGGGTGCCCTGCACGCGGGCGACGACCGCGCCCGGCTCGACCCGAAGGTCCAGCGTCTGCCCGGCACGGGCGTAGGTGCGGCCCCGGGCCAGCCGGCCCCCGACCCCGAGGGACTCCAGGACCTCGATGAACCGGGCCGACCACCACGTCCGGGCGACCGCTCCGCGGGTGCCGTGGATCTGGATGCCGCCGCTGACCCGTCGCGGCCGGCTCGGCGGGGCGTCGTGCCACCACGGCGTGCGTTCACTCATCCGCGCCCTCCACGGCCTCCGCTCCCAGCCTCAGCACCTCGCGCAGCTCGACGGTGGACAGCTCGGTCAGCCAGCTCTCCCCGTCGCTGATCACCATGCCGGACAGCGCCTTCTTGGAAGTGATCATCTCGTCGATCCGTTCCTCGACCGTGCCGGGACAGACGAACTTGCGCACCTGAACGGTGCGGTGCTGCCCGATCCGGAACGCCCGGTCGGTGGCCTGGTCCTCGACCGCCGGGTTCCACCAGCGGTCGAGATGCACGACGTGGTTGGCCGCGGTGAGGGTGAGCCCGGTGCCGCCCGCCTTGAGCGAGAGCAGGAAGATCGACGGTCCTTCGGCCGACTGGAACCTCGTGATCATCTCGTCCCGCTGTCGCTTGTTCGTGCCGCCGTGCAGGTAGAGCACCTCCTGGTCGAACCGGGCGGACAGATGCGGCACCAGCATCGACGCGAACTCGGTGAACTGGGTGAAGCACAGCACCTTGTCGCCCTCGGCGAGGATCTCGGTGAGGATCTCCTCCAGCCGCGCGACCTTCCCCGAGCGCCGTCCGAGCGCCGAGCCGTCGTGCAGCAGCTGGGCCGGGTGGTTGCACACCTGTTTGAGCTTGGTCATCGCCGCCAGCACGTTGCCGCGCCGCGCGATCCCGTCCGAGCCCTCGATCTTCTCCATCATGTCGTCGACGACCGTCTGGTACAGCGACGCCTGCTCGCGGGTGAGCCGGTAGTGCTGGGTGATCTCGATCTTCTCCGGCAGGTCGTCGATGACCTCGGGGTCGGTCTTCACCCGGCGCAGCAGGTAGGGGCGGGTGATGCGGCGCAACAACCCGGCGGCCTCGGTGTCGCCGTAGCGCTCGACCGGAACCGCGAACCGCCGCCGGAACCGCTCGGCGCTGCCGAGCACCCCGGGGTTGAGGAAGTCCAGCACCGACCACAGCTCGGCCAGCCGGTTCTCCATCGGGGTGCCGGTGAGCGCGACACGGTGCTCGGCTCGCAGCCTGCGCACCGCCTTGGACGCGGCGGCGAGGCTGTTCTTGATCGCCTGGGCCTCGTCGAGGACGACCCGGCGCCAGGCGACGTCGGCGAGCAGGTCGATGTCGCGGGTGGCGGTGCCGTAGGTGGTGACGACGAGGTCGGCGGCCGCCACCGCGGCCCCGAACCCGTTCCCGCGCACCCGCTCACCACCGTGGTGGACCAGAACCCGTAGCGCGGGCGCGAACCGGGCGGCCTCCCGCTGCCAGGTCCCGACCAGCGACATCGGGCACAGCAGCAGCGTCGGGCCGCGGGCTTCGCCGGGCCCGGCCCGTTCGTGCGCCTCCAGGGCCAGCAGCTGCACGGTCTTGCCCAGGCCCATGTCGTCGGCCAGACAGGCGCCCAACCCCAGCGTGGACAGGAACGCCAGCCACGACAGCCCGCGCTGCTGGTACGGCCGCAGCCGGGCGGTGAAGCCCTCAGGAGGGGGAAGCGGCTCCAGCGCGCGTTCGGCGGTCCCGGCGAGCAGATCGCCGAGCCAGCCCTGCGCGTCCACGCCGGTGACCGGCAGGGGCGGCTGGTCGCCCGCGAGACCGGTGGCGGCGGCCGGATGGCCCTGGGCCAGGGCGAGCACCTCGGCGGCCGAGGGGACGGGCCGTCCGCGACGGTCCCGCTCCGCCCGGCGCAGGAACTCCAGACCGGCGCGCAGCTGCTCGCGATCGATCGTGACCCAGGTGCCGCGCAACCGCACCAGCGGTGCCTTGGCCGCCACCAACGCGTCGAGCTCGTCGGCGTCGAGCACGTCGTCGCCGACCGCGAGGCCCCACCGGAAGTCGGCCACCTGCTCGCGGCCGAGACCACCGCGGGTGACGACGCCCGCCGTCGGGGTGGTGCGCACCGACAACCGCAGCCCCAGCCGTTTGCTGCCGTCCCAGCCCGCGGGCAGCTGCACGCCGAACCCCGCGCCGAGCAGCAGCGCGGCGCCCTCGGTGAGGAACCGCGCGGCGCCGTCGGGGTCGAGGTCGAGCGCCTCCGGCCGGGCCCCGCGCAGCGCGGGTGTGAGCGCGGGGTAGACCAGCGCGGCCCGGCCGAGCTCGGCCAGCAGCAGCTCCTGCGGTTCGCCGATCAGCGTGCGCACCGCGCCGGCGCCGCCGCCCCAGATCCGGGCCGCGGGCACCAGCAGGCTCGGGTCGGCCGCGGACTGCAGGTGGAACTGCAGTTGCCAGCGGGTGCCGTCCCCGGTCTGGTCGGTGCTCGGGCCGTCGGGATCGGCCGGATCGTCGAGCACCCGGACCTCGGCGAGCCGGAACGATGCCCGGGCCGGGCCTGCGGATTCGGTGCCGACCTCGTCCCACGGGCCGAGCGCGCGGGTGAGCTCGCGCAGCTCGGTCTGCTGCGCGTCGACCCGGGCGTCCGGGGAGAGCAGCGCGGCGAGCCACGCCTCGGTGACCGGGACGCGACGCGGGATCCGACCGCGCCGCGGCGGGACGAGGACGACCGGGGTGTCGGCCCGGGCCAGCCGATCGCGGACCACGAGGTCGGTGAGCACCGCGACCGCGTCGCCGACCAGCTCCCGCGGGTCCGGCCCGGTGGTTGCGCCCGGCGCCTGCTGTTCGGCCCGGCCGACCGGGGGCAGCGCCGCCACCAGCGCGTCGAACACGAGCGCATCGCGACCCTGGACGATCGGGCGCCAGCGGGCCGCCGGAACCGGTTCGCGGATCAGCGTGGGCAGCACCCGGCCGCGCGCGGCGAGGCCGTCGGCGAACCGCACGAGCTCGCGCAGATGCGCGACCGAAGCCCCGTAGCGCACCTGCTCGGCGGGGTCGCCCAGCTCGGTGGGGTCGACGATCACGGCAGGCACCGACCAGGGCAGCAGGCTCGGTGCCGACCGGGTCGCGCGAACCGGGGCGGAGCGGACGAGCTCCGGCGAGGCCAGCGGGCCCGATCGCCGCGAGGGCAGCAGCAGGTTGACGATGACGGGCTTGCCCGGATGCAGCTCGGCCAGCTCGGCCGACGGCACCGCGAACGGGTGCGGCCGGGCCGAGCGCAGCGAGCGGCTGCTCGTCGTCGCGGAACGCTCGCCGTCCTCGGCCCACAACAGCAGCCCGCGCCCAGGAGACCACAGCCCGTGGACGACGAACACGGAGGCAGCCTATCCGCCGCCGAGCGGGCGCGGCCCGGCGTTCCCCGGGGGCACGAGGTCGATCATCCTGGTGACACCGGTCGCGAACGGGGTGTGCTGGAGGAACGTCATGGTGCGTGAGGGCAGGATCGGCGCGTCTGGCCCGGCGGGGCGATCTCGACTGCGCGCGGGGAGCTGAGGCGGTGCCTGCGCTGGGGCGCGCCGAGCAGCTCCGCCGGGTCGCCGCGGCGCGGGTCGGGCGACTCGCGACGGTGCGCCCCGACGGCACTCCCCGGCTGGTGCCGATCACGTTCGCCCTGGTGGACGGGGTGCTCTGGTCGGCCGTCGACGAGGTGAAACCCAAGCGCCACGGCCGGTTGGCCCGGCTGACCGACGTCGAACGCGATCCGCGGGCGGCGCTGCTGGTCGACCACTACGCCGAGGACTGGACGCGGCTGTGGTGGGTTCGTATCGATGGGCTGGCGGCCGTGCACACCGACGGCGTGCTGCGGGCGCGGGCGCTGGACGCGCTGGTGGCGAAGTACCCGCCCTACCGTGACGCGCGGCCGGCCGGGCCGGTGCTGGCGCTGACCCCGACCGCGTGGACGGGATGGTCGGCGAGCTGAGCAGACTGCCATGCTCACCGAGACCAACCAGCCGTGGCGGTCAGAGAGAGGCCTGCTGAATGAGCCTTCCGAACAGCAATCTCGACGCCCTGGACGTCGAACTGATCGCCCTGCTGCGGGCGCATCCGCGGGCGGGTGCACTGGAGCTCTCACGGTTGGCGCGGGTCGCCCGCGCCACGGTGACCGCCCGGCTCGAACGGCTGGAGCGAACCGGGGTGATCACCGGGTACGGTCCCGAGATCGACCTGCGTGCCGCCGGCTTCCCGGTCCAGGCCTTCGTCTTCCTGGAGATCGCCCAAGGCGCGATCGAGGCGGTGCGCGCCGAGCTCGACGCCATTCCCGGCGTGCTCGAGGCGCACGCGACGACGGGAACCGCGGACGTGATCTGCCGGGTCGCGGCCGTCTCGCACGAGGACCTGCACGCGACCCTGCTGCGGATCGGCCGGTCGGGCCCGGTCATCCGCTCGACCAGCGTGGTGCTGCTCTCGGAGGTCGTCGGCGAGCGGGTGCTGCCGCTGCTGCGGGCCCAGCCGCACCCGAACCCGACCCGGGTGCCGGCGTTCCGGGCGGGCACCGGACCCGGCATGGCCGGTTCAGCCCAGCGATCGTAGGAAATCGGTGACGGCCCGGTCGGTCTCCTCGGGTCGTTCCAGGTGCGGGGAGTGCCCACAGGACAGGGCGAGCAGCGTGACGGGACCGAGCGCGCGCTCGTGCACGGCCTCGACGTGCACCATCGACCCGTACTGGTCGGCCTCGCCCTGAACGCCGAGGACCGGGCAGCGGATCCCGGCGAGCTCGGCGGTGATGTCCCAGTTCCGGAACTGCGGGTCGAGCCACACGTCGTTCCAGTTCCAGAACGTCACGTCGGGATCCCGGTGGTGGCGGGTCATGCGGGTGCGCAGGTCACCCTCGAGGTAGGCGGTGCGGGTGGCGACGATGCCGTCGAGACCGTGCGGTTCGACGAACACGTGCGGCGCCAGCGTCACCAGCCCGCGGACCGGTTGCGCCGCGGCGACCAGCAGCGCGATCGAGGCGCCGTCGCTGTGCCCGACCAGCACCGGTTCGACGAGGCCGAGCGCCGCCGCGAGCGCCGGCACGACGCCCACCGCCTCCTCGTGCATGAACGACGGGGTCCGCTTGGTCGGCGGCAGGTCCGAGTATCCGTGGCCGAGCCGGGAGTAGGCGACGGCGCGTCTGCCGGTGGCCGCGGCGATGCGCCGGTGGAAACCGCGCCAGAGCCCGACCGAGCCGAGACCCTCGTGCAGGAACAGCAGGGGGGCGAGGGTGTCCCCGCCGGAGGCGGCAGGGATGTCCTCGTACTCGTATCGCGCACCGTTCAGCTGAAGCATCGGCAGCCGGGACACCCCGACATGTTAGCGAGCGTTCACACCGGCATCCGGTCGATGAGCCGCCGCGGGGCGATCTGCCGGTACGCGTCGGCGACGATCTCGGCGATCTCGTCCCAGTCGACCGGCACGTCGAGCCAGACCCCGAGCCAGCCGCGGCCGCCCACGTACGGCGGGCGGAAGAACCGGTCGGGATGGGCGGCCACCATGGCCTCGGCCTCGCCCGGTGCGGCGGCGCACCAGAACGCCACCCGGTCGTCGTGATGATGGTCGGCGTAGGTGACGAAGACCTTGCGCACGAACCAGGTCGGCTCGCCGTGGCTGATCCTCTCGGTGACCTCCGGCAGCGCCAGGCACAGCGCGCGCAGCCGGGGCAGCGGGTCGGGGGTCACGCCGGTACCGCCCGCAGCACGCTGTACCCCGTGGGCGGCGGGCACCGCGTCACGTCGGTCAGCCGCAGGCCCGCGCCGGCCAGCAACGTCGAGAACTCGTCCTCGGTGCGTTCCCGGCCGCCGGTGCAGACCAGCATGTTCAGATCGCTCATCAGCGTCACCTGCGCGCGCGCCAGGCCCTCGCGGTCGGTCGGGACGACCGGTTCGACGACGAACAGTGTGGCGTGCGGGCCCATCGCGGCGCGGGTCGTGGCGAGGATCCGCAGGCAGTCCTCGTCGTTCCAGTCGTGCAGCACGCTCTTGAGCAGGTAGCCGTCGCAGCGGGGCGGCACGGCGGTGAAGAAGTCGCCCGCCACCTGTTCGGTGCGGTCCGCGACGCCGGCCGCGGCGAGCACCTCATCGGCGTCGCCGAGTCCCTCGGCCGTGTCGAACAGGATCCCGCGCAGCCCGGGGGTCGCGGCGAGAAACTCGCTGAGCAGGGTGCCGTTGCCGCCGCCGAGGTCGGCGAGGGTGGCGATGCCGCTCAGGTCGCAGCTCGCGACGACGGCCGGGGCGGCGGCCCGCGAGACCTCGGCCATCGCCTCGGTGAACACCGCGGCGAGCTCGGGGTGCTCGGCCAGGAACGCGAACGCGGAGCGGCCGGTGATCGAGTCGAACGCCGGTTGCCCGGTGCGCACGCTCTCGGCCAGCTCGCCCCAGGACCGCCAGGTTTGGTCGCCGCAGAACAGCATCGCCAGCCGCCCGACCGAGCCCGGAGCGGCCCGTCTCAGCAGTCCGCCGTCCGGGCTGAGCGCGGCGAGGCCGCCGGGCTCGAGGCGCACCAGATCGAGCGCTGCGGCCGCGCGCAGCAACCGGTACAGCGACGGTGGGTGGGTGCCGGTGCGGCGGGCGAGCTCGTCGAGCGGCAGTGGGCCCGCGGCCAGGTGCTCGGCCACCTCCAGCTGCGCGATCGCGTGGATCACCTGGGCCGGGAAGAACCCGAACAGCAGATGAACGACGCGCCCACGGTCACCGGCCCGGTGCGCCGCGTCGGGCTGCCGGTCGGTGACGGTGGTGCCGCCGGGGCTCATCGCGACACCTGTGCCGTCGGACGGTAGGCACCGAAGCACCAGACGTTGCCCTCGGGGTCCTTCGCGCCGAACTCCCGGAACCCGTACGGCTGCTCACAGGGCCCGTACACGATCTCGGCGCCCGCGGCGGCGACCCGTTCGTGCAGCGCGTCGGGGTCATCGGTGGTCAGGTAGAGCACGGCTCGGCCGGTGTCGAACATCCCCGGCGGGTCGGACCGGGTGCCCAGCATGACCACGGCGTCGTCCCAGGACAGCTCGGCGTGGGTGACCGTGCCGGCGTCGTCGGTGCTCGTGTGCCCCTGCACCAGACCGAAGGTGTCGGTGAGGAACGCGATGGCGGCGGGTGCGTCGGTGTAGCGCAGGACCGGATGAATGCTCACGGGCCAGACGCTAGGTCCACCCGGGCCGCCGGTCTTGAACGAATGGGAACCGCTAGCGAGTCACCACGGCCAGCTCGGCGCGGTACTGCCCGGGCGTGCACCCCGCCAGCGCCCGAAACTCCCGCACCAGATGGCTCTGGTCGGCATACCCGCAGGTGGCGGCGACGCTGGCGGCGTCGGAACCGGCCACGAGCAGCCGGGTCGCCCGGCTGAACCGCAGCACCCGGGCCGCGGGTTTGGGGGCCAGCCCGATCTGGTCGCGGAACCGGTTGAGCAGGTGCCGGCGGCTCCAGCCGGTCTCCGCGGCGAGTGCGGCCACCGGGACGGCGCCGTCCCGGCGCACCAGCTCGGACCACGCCCACGCGACCTCGGGGTCGTGGCGGGCGGCGCGTTCGTCCAGCAGTCGCTCGGCCAGGAACCGGTCCAGCCGGGCGAAACGCTGCGCCCAGTCGCGGTCCTCGGCCAGGCGGGCGGGCAGCGCCGCGAGCTCGGCGTCGCCGAGCTCGTCGAGCCGTGCGGTGCGATTGGTCAGCTCGGACATGGGGCGGCGCAGCAGCGTGAAAACCCCGAGCGGGGTGAGGTCGACCTGGACCCCGTGCTGGGCACCGGTGAACTCGGTGAGCACCGCCGCATCGTGCATCCCGGCGAGGAACGACCGGGGAACCAGTGGCCCGGCCGGGCCGTCGAGCCGGATCGGATCGCCGAAGCTGAGGATCAACGCGCACGAGCCGACCGGAGCCTGCCGCCGTCGCAGCGGGGCCGGGCTGAACTCGCGGTAACCGGAATAGCCCAGCACGAGCCGGGCCAGCGCGCGGTGCGGGCGGGCCCGCACGTACTCCGCATTCACGTCAGCCGCCTCCGAACGACAGTATGGCCCGCACGGCGAACGTCGGGCCGCTGCCGGCCGCGTCACGGCCCCATGACACGCCGAGACACGCCGAGACATGCCGATCGGGCGGTCAACCGTGCGCGGCGGCCCGGTGCGCGGCGAGCACGTCATGGCCGAAGTCGGCCTCGGGGTCGCGCCACACGGAATGCGCGTGGTTGGCGCCCCGCTGGGTGTTGTCGTACTCGGCGAGCAGCCGCGGGCCCTGCAGCCGGTAGTAGTGTGGCGCGCCCGGTTCGGTGGGCCCCGCCCAGGACAGATGCACGGCGTCCAGATCGGGGGGCGCGGCCAGCCCGTCGGGCACCCGGCCCAGGTAGGTCTCCAGCAGCGCGGCCAGCAGTTCCCGCTGCCCGGCGTCGAGCGCCGAACCGGGCAGGCCCTTCGGCGTATCGGTGAGCGCGAGGCGCGCGTGGTCGGCCGCGTCATAGCCCGACGCCTCCTCGGCCCGGCGGTCCATCGTCGCGATCCGGTCGGCCAGCCGTGGCTCGGCGAACCGTCCCCGCCACAGGTCGGGCAGCCGGACCATCCGGTCGCCGTCGTGGATGCGGGGCCGGTTCCCGCCGATGATGTCCGACGGCGCGCGGTCGAGCAGCATCGCGCGCGCCGCGAGATCGGCCGGTAGCGAGCGCACCAGCTCGCGGGCCAGGTCCTCGGTGCTGCCCAGCGGCCGCAGCGCGGCGGGCCCCAGCAGCGGCGACGAGGCCGGGTCGGCCCCCAGGAAACACGGCGTCAGCGAGCGCACCGCGCCGTCGACGACGAGGTTGTTCAGCGAGACGTGATGACCGCCGAACCGCCACGCCCACGCGCCCGTGCCCCGGGGTTCACCGAAGACCCGCAGGTAGTACAGGCCGGGGTCGCGCCCGCGCTCGCGGCCCCAGTCGACCGTCCAGCCCTCGGCGCGGTCGAGCACGTTCTCCAGGCCCATGATCGTCGTAACGGTGCCGTACCCCGCCGCGGACAACCCGGTGGCCACGAGCTGCATCGCACGGCTCTGCTGGGCGGGGCGCTGCGCGCCCAGCGGCAGCCCGCCGTGGTCGGTCGGGGTGTAGTACCAGCGCAGCCGCTCGGCGTCGGACTCCGCGTCGGCGCCCGGGGTGCCCGCGGTGGCGACCGCGCGTTGCCGGTCGTCGAGCGAGGCCAGCCACGCCGCCGCCGCCTCGGCCATCCGGGCCGCGACCGTGCGGCTCACCTCGGTCCGCATGCGGTAGGCCTGGTTCTCGGCCTCGTTCGCGTCAGCGCTGACGGAGGACATTCACCCAGGCTATGCCCGCGCAGGCCCCGGCGCCGGAGCGGAGCACGAAGCCGAGCGATTACAGTCCCCGACGGTGAGCGCCTCCGCACCGACGTTCGCCGACCTGATCGAGCGCGCCCGTGCCCTGGTCGCCGATGGCCGCCGCCGGGTGCTGCTCGGCGTCACCGGCTGCCCGGGTGCGGGCAAGTCCACGCTGGTCGAACGGATGCGCGCGACCCTGGCTCCGGCTCCGCCCGCCGGGCTCGCGGCGCAGGAGTGGGTCGCTCACGTGCCGATGGACGGGTTCCATCTCGCCGACGCCACCCTGGAGCGGCTCGGCCTGCGCGCCCGCAAGGGCGCGCAGGAGACCTTCGACGCGGGCGGATACCTCGCGCTGCTGCGCCGGT
The DNA here is from genome assembly GCF_042658695.1 of Pseudonocardia hispaniensis. NCBI lineage: Bacteria > Bacillati > Actinomycetota > Actinomycetes > Pseudonocardiales > Pseudonocardiaceae > Pseudonocardia > Pseudonocardia hispaniensis. The sequence goes on along the minus strand of NZ_JBHSQW010000015.1, from coordinate 24,076 downwards.
TGCGATCCGACGACGAGCCGGTGGTCTACGCGCCCGCGTTCGAGCGAAACCTGGAACAGCCGCTGGCCGGCGCGATCGCGGTGCCGCGGGCGGCCCGGCTGGTCCTCACCGAGGGCAACTACCTGCTCGTCGACGACGTCGAGTGGCTCGCGGTGGCGGCGATGCTCGACGAGGTGTGGTTCTGCACCCTGCGCGAGGACGTCCGGCTGGACCGCCTCGTCGCCCGGCACGTGAGGTTCGGCAAGGACCCCGGCGCCGCCCGGCGCTGGGTGCGCGACGTCGACGGTCCCAACGCGCAGCTCGTCGCACCCACCGTGCACCGCGCCGACCTCGTGGTGCCCGGCGCGGTACTGGAGGGCGCGGTACCGGAGGGGGCCGATCGGCCGATCGGCGTAGGGTGCCGCGGTGAGCGCTGAGTATCGCCGTGCCCGATGGGCGGTGGTACGCCACGCCGTGGCAACTCTGGATCCCGCCTACTTCGCCCTGGTCATGGCCACCGGGATCGTGTCGGTGGGGGTCGGCAACCTCGGTCTCGGGTCGTTGTCGGCGCTCCTGCTGTGGTTGGCCGTGGCCTGCTATGTGGTCCTGGTCGTGCTGAACTGCTGGCGGTGTGCGGCACACCGGAGCACGGTGGCGGCCGATCTGCGCGACCCCGGCCGCGGGTTCGGCGCGTTCACCTTCGTGGCGGGCACCAACGTCCTGGGGGCCCGGCTGCTGACCGACGGCCACCACGGGACCGCGCTGGTGCTGCTGGCCTGCGGCGCGTCGGCGTGGCTGGTGCTCGGGTATGTGGTGCCGTGGACGGCCGCGCTCTCGGGCACGAACCGACCGGTGGTGGCCGGGGCCAACGGCACCTGGTTCGTCTGGGTGGTGGCCAGCCAGTCCGTCGCGGTGCTGGCCGCGGCGCTGCAGCCGGTCGTCGGCCCCTGGACGCGGGAGTTCGCGCTGCTGGCCATCGGGTGCTGGTCGGTCGGGGTGTTCCTGTACGGCGCCGCGGGCGTCCTCGTCGCCGCGCGCCTGATGCTCTACCCGGTGAGTCCCGGCGACCTCACTCCGCCCTACTGGGTGGCCATGGGGGCGACCGCGATCACCGTGCTGGCCGGGTCCCAGATCGTGCAGATGCTCACCACCCCGGCCCTCGCCGTGACCCGCGGCCTGGTCACCGGGATGTCGGTGGTGTTCTGGGCGGTCGGTACCTGGTTGATCCCGCCGCTGGTCGCGGCCGGCTGGTGGCGCCACGTCACGCACCGCGTCCCGCTGCGCTACGACTCGGCGCTGTGGAGCATCGTGTTCCCGCTCGGCATGTACGGCGTCGCCGGGTACGACCTGGGCCAGGCCGCTCGGCTCCCGATCGTGGCGGCGATCGGGCAGCACGAGACGTGGGTGGCCCTCGCCGCCTGGACGGCCACGTTTCTGATCATGCTCGGGCATCTGGTGCGCGCCCTGCTGCGCCCGGGCACCCGGGCCGATGGGCGGGCGTCGGTCTCGCGCCGCTGTGCCGTGGACTGAGCCGGGCGGCGAGCGCCCTTGCCAGCGGGAGGTTGCGGCAGCGAGGGTCATGGGGTGAGCGTGTCGGAGGTTCCGGCCTCGCTGCGGTCATGGATGTCCGCGGTCAGCGAGATCGCCCGCGCCGTCAACGCCGCCGAACCGCTGGAGGCGGTCCTCACCCGGGTCGCGCGGCACGCGTGCCGGCTGATCGGTTTCGAGTTCTGTACGGTGATGCTCGCCGACGCCCAGCGCACGCATCTGCGGCCGGCCGGATGGTGCGGGCTCAGTCCCGACTACGTCGCGCTGGTCACCGACGGCGACGCCCTGCTCATCGACCCGCCGGGTCCGCAACTGGACACCCCCGCCGCCCGGGCGTTCCGCGAGGGCCGCACCATCGCCGTCGCCGACGTGCGCTCCGCCCGGCGCTACGGCCTGCTGCGGCAGCTGGCTCCCGCGCAGGGCTACCGCGCGCTGCTGGCGGTGCCGCTGCGCGCACCGGACGACCTCGCCGGGGTGATCGTGGCCTATTCGGTGGCGGCCCGCCAGTTCGCCGGCCCTGAGCTGGAGCTGGCCGAGCTGCTCGCCGGGCAGGCGGCGCTCGCGCTGGAGACGGCGCGGCTGCGGACCGCCCAGCAGGAGGTGATCGGGGAGCTGTCCCGGGCCAACACGGCGCTTCGTCGCGGGCGGGCCGTCCTGGAGTGGGCCGAGCAGCAGCACCACCGGCTGATGCAGCTGGTGCTCGACGAGGTCGGGCTCGCCGGCCTGGTCACGGCGCTCGCCGAGACCCTGGGCGCGTCGGTCACCGTCGAGGACGCCGACGGCCGGGTGCTGGCCAGCGCTCCGGAGCAGGGCTACCGGCCACCGCCGGACGCCGCGGCCCGACGGCGCGGCCCGGCCCGCGCGGCACTCGCGGCCCAGGAGTCCGCCACGGACCGCCGCTACGAGGTCGCCACCGTTCCCGTCGTGCCGGCCGGGGGACCGGTGCTGCCCGGAGCGCCGGGCGTCGCCGCGGCGCAGGTCGCGTGGGCGGCGCCGGTGGTGCTGGGCGGGGAGCTGGTGGCGCGGCTGTGGGTCACGGCGCCACCGGCGGCGCCGGAACCGGTCCAGCTGCGGGTCGTGGAGCGGTTCGCGCTGGTCGTCGCGCTGGAGCTGCTGCAGCAGCGGCATCTGGTGGACGTGCACGGGCGGCTGTCCGGTGATCTGCTGGCGGATCTGCTGCGCCCCGGTGGGCCGACCCACCCGCAGGTGCTCCTCGACCGGGCCGCGGCGCTCGGGCAGGACCTGAGCCGCCCGCATCTCGTCGCGGTGCTGGCGCTGGACGGCCCGGTCCCGCCGTCGGTGCGGCTGCCGGAGCTGGTCAGGGCCGCGGCTGAACCGGGTCCCCGGCCGCTGGCCGGACCGTACGACGGGCTCCAGGTGGTGCTGTTACCCGTCGAGCCCGATCCGGGCGGCGCGTTGCGCCGCATCCTCACCCAGGTCGAACACGCGATCGGCGCGGCCGCCACCCCGACGCTGGTCGCCGGCCCGGTCGCTCGAGCCGTACCCGACTACGCCACCGCGTTCCGGGTGGCGCGGGGTGCACTGGCGCTGCGCCGGGCGAGCCGGGCCGGCGGCGTGGTGGACGTGCGCGAGCTGGGGTTGTCCGCGCTGCTGCTGGAGACCGGAACCCCGGAGGCCCTGCGCCGGTTCGCCCGCGGCCGGTTGCGGCCGGTCGCGGCATACGAGGCGCAGCGCGGCGGTGACCTGCTCGCCACCCTGCGTACCTGGCTTTCCACCGGCTGCTCGACGGCAGCGACCGCGGCGGCGCTGGTCGTGCACCCCAACACCGTCAGCTACCGGCTCGGCCGCATCGAGCAGCTCATCGGGCGGAGCCTGCGGGACATCGGGGTGCGCCTGGAGCTGCAGCTCGCGCTGACGATCCGCGACATCGTCCGGTCGGACACCGGACCGGGGGCGCGGACCGGTCGCTGAGCCGGCCGCGCCCACCGCGGTTTGTGCCAGGTCCCAGCGTGCGGGCGGCTTTCCTGGGTGGGCAGACATGGTCCGGTCCGGTGCGGACGCAGCAGGATCGGCGAGGGCGCGCGCCGCAGGCTCGAACCCGGCGTGCGCCACCCGGCACACCTCATCGTGGAGGCCGCTGTGAAACCGCCACCCTTCCGCTACGCCGCGCCGAGCACGGTGACCGAGGCCGTCGGGCTGCTCGCCGAGCAGGCCGACGCCGAGCCCCGGGTGCTCGCCGGTGGGCAGAGCCTGATCCCGCTGATGAACTTCCGGCTCGCCGAACCGAGCCACCTCGTTGACCTGCGCAACGTTGCGGGGCTCACCGGGATCCGGCTCGACGGTGACGGCCTGGTGATCGGGGCGATGACCCGGCAGTCCCACGTCGAGCATGCCCCGGAGGTGGCGATCGGCGCGCCGCTGCTGGCCGAGGCGATCGGGTTCGTCGGGCACACCCCGATCCGCAACAGCGGCACCATCGGCGGCAGTCTGGCCCACGCCGATCCGGCCGCCGAACTACCCGCCGTCGCGCTCGCTCTCGACGCCGAGCTCGTCGCCGCCGGACCGGGTGGGACCCGCACGATCGCGGCGGCGGATTTCCTGCGGGGACCGTTCAGCACGGCGTTGGCCACCGACGAGATCCTCACCGAGATCCGGCTGCCGCGGCGTGCGGGCGGGCATGCGTTCGTCGAGTTCACCCGCACCCACGGCACCTTCGCCGTCGTCGCGGTCGCCGCGCTCGTCGAGGTCGACGGCGACCGGATCGCGCGCGTGGCGCTCGCGGTCACCGGCATCGCCCCGACCGCGATCCGCGCCACCGCCGCCGAGGACGTCCTCACCGGCGCCGTCCCGGACGACGCGCTCATCGCCGCGGCAGCCGACGCCGCGGTCGCCGGTGCCCGGCCCGCCGGCGACCTGCATGCGAGCGCGCAGACCCGGATCGAGCTGGCCCGCAGCCAGGTGCGGCGGGCCGTGGCCCTTGCCCTGCACCGCGCCCAGGACCAGAGGTGAGCCCCGTGACCCAGCGCTGCACGATCCACCTGACCGTGAACGGCCGCAGGCACACCATCGAGGTGGAGCCGCGGCGGCTGCTCGTCGATGTCCTGCGCGACGAGCTGGGCCTCACAGGGGTCCACATCGGTTGCGAGCACGGGGTCTGCGGCACCTGCACGGTGCTGCGCGACGGCGCGAGCATCCGCTCCTGCATCACCTTCGCGGTGCAGGCGGACGGCACCGAGATCAGGACCGTCGAAAGCCTCGCCGACGGCGCGGCGCTGCACCCGCTGCAGGACGAGTTCTGGGCCAAGCAAGGCCTGCAGTGCGGCTACTGCACACCGGGGATGCTCATGCGGGCCTGCGAGCTGCTGGAGCACAACCCGGAACCGACGCCCACGCAGGTCCGCGAGGGTATCGCCAGCAACCTGTGCCGCTGCACGGGATACCAGTACATCGTCGAGGCGGTGCTGGCCGCCGCGGCGCGCGTGCGCGCGGGCCAGGACGTCACGCCGGATGCCGAGGTGAACCAGTGACCACGATCGATCGCCCCCCGCCGCCCCCCGCACGCACGCACAAGCGCGATCGGACCTGGGTCGGCCGGTCCATCCGCCGCGTCGAGGATCCGAAGTTCCTGCGCGGCCGTGGCGGCTATCTCGCCGACCTCGTCACCCCGGGGATGCTGCACGCCGCCGTGCTGCGCAGCCCGCATCCGCATGCGCGCATCGTCTCGATCGACATCGCGGCGGCGGCCGCACTCGACGGGGTGCACGCCGTGATCACCGGGGCGCAGGCGGCCGAGCTCACCGATCCGCTGCCCGACTTCGGCCCGGACCCGGCCAACCACGTCTGGCGCTGCCTGGCCGTGGACACGGTGCGCTACGTCGGCGAGGGGGTCGCCGTCGTCGTCGCCGACGACCGGTATCTGGCCGAGGACGCGCTGGAGCTGATCGAGGTGGACTACGAGCCACTGCCGCCGGTCGTCGATCCCGAGGCGGCGCTGGAACCGGGCGCATCGCTGGTCCACGAACCGCTGGGGTCGAACCTGGCCTACGAGCGCGCGTTCGACTTCGGCGATGTCGAGCGCGACTTCGCCGAGGCCGACCTCGTGGTCCGGGACCGGCTGCGCTGGCACCGTTCGGGTGCGCAGCCGCTGGAGACCGTCGGGGCGATCGCCGACTACGACCACGGCACCGGCCAGCTCACCGTGCACACCAACTCACTGTCGTTCACCAGCTACCTGTTCATGGCGGCGGCCTCGTTGCGGATCCCGGTGAACCGGCTCGACGTCCGGCCGGTGCCCGCGGGCGGCAGCTTCGGGTCCAAGCTGTTCGTCACCAAGCCGCTGGTCATCGCGGGGATGTGTGCGCGCGCAGTGGGTCGTCCGGTCGTCCTGCTCGAGGACCGCGTCGACAACATCTCCAACTGCGACCATCACGGCTCCGACCGGGTCTACGACGTCGAGCTCGCCGTGATGCGCGACGGCACGCTGCGCAGCATCAAGATCGACGTGATCGACGACTACGGTGCCTACATCCAGTTCGGGGTCGGCCACCACGGCAACGCGCTGGCCCAGGTCGTCGGCCCGTACACGATCGGCAGCGTGCGCTACCGGGTACGGGCGGCGCTGACGAACAAGAACCAGCAGGGCGCCTACCGGGGGTTCGGCTCGGAGGTCAACAACTGGATGCTCGAGCAGATGGTCGACAAGGCCGGCCGGGAACTGGGCATCGACCCGGTCGAGATCCGGCGCCGGAACTTCATCCGGGACTTCCCGCATTTCATCCCCACCGGCAACGTCTACGACTCCGGCGACTACGACACCGTGCTCGACCAGGCGTTGCGGCTCGGCCGGTACGACCACTGGCGCGCCGAGCAGCAGCGGTTGCGCGAACAGGAGGGTCGCTACATCGGGGTCGGCCTGATCACCTGTGCGGAGCGCAGCGTCTTCTCCGCGACCGAGTTCTGGTTCTGGTTCGACGAACCGGGGGCACCGGTCACGAGCATGCCGGAGAGCGTCACGCTCACCGTGGACGCCACCGGCGGGATCACCGCGACCCTGTACTCCTGTGCGTTCTGGGGCAACAGCCCGGAGACGATGGTGGCCCAGCTCGTCGCCGAGGAGTTCGACTGCGAGCCGCACGACGTCGCGATCGTCTACCAGGGCAGCCGTAACGGTCTGCCGGCCACCGGCCCGGGGGGCTCGCGGACCACGGTGATGCTGGCCGGTGCCGTCGAGGGCGCCACCGCGAAGATCAAGGCCAAGGCGCGCCGGGCCGCGGCACACCTGCTGGAGGTCGACCCGGACGACCTGGAGTGGGCCGACGGCGGGTACCAGGTGCGGGGCGTGCCGGACCGGCGCAAGTCGCTGGGTGACATCGCGATCGCCCTGCACCTGTTCAAGCACGGTTTCCCCGAGGACATCGAGAGCGGGCTGGAGGAGTCGAAGGTCTTCGACCACCCGTACACGACGATGCCCTCGGCCGACCGGAAGGACCTCGGCGTCTTCTACCCGTTCGTCGGGCACGCCTGTCACGTCCCGGTCGTCGAGGTGGACATCGAGACCGGTGCGGTCCGGTTCCTCGCCTACGCGGCCGTGCACGACTGCGGGACCTTGGTCAACCCGCGCTCGCTCGCCGGCCACGTCCTCGGCGGCGTCGCACAGGGTATCGGGACCGCCCTGTACGAGGAGTACGTCTACGACGACGACGGGCAGCTGCTCTCGTCCAGCTTCCTGGACTACCTCATCCCCTCGGCGATGGAGGTGCCGGAGCTGACCATCGGGCACGTCGAGACGCCCTCGCCGTACACCCCGCACGGGATCAAGGGCGGCGGAGAGGGCGGCCGGATGATGGCGCCCGCCGCGGTCAACGCGGCGGTCAACGACGCGCTCGCCCCGCTCGGAGTTCGGCTGACCGAGCTGCCGATGACCCCCGAGCGCATCCGGGCCGCCCTCCGGGCCACCGAATGACCCGCGAGTCGCGGCATGTCCGTGAGCGAGTCGCGCGAACTCCGCGAGCGGGTCGGCAATGACCCCACGGATCGCCGTCGTCACCGGCGCGAACCGGGGCATCGGGCGGGCGATCGCGGTCGCGCTCGCCTCGGAGGAGTTCACCGTGGCCGTCACCGCACGGGATCCCGCGACACTCGGCGAGACCGTGGCCGAGATCTCCTCGGTGGGCGGTACCGCGGTGCCCCTGGCGTGCGACGTCCGCGACGAGGCCTCGGTCGCCGAGATGGCGGGGCGCTGCGAGTCGCTCGGCCCGGTGCACACCGTCGTCGCCAACGCCGGGATCGCCGGGCCGACCGCGCCGCTGCACGAGATCTCCCTCGCCGACTGGCAGGCGACCCTCGCCACCGACCTGGACGGGGTGTTCCTCACCTTCCGCGCGTTCGTCCCCGGACTGATCGAGCGCGGTGCCGGGAGCCTGATCGCGATCGCGTCGATGACCGGCAAACGTCCACTGCACGGGCGCACGCCCTATGCCGCGGCGAAGCTGGGCGTGATCGGGCTGGTCCGGACGCTCGCCGCGGAGCTCGGCCCGCACCGGATCCGGGTGAACGCGGTCTGTCCCGGCGCGGTCGCCGGGCCGCGGATCGACGAGGTGATCCGCAGGCAGGCCGGCACCCGGGGGATCAGTGAGCAGGAGGCGCTGGCCGCCTTCACCGGCTCCTCGCCGCTCGGCCGGCTGGTCGAGGCCGACGAGGTGGGGCGGGCCTGCGCCTTCCTCGCCTCCGACGCCGCCGCGGCGATCACCGGCGAGGACCTCAATGTCAGCGCCGGTGTCGTCATGTACTGAAGGGAACCTCCCGATGCAGCTGATCGACCTGTCGCAGGACATCTACGAGGGGATGAAGGTCTATCCCGGCCACCTCAAGACCGTGCAGTTCGAGCACGTCTCGCACGAGGAGACCGCACCCCGTTTCGAGGGCGGCTTCTCGTTCCAGACCACCGGGTTCATGCTCAACGACAACGGGCCCACCCACGTCGACTCGTTCTCCCATCTCGACCCGGACCCGGCGGCCGAGACCATCGAGCAGATGTCGCTGGAGCTGTTCTACGGCACCGCGGTCTGTCTCGACGTCACCGAGTTCGAGCCGCGGACCGACATCAGCGCCGAGGATCTCGACCGGGTCGAGTCCGCCTCGCCGGTGGAGGTGCGGCCCGGCGACATCGTGCTGTTCCACACCGCGACCTGGAACCGCTACGCCGGGGACAAGCGCTACCTCACCGACTTCCCCGGCCTGGGGGAGTCGGCGAGCGAGTGGATCGTGCGCCGACGGGTGAAGACGTTCGGCGTCGACAGCCCGACCCCGGACAACCCCGCGAGCGTCAGCTATCCCTGCCACATGATGTGTCGTCGCGAGCACATCACCCACTACGAGAACCTGGCCAATCTCGACCGGGTGGTGAACACCCGGTTCACCTTCATCGGTTTCCCGCTCAAGCTGCGCAGCGCGCACGGCGGACCGACCCGCGCCGTCGCGCTCGTCGAGTGAGGGGATCGTCGAGTGAGGGGATCACAGCACCGCGGACCCCGCGGGCCCACCGCCGGGTCGACCCAGCCGGATATCGCAACTGATCGCCGCCGCGTCGAGACCGGTGAGCACCGCGATCAGTTCCCGAACCGCCTCATCGGCGTCACTGATCTCACGTACGCTGGTCGTTGCCTCGATGGCGGGAACGTAGAGCACCATCCGGCGCTCGGACATCCACGCCACCACATCGAAGGTCCGCTCCTCATGTGGTGTGTCCGACCTGGTCATCGACCTACGGTAGCGGGCACGGCCGCTCGCGCACACCGCCTGAGGTGGATCAGCCGCAGGCGATGACGCTACAGTCCGGCGCCGGTTGTGGGCTCGCCGTGGGAGACGGGGCCGTCCGGGCGGCCCGCGGGTCGGCCCGGGAGGTCGGCGGGTCGGCCCGGGAGGTCGGCGGGTTCGACGGGCTCGGGTGCGGGGACGGTGCCGGTACGGTGCCTGGGTCGGCGCCGGGCGGGCCACCACCGTCGGGCCGCGGCGGCTCCGAGGTCGCGGCCGGGCTCGGCGTCAGCGTGGGAAGCGCCGACTGACCCGCTGCCGGCTCCCGGTCCGGCGACGGCGGCGTCCCGATCGGACGGTAGGGGATGAACGCCGCCGGTGGCCGCCCGCGCGCGGCGTCGGCCATGAACCGCTGCCACACCTTGCCGGGCAGGGTGGATCCGGAGATCGGCTCACCGTCGGCGGTGCGGATCGGCGAGTTCATGTCCGTGCCGATCCAGACCGTGGCCACCAGGTTCGTGGTGAACCCGCTCATCCACGCGTCGTTGTTCTGCCCCTCGAACCGGGACTGCACGGTGCCGGTCTTCGCCGCGACCTGGCGCACCCCCGGCGGGGCGAGGTCGTCGTGCTCGGCGACGTCGAGCATGGCCTCGATGACGTTGCGGGCCACCCGCTCGGAGAACCGGCGCTCACCGGAATCCGGCGCGGTGTAGAGCACCCGGCCGTCGGCGGTGACGACCTCGGAGATCAGATGCGGCCGGTGCCACACCCCGCCCGCCGCGATCGTCGCGTAGGCCGAGGCCAGTTCCAGCGGGGTGACCTCCTTGTTACCCAGGGCGATCCGCTCGTCGGGATCGTTCAGTGGCGAGGTGATGCCCGCGTTGCGGGCGGCGGCCGCGATCGCCTGTGGGCCGACCTGCTTCGCCAGTGTGGTGAACACGACGTTGTTGGAGATCGTCATGGCGTGTTTGAGGTCGCAGCGCGCGCATTCGGCGCCCTCGGCGTTGCGCAGCCCCGGCAGCGCCGTGCCGTCGAATGTCGTACCGAGCCCGATCGGCGGGTTCTGCTGCAGTCCGGCGAGCACCACGAACGGTTTGAACGTCGATCCGGCCTGTTTGCGCACCGTCGCGTAGTCGAGTCCGACGCCGTTGTCGCCCCCGTAGTAGGCGCTGACACCGCCGGTCTTCGGGTCGATCGCGACAACGGCGCTGCGCAGGTTCGGTGGCTGGCCGGCCAGGGTCCGGTGCGCCGCGTCGACCGCCTCGCGCTGGCGCTCGGGATCGATGGTGGTGGTGATCCGGAGCCCCTCCTGGCTGAACTCCTGGTCCGAGATGCCCAGCTCCTCGAGCTCCTCACGCGCCGCGGTCACGATGTGCCCCCGGCTGTCGGCCGGGGTGCCGCGGGAGGAGGTCGTGCGCGGCTCGGTCGACGGGAACCGCGCGGCCGCGCGTTCGGCCGGGGACAGCCAGCCCTGCGACACCATGCCGTCCATCACGAACTCCCAGCGCGCCAGGGCCTTGTCCGGGTTGATCGCCGGATCCCAGCGCGATGGCGACTGGATCATCGCGGCGAGCAGCGCACCCTCGCTGACGGTGAGCCGATCGACGGTCGTGCCGAAGTAGGCCTGGCTGGCCGACTGCACGCCGTACGCCCCGCGGCCGAAGTAGATCGCGTTGAGATAGTCGTTGAGGATGTCGTCCTTGGTCCTCTCCCGGTTGAGCTTGACCGCGACGATCACCTCCTTGTACTTGCGCCAGAGCGTCGCCTCGTCGCCGACCAGGGTTTTCTTCACGTACTGTTGGGTGATCGTCGAACCCCCGCCGACCCCGCCGCGCAGTTGGTTCCACGCCGCGCGCAGGATGCCGGTCAGGTCGAAGCCGGGATTGGAGTAGAAGCTGCGGTCCTCCGCGGCGAGCACGGCGTGGCGCACCGGCACCGGGATCGCCTCCAGCGGGACCTTGATCCGGTTGCCCTGCTCGGGGACCAGCCGCGCCAGCTCGCTGCCGTCGGCGTAGGAGACGAGCGCAACCTGGTTGTTCACCGCCTCGTCGGGGCTGGGCACGGAGAAGAGTGCGTAGCCGATCGCGAACAGCAGCAGCGGAGCCACCACGATGGTGGCGAGGCCGGCGAGGATCCCCCGGAGCAGCCAGCGCCGGCGCCGGCCGCCGCGCTGCCCGGCGCTGCCCGGGCGGCGTTGCCGAGGGCCCTGTTGTCGGGGTCCCTGTTGTCGGGGTCCCTGGTCGAGCCACCCACGGAGCAGGTCGAGCGGGCCGACCGGACGGCGGCCGCGCCGTCTGCGGGAGCCGGGCTCGGTGCGGTCGCGCTGGTCGGGAACGGACACTCGCATCCGGGGCGTCTCGTCGAAGCGGCGCCGGCTGGGCGCCGGCGGCTGCCACCAGCCCACGCCGGCGCGCCGCCGGGTGCCGCGGCGTGAGACGGGGCGCGGAGCATGCGGTCCGGCGGAACGGGTGACTCGGGCGGGCGGTGGCGTGTGCGCTCCGGACACTCGCGTCGCCCTCCTCCCGGTGCGGCCCGTCGCAGGGTCAACGATCGTTTTCGCGCACACGGTGCGCTCCGCCCTGGTTCATCACCCGAATGTCCGCGCCGAAGGGGGCATGGTTCCGCTGTCGGCACGCGGTTGTGCCACCGTACGTAGTCGGTACCCGCCGATCGGACGTACATCGCGTGGTCGCGGGTGGTTGGGGCGGGCTGGCGCCGGCTCCGCGGCCCGGGGCGCCCGCCCGGCGCAGGAACGAACCCTGGGCAACGCGCCCGGCACGGCCCGGCCCCCCGACGCGGGCGGAGGATGCGCCGGGATCGCGTCGGGGCGCCATACCGTGTGGGGGTGGAAGAGCGAGAGGAGCGTCCGTGAGCCGTCGAGCCGCCATCGCCCTGGGCCTGGCCGGTGCCCTGACCGCCGCCGGGGCCCGCAGCCCGGTGATCCGGCGCTGGCCGGCCTCGATCGTGCAGGCCGCGCCCTGCCTGATCGCCTCCGAAGCGCCGGGTGCGCAGAGCCTGGTGCACGTCGCCGCGGGGCTGGCCGCGCTGGTCCGGGGTGGCTGGCGGCGTCCCACCGGCATCGCCGCTGCGTTCGCGAACGCGGCTGCCGTCGTCGCGCTGGCCGACCTGCGCCGCGACGCCGACCGCTCCGCCGAGGTCCTCGCCGCCGCCCTCGCCCCGCTCGGGCCCGACGCGCCGGTGGCGGCCGCGCAGCGGTTCCCGGGCCGGCGCCGGGCGCGGGCCCGCTACCGACGCGCGGTTGACGTCGCCTACGGCACCGATCCGGCCCACCGCCTCGACATCTGGGCCCGGCCGGACGTGACCGCGGGCGCACCGGTCCTGCTGCAGGTCCACGGGGGTGCATGGAGCAGCGGAGACAAGCGGTACGAGGCCGAACCGCTGATGGCTCACCTGGCCGAGCAGGGCTGGGTGTGCGTGACCATCAACTACCGGCTGGGCCCGGCCCAGCGATGGCCGTCAATGATCATCGACGTGAAGCGGGCGATCGCCTGGGTCCGCACCCATATCGCCGGGTACGGCGGCGACCCGGGCTTCCTCGCGATCACCGGCGGCTCCGCGGGCGGACACCTGGCCGCGCTCGCCGCACTGACCCCGGGCGATCCCGACTTCCAGCCCGGGTTCGCCGACGCCGACACCTCCCTCGCCGCGGCCGTGCCGCTGTACGGGGTGTACGACTTCACCCTCGACGAGCACGGCCTGTTCGCACTGCTGGAAGGCAAGGTCTTCAGCACCACGCTCGCCGACGACGACCGCGGCTGGCGCCGGGCCTCGCCGGTGCACCGCGCCGGCCCGGACGCGCCGCCGTTCTTCGTGATCCACGGCAGCACCGACACGATCGCTTCGGTGGGACAGTCGCGCCGGCTGGTGCAGCGGCTGCGCGAGGTCAGCCGCTCGGCGGTCTGCTACGCCGAGTTGCCTCGCGCCCAGCACGCGTTCGATGCGGTGCCCACCGCGCGTACGGCCCACACCGTTCGGGCCGTGCACCGGTTCCTGTCCGCCGTGCACGACCGGTACCGGCGCGGCGACGATGCGGCGCGGCCGCAAGCACGATCAGAACGGGTGTGCTGAGGTCCGGCGCCATCTCGGTCCGTGCCTTTGAGGAGCCGCCGCGGATCTCCGGGGCCGAGTTCGTGGCCCGCGATGATCGATTCCTTGAAGGTCAGTGGTCGTACGCGGTGCGGCTGCGCTTGTTGGCTGCGTTCACCAGGATGACGTCGTAGCCCAGCTGCTCGGCGCGGCGACACGTGTCCGCCCACCTGGGCCGGCCGCTGACCGCGGTCGGGTTCACCCCGAACCGGAAAGGCCGCGCCACAGCACCTCCTCGATCGCGTCCATGAGGCCCGAACGTAGCCTCGTCCGCCCGGACCGCGCGGAGCGCGGATCGGGCCGGGGCTGCTCCTGGGCGGCCGTTCTCTTTATCCGATTATCCGAGACGCATGGGATCGCTGCGGGCGACCTGGTTGGCGCTGCTGATGATGCGGTCGATGAAGCCGTAGTCCACGGCTTGCTGGGCGCTGAACCATCGGTCGCGGTCGGCGTCGGCGACGATCCGCTCCACGCTTTGTCCCGTGTGTTCGGCGGCCAGCTGGGCCATCTGCTGTTTGAGTCGGCGGAACTGCTCGGCCTGGATCACGATGTCGGACTCGCTGCCGCCGACCCCGGCGGAGGGTTGGTGCATCAGGATGTCGGCGTGCGGCAGCGCGTAGCGCTTGCCGCGGGCACCGGCAGAGAGCAGGAACTGTCCCATCGACGCGACCATCCCGATCGCGTAGGTGGCCACGTCGCAGTCGATGAACTCCATGGTGTCGTAGATGGCCATGCCGGCGAAGACCGATCCGCCAGGTGAGTTGATGTAGAGCGCGATGTCGCTGGCCGGGTCCTCGGCGGCCAGCAGCAGCATCTGCGCGCAGATCCGGTTGGCGATGTCGTCGTCGATCTGTTGACCGAGGACGATGATCCGCTGGTTGAGCAGCCGTTCGTACACCGAGTCGTTCCACGACATCGGCGCCGAACCGTTGCGCATCACCGGCGGGATCACGGTGGGGGGTTGTCCGGGCCGTGCGGGCTGGGCGTGCGACGACATCGACCACTCCTCCTTCTGGTGCCGACCGGCTGGGCCGGTCGAGTACGGGAGCAGTGTCGGACGCCGGGCGCCCCGCACGATGGCGGTTTCGCCTGCGGCGGAACGTTCGCCGCAGGCGAAACGAACCCGCGGATGCGGCAGGGCGGGCAGGCTGAGGCCATGGCTTTCGCCGGGGAGATCGCGGAGTACTACGCCCGCTACCGCCGGGGCTTCCCCCCGCCGGTGCTCGATCGCCTCATCGAGGTGCTCGAGGTCGGTCCCGAGGACCTGGTGATCGATCTGGGCTGTGGAACCGGGCAGTTGGCGATCCCGATGGCCCTGCGCGTGCGCCACGTGCTGGGCGTCGACCCCGAGCCCGACATGCTGCGTCTGGGCCGATCCGCGGCCGACGCCGCCGGGGTCGATACGGTGAGCTGGCTCCTCGCCGCGGACAGCGACCTCCACCGGCTGCCTGCGCTGCTCGGCCAGCACACGGTTGCTGCCACCACGATCAGCAACGCCATTCACCTGATGAACCCGGCCGCGGTATTCGCCGCCCTGCACGAGGTCCTCGTCCCCGAGGGTGCCGTCGCGGTGATCGCCAACGGCGTCCCGCTCTGGCTGCAGAACACCGCCTGGTCCCGCCGGCTACGCTGGCATCTCGAAGCCGTATTCGCCACCGCGGTGCGCTCGTCATGCGGCACCGACGAGCCCGCCCGCAGCCGGTGCCGCGCGGCGTTGCAGGCCGCCGGCTACCAGACCTCCGAGCATCGCGTCGATTACACCGACTTGATGAGCTTCGAGCAGCTTGTCGGCAACCTCTACTCCGCGATGCCCATCGCGTGGCTTCCGGCCCTGGCCGATCGCCCCGGTTTTGAGCAGGATCTTCGCGACGCGCTGGGCGAGGTGCACACCGACGAGCACTTCCGCGAGGAGGTGCGGGTAGCCATCCTGCTCGGCCACCGACGGTAGCCGGCCGGCGTCGCAGTTCCCGTGTCGCTCTCACAGCGAAGCGAAGCCCGTGCCTGCTTGTGTTCTCGGTCCAGCAGTCGGATCTGGCACTCGATCGGCGATGAGGTGCGGGGCGATGTGTGATGTTGTGGGACACGGCCTGACGTGGTTGATGATCTGTGGTGGCGGGAGGAGGATGCCGAGTACATCCGCCATCGCAGTCGCCGCTATCCCGGCGCGACGAACATCGAACCCGCGTGGACCGCGGCGGATCCGCGGCGGATCGTCCACGATCCCGATCCGAAGAGCCGCACGGGAGCGGTGCGGGTCATCGGCTATTCGCCGAGCGCGGGCTTCGTGGCCACGATCATCGCGACCGGCGCTGCGCATGCCGGCGTCACCGCATGGAAGAGCAGCGGGGCTGACCTGCGGGACTACGAAGGGCAGGACCCACGATGACTGACTGGAGTGAAATCGGCCGGCCCACTGGGCGCGCGGACGACGCGGCCGTCGCCGCCGAGGTGCGCGCCGTGCGTGAGGAGTACGCCGAGGAGGCCGAGGCCGCGGAGGCGGCACAGAACGCCGCCGCGCTGGAGGTGCCGCTGTCGTTGCGGATCACTCGCGAGCTCGACAGCGCGCTCACACGCCAGGCGGCCGCCGAGCAGATCTCGCCGTCGGCGCTGGTGCGCCGCCTCCTGCGGCAGGCCCTGCAGGGCGGGCAGCAGCCGATCCTGACCGTCGAGCAGGTCGAGCAGATCGCTCGACGCGTGATGCGCGAGTCCGCCTGAGGGCGCCCAGGTGCCGTCCCGCTGCCAGCCCCGGAACAGCCCGTAGCCCGACTGCCCGGACCGGGGACGTCCCGCCACGGGGTACCGGCACCGGTCCGCCACCGGATCCCGTCGATCAGCTGTCGCTCGGTCCCTGTCGGGGCCGTTCCGCCCACGCACCGCCGGCAGGAGCGGTTCGAGCAGCTGCCACTGCGCATCGGTGAGGTCATCGCGGACCCCCGCGAGTTCGGTGACCTCGTCCGTCTCCGCGCACCGACGCGCCCAACCGCACCAGCCGATGATCGACTTCGTGAACAGGCGCTAGCCGCGCAGCAGCGCGGCCATGCGCTCGCGAAGCGCGGTAGCCGCGGAGTACGGACGCACCATCACGGTCAGCTCGGTGAGTTCACCGCCCTCGGTGTGCAGGATGTCGATGCCCTCCAACTCCCGGTCGCCGACCCGCGCCCGGAAGCGCAGCACATGACCACCGTCCGGGCCGTCGGCTCCCGCGTACTCCCCGACGTAGCGGAAGTCCTCGAAGACGTGCCCGACGGCGCGCAGGATCGTCCGCAGCGCCGCACGCCCCTCGTAGGGCGCGTACACGACGGGGGAGTGGAACACCGCGTCCGCGCGGAACAGGGCGACGGCCGCGTCGACGTCGCCGCGCTCGATGGCCTGCCGGAACGCGGCCGCGGGTGGGACTGCCGGGGAGGTCGGTGTCTGCGAGGTCATGGGTGCATCAGACCCGAGGCAACGGCCGGGGCGAGATCCAGGGCCTCGGCGACGAGTTCGTAGGAGCGGATCCGGTCGGCCCCGTCGTGGGTCTGGGTGGTGATCATCAGCTCGTCGACGCCGGTGCGCCGGACCAGCTCGTCGACCTTCTCGCGCACGGTCTGCGGGGAACCGATGATCTGGTCGGCCTGCCGCGTGTGGATGAACCGCCACTCCTCGTCGGTGTAGGGGTAGGCCGCGGCTTCCTCGGGGCTCGGCACGGGCCCCGGACGGCCGAGGCGCAGCTGCAGGAACGCCAGCGCCCCCGGCAGGGCGAGGCGCTGTGCCTCGGCGTCGGTCTCGGCGCACAGCACGTTCGCGGCGATCAGCGCCTGCGGTGCCTCGAGGACCGGCGAGGGCCGGAACCGCTCGCGGTAGTACGCCAGCGCCGGCAGCGTGTTCTCGGCGCTGAAGTGATGGGCGAAGGCGAAGGGCAGACCGAGCAGCGCGGCCGCCTGCGCGCTGTAGCCGCTCGAACCCAGCAGCCAGATCGCGGGCGCATTGCCCGCGGCGGGCACGGCGGTCACCGGTGCCTCGCCGCGGAAGTAGGCGGCGAGCTCGGTCAGCTGCTCGGGGAAGTCGTCGGCGTTGTGCCCGCCGGCGCCGCGGCGCAGCGCCCGGGCCGTGCGCTGGTCGGTGCCCGGGGCCCGGCCGATGCCCAGGTCGATGCGGCCCGGATGCAGCGCCTCGAGGGTGCCGAACTGTTCGGCGATGACGAGCGGCTGGTGGTTGGGAAGCATCACGCCGCCGGACCCCACCCGGATCGACTCCGAGACGGCGGCGAGGTGGGCGATCAGGACGGCGGGAGCGGAGCTCGCGATGCCGGGCATCCCGTGGTGCTCGGCGACCCAGTAGCGGCGGTAGCCGAGCTCCTCGGCGCGCCGCACCAGCCGCGTGCTGGTCGCCAGCGCGTCGGTGGCCGTCGAGCCGGAACCGACGGGAACGAGGTCGAGAACGGAGTAGGTCACCACCTCGCGTCCAACACCGGGAGCGCGGTGGATCTTCCGGATCGCCGGGGCCCGGGACGCCGGTAACCGGCTTTGTGCCGACCGCTAGCCTCGACGGCACACAGTCGTACGCTCATCGGAGGCCCCTCGTGTCCGCACCGCCCGCCCAGTCCGCGTCCGCCCGTGTCCGGGTGCCGGCCGGGACTACCGCAGGTGCGGCCGTCCGCGCGGCGGGGTGCCCGACCAGCGGGCCGGAGGCGATCGTCGTGGTCCGCGACGCCGAGGGCGCGCTCAAGGACCTGGCGTGGACCCCGGACCGCGACGCCGATGTCGAGCCCGTCGGCGCCGACACCGAGGACGGCCGCAGCGTCATCCGCCATTCGGCCGCCCACGTGCTCGCCCAGGCCGTGCAGCAGCTGTACCCGCAGGCGAAGCTCGGCATCGGCCCGCCCATCACGGACGGGTTCTACTACGACTTCGACGTCCCCGCGCCGTTCACCCCCGATGATCTCGGCCGGCTCGAGTCGGCGATGCGCAAGATCATCAAATCGGGTCAGCGCTTCTCCCGGCGCCGGTTCGGATCTCTCGACGAGGCCCGCCAGGAGCTCGCCGACGAGCCCTACAAGCTCGAGCTGATCGAGCTCAAGGGCGGCGTGTCGGAGGACTCCGAGGTGATGGAGGTCGATGCCTCCGGCGAGCTGACCAGCTACGACAACGTGCACGCGCACACCGGCGAGACGGTCTGGTCGGACCTGTGCCGCGGTCCGCACGTGCCCACCACGAAGTTCATCCCGGCGTTCAAGCTGATGCGCACGGCGGCGGCGTACTGGCGGGGCAACGAGCGCAACCCGCAATTGCAGCGCATCTACGGCACGGCGTGGGAGAGCCAGGAGGCCCTCGACGCGCATCTGTACCGGCTGGCCGAGGCCGAGCGCCGCGACCACCGCCGCCTCGGCGCCGAGCTCGACCTGTTCTCCTTCCCCGACGAGATCGGATCCGGACTGCCGGTCTTCCACCCGAAGGGCGGGGTGATCCGCAAGGAGCTGGAGGACTACTCGCGGCGCCGCCACGAGGAGGCGGGCTATCAGTTCGTCAACACCCCGCACATCACCAAGGCACATCTGTTCGAGGTGTCCGGGCACCTGGGCTGGTACTCCGAGGGCATGTACCCGGGGATGCACCTGGACGCCGAGCTGAACCCGGACGGCGGCGTGCGCAAGCCCGGCCAGGACTACTACCTGAAGCCGATGAACTGCCCGATGCACAACCTGATCTTCCGCTCGCGCGGACGCAGCTACCGGGAGCTGCCGCTGCGGCTGTTCGAGTTCGGCACGGTATACCGGTACGAGAAGTCCGGAGTGGTCCACGGGCTGACCCGGGCCCGCGGCTTCACCCAGGACGATGCGCACATCTACTGCACGCCCGAGCAGATGCAGGACGAGATCCGCTCGCTGCTGCAGTTCGTGCTGGACCTGCTGCGCGACTACGGCCTCGACGACTTCTACCTGGAGCTGTCCACGCGCGACCCGGAGAAGTCGATCGGCAGCGACGAGGGCTGGGAGCGAGCCACGAACGAGCTGCGCGCGGCGGCCGAGGCGAGCGGGCTGGACCTCGTGCTCGACCCGGGTGGCGCCGCGTTCTACGCGCCCAAGATCAGCGTCCAGACGAAGGACGCAATCGGACGTTCGTGGCAGATGTCGACCATCCAGGTCGACCTGATGCTGCCGGACCGCTTCGACCTGGAGTACACCGCCGCGGACGGGACGCGGCAGCGGCCGGTGATGATCCACCGCGCGCTGTTCGGCTCGATCGAACGCTTCTTCGGCGTCCTCACCGAGCACTACGCCGGCGCGTTCCCGGCCTGGCTCTCGCCGGTCCAGGTGGTCGCCATCCCGGTGACCGGCGAGCAGGTCGAGCACGTGTCGGGTATCGCGAAGGCACTGCGCGGCCGCGGGGTCCGCGTCGAGGTCGACGCCGGGGACGACCGGATGCAGAAGAAGATCCGTACCCACACCCTGCAGAAGGTGCCGTTCCTGTTGCTGGCCGGCGCTCGCGACGTCGAGAACGGCGCGGTCAGCTTCCGGTTCCGGGACGGCTCCCAGCTCAACGGGATCGCGGTGGATGCGGCCGTCGAGGCGATCGTCGGGTGGATCCATCGACGCGAGAACGCCTCGCCGGTGGCGGAAGCGTTTCCGATCGGCGGATGAGCGCCGCATAGGATCGAATCGTGGACGAGCCGGCGATGGTGGCCCAGGACGGAGTCGGGACGCCGGACGGTTTCCGCCGGTTATGGACTCCGCACCGACTGGCCTACATCAAGGAGGCGGGCGAGGGCGGCTGCCCGTTCTGCCGGATCCCCGGCCTGCCCGACCGGGAGGGCCTCATCGTGGCCCGCGGCGAGACGGTGTATGCGCTGCTCAACCTGCACCCGTACAACCCCGGGCATCTCATGGTGCTGCCCTACCGGCATGTCGCCGAGTTGGAGGAGCTGACCGAGCGGGAGGCTGCCGAACTGATGGGGTTCACCCAGAAGGCGGTGCAGGCGATCAAGCGGGTGGAGGCGCCGCACGCCTTCAACGTGGGTCTCAACCTGGGCGCGGCGGCGGGCGGGTCGCTCGCCGAGCATCTGCATCAGCACGTCGTGCCCCGGTGGGGCGGCGATGCGAACTTCATCACCATCGTCGGGCAGACGAAGGTCATCCCGCAGCTGCTCTCCGAGACGCGCGATGTGCTTGCCAGCGCCTGGGAGCAGGCAACCAGCGGCGGGCCCCCGGCCGGTCACCCGGCCGATCAGGACTAGGCTCGATCTGGTCCGTTGACCGTCCGTTCGCTTCCGTCCGGCAGGAGTCGGCACCCGTCGATGCTCAATCTCCACGCTCGTGCCCGCATCAATCGTCTGCTCGACCCGATTGGGCGCCGGCTTGTCGGTCTGGGGATCACTCCGGACGCGGTGACGGTCGCGGGAACGGTCGGCTCGGTGGCGGCGGCGCTGTGGTTCCTGCCCCGTGGCGAACTCGTCGCCGGAGCGTGGGTGATCACCGCGTTCGTCCTGTTCGACCTCGTCGACGGCGCGATGGCACGCGCCCGCGGCCGGTGCACGGCGTTCGGTGGGGTCCTCGACTCCGCCTGTGACCGCATCGCCGACGGCGCCTTGTTCGCGGGCCTGGTGTGGTGGTGCCTCGGGGCGGGCGAGCAGCGGCTGGCCGGCGCCGCGGCGCTGATCTGCCTGGTGACCGGCCAGATCATCTCCTACATCAAGGCGCGTGCGGAGGCCGCGGGGCTGCGCGCCGACGGGGGGCTGGTCGAACGGGCCGAACGGCTGATCGTCGCCCTGCTCGGGACGTTCCTGCAGGGTGTGGGGGTGCCCTACGCGCTGGCCGTGGCGCTGGGGGTGCTCGCGGCGGCGTCGCTGTGGACGGTCGGACAGCGGATGGTCGCCGCATACCGCAGCGCGCAGTCCCAGCAGGGGACGTCGTGATGGGTGGACGGATCGCCGACTGGGCCGCGGATCGCGGCTACGGCGCGGGATGGCGGTTCGTGCGGGCGATGCCACCGCGGATCGCCTCCGGTGCGTTCCGGGTCGGCGCCGACATCACCACCCGCCGTGGCGGGCGCGGGGTCCGGCAGCTGCGGGCCAACCTGGCTCGGGTCGTCCCGGACGCCACGGCGCACGAGCTGGACGATCTCGTGCGCGCGGGCCTGCGCAGCTATGCGCGCTACTGGTGCGAGGTGTTCCGACTCCCCTCGTTGGACCCCACGGAGATCCACCGCCGAATGGATCCTCTGGTCACCGGCATGGAACCCGCGTGGGAGGCCCTCGACGCGGGCCGCGGGGTGGTGTTCGCGCTGCCGCACAGCGGAAACTGGGACATGGCGGGCGTCTGGTTCCTCGAGTCGCTGCGGCTCCGGGGCCGTGAACCGGTCTTCACCACCGTGGTCGAGCGGCTGCGGCCGCAGCAGCTCTACCGCCGCTTCGTCGACTACCGGGAGTCGCTGGGCTTCGAGGTCGTCGTCGCCGAGGACGGCGCCGCCACCTACCGGACCCTGATGAAGCGGCTCAGCGCGGGCGGGGCCGTCTGCCTGGTCGCCGACCGCGACCTGAGCGGCTTCGGTGCGACGGTGTCGTTCTTCGGCGAATCGGCCAGCTTCCCTCGCGGCCCGGCGCGGCTCGCGGCACTGACCGGCGCCCTCCTGCTGCCGGCCTTCCCGCAGTTCACCCCGGACGGGTGGGCGCTTCCCCTCGGGGAGCCGATCACGGTGCCCGACCGCGCCACCGTCGACAAGGCCACCCAGGCGATCGCCGACGCCTTCACCGGCCTGATCACCCGGGCCCCGGCCGACTGGCACATGCTCCAGCCCGTGTTCACCGCCGATCGGGTATCGGTGGTCTCATGACTCCGCTGCGGATCGGCATCGTGTGTCCGTACTCGCTCGATGTCGCGGGCGGTGTGCAGCGGCACGTGGTCGACCTGGCGCGCACGCTGCAGGCCCGTGGGCACGTGGTGGAGGTGCTCGCTCCGGCCGAGGAGGACCGGGACCTGCCCGCCTTCGTCACCCCGGCCGGACGGTCGCTCGGCGTGCCCTACAACGGATCGGTGGCCAGGGTCCGGTTCGGGCCGGTGGCCTATGCGCGGGTCCGACGCTGGCTCGCCGAGCACACCTTCGACGTTCTCCACCTGCACGAACCCACCACGTTCTCGATCTCGGTACTGGCGTTGCTGGCTGCCGAGGGGCCGATCGTCGCCACGTTCCACACGTCGACGGAGCGGTCCCGCGCGCTCCTTGCCTTCGGTGGGGTGCTGCGCCCGTTGATGGAGAAGGTGACCGCGCGGATCGCGGTGTCGCCGCTGGCCCGCCGGGTGCAGGTCGAACATCTCGGCGGGGACGCCGTCGAGATCCCCAACGGGGTCGATGTGCGGCGGCTCGCGCACGGTCCGCTGCTGCCCGGCTACCCGCGAGCGGACGGGGACACCGTCGGTTTCCTGGGCCGTTTCGATGAGCCACGCAAGGGGATGCCCGTGCTGCTCGACGCGCTGCGGCCGCTCGTGGCACAACGCGCGGGGCTGCGGTTGCTCGTCGTCGGCCGGGGTGATGCCGACGCGTTGCGCCGGCAGGCGGGTCCCGAACTGGCCGGCCGGATCGACGTTCTCGGTGCTGTCGACGAGGCCACCAAAGCCGCGGCGCTGCGCTCGATGAGCGTCTACTGCGCACCCAACCTGGGCGGGGAGAGCTTCGGTATGGTCCTCACCGAGGCGATGGCCGCCGGGGCGCCGGTGCTGGCCAGCGACCTGGATGCGTTCCGCCGGGTGCTCGGGCGGTCCGAGGGCGCCGGGGCCGGGACGCTCGCCGGGGTGCTCGTCCCGCCCGGAGACGTGCGGGGGTTCACCGCTGCGCTGGCGGCCTTGCTCGACGACCCGTCTCGCCGTGCGGAGCTGACAGCGGCCGGCAGGCACCGTGCGGCCGAGTACGACTGGCCCGTCGTCGCCGAGGCCGTGCTGCGGGTCTACCGGGCGGCGATGGCGGCCGACCCGCGGCAACTCGTGACGGTGAGTGAGGGGGTGTCGTGATGCTCCTTCCGTGGCTCGCGCTGATCGCGGTGGCACTCGTCGTGATGTGGGTGAGCCTGCTCAGCGTCAGCCGGGCTCGGCGACTGGATCGGCTCCACATCCGGACCGATGCCGCACGCGTCGGCTTGCAGGCGGCGCTGGACCGCAGGTCGAGGGTGGCCGCTGAGATCGCCGCTGCGCTGCCCGCCGTCGGGCGGGACGCGACGGCGCTGCGCAGCGCGGTGGCCGAGGCGCGCGGCGGTGCCGTGAGCGACCGCGAGTCCGCGGAGAACACCCTGACCAGAGCGCTGAGCGAGATTGATCGCAGCGCGGTGGCCGAGGCCCTGGGACGGGAGCTCGCCGACGCCGAGCAACTGGTCATCGTGGCCCGCCGGGTGTATAACGACGCCGTCCGCGACACGCTCGACCTGCGTTCGCGGCGGCTGGTCGCCTGGCTGCGACTGGCGGGGACGGCGCCGCTGCCGCGGTACTTCGACATCGCCGATCCGGAGCCGATTCCCGCGACCGTCCGCCGGAGCGTGGCGTAGCCGCCGCCTCGTGCTGCCGTACCATTGACAACAATTGGTTCTCCCCCCAGAGAGGTATTGCCGTGTCGCCCGAGCAGGCTCACTCCGAGAACACCGGCCCGCAGCAGGGGACGGCGCGCGTGAAGCGCGGTATGGCCGAGATGCTCAAGGGTGGGGTGATCATGGATGTGGTCACTCCGGAGCAGGCGCGGATCGCCGAGGATGCCGGGGCGGTCGCGGTGAT